>JAZUIS010000070.1:0-2787 GCA_045642345.1 Lachnospiraceae bacterium
TTACGGAGGCCTTAAGTGTACCAAACCTGCAATGATTAAGACTCTTGATACATATCTTAAGAATTCTTCATTCTTTGATTATCGATTTTTATCAACAATAGGATTTGATAAGGATACTCCGGAGTACATTATGAATCTTGACATTTCCGACATTGAAAGTGCCGAAGGATCATACTTTGTGGACGCATTGTGCCAGAAGGAAGGCGGAGAAGAAATAATATATAAGCTTCACTCAATCACTTCATCGATTAATAAGCTTTATATGGTTGAGGGTCGTATGCCCAAGAACACAGATGAATGCGTAATAGATAATTACATGATAAACGTAAAAGTCGGTGATGTTATCAACGTTACCGACAATAATTCCGAAGATACTCTTGACCTTCTAAAAGAGCATACTTTGAAGGTCGTAGGTATTGCAAGAAGCCCTTACTATATTAATTTTGAGCGTGGAACCACTTCCATAGGAACAGGTAAAGTATCGGGATTCATTTATGTACCGGAGGATATTTTTGATGCGGATTATTATTCGGAGATTTTCATTAAACTAAGGAATGATTTTGGGGCATATACCGATGAGTATGATGATTATATTGAGTCCAAGGAAGATTCCATGGAAGAATTGGCAGATGAAGTAACAAGTATACGCTTTGACCGCATATACGATGAAGCAAAGGAAGAACTTGATGATGCCCGGGAGGAGTTTGACAAGGAATCCGCCGACGGCAGGAAGGAACTTGATGATGCCCTTGAGGAATTGGAGGAGGGCCGTACAAAGATAGAAGATGCCCAAAAGGAAATTGACGATGGACTTAAGGACATAGAGGATGCCAAGAAGAAGTTATCTTCCCAGGAAAGAAAGCTGAATGATTCCGAGGTGGAGGCCAATAATAAGCTTAATGAACTCAAACTGGGATATATATCCGGAGTTGTGCCTCTTGCGGACTTCTTAATAGGAAGGCAGCAGATTGAGGCCGGTCTTGCCCAGATTGACAGCGGACGCAATGAGATAAGTAAAGCTCGAAGAACAATTAAAGAGCATGAAAAAGAAATAAATGACGGTATAGCGGAATTAGATGATGCCCGTAAGGAATGGGAAGAGGGTTATGCCGAATACGAAGACGGTCTTAAGGAATATAACGAAAAGGTTGCCGATGCCCAAAAAGAACTTGATGATGCAAGGGCAGAACTTGAAGATATAGAGGAACCCCTTAGCTATTCACTTAACCGTAAGACAAATGTGGGTTATGCCTGTTATGAATCGGACACTAATATAGTTGCGTCGGTGGCTAATGTATTTCCTATATTTTTCTTCCTGGTGGCGCTGCTTATCTGTATGACTACCATGAACAGAATGGTTGAAGAACAAAGAACCCAGATAGGTATTTTGAAGGCGTTAGGATATTCTTCGTTTTCTATTCTGAACAAGTATACATTTTATGCAGGCTCGGCCGCTCTTATAGGTGCCGCGGGAGGATATCTTGCAGGTACTTACTTCCTGCCTCAGGCTATCTGGCAGGGATATAACATTATGTACAACATGGGACCGACCATTGAATATAAATCGGTAACCATTGTTGCGGTGCTGTCGGTGGCGGCTGCTATGCTTTGTGCGGTGGGATCGGCATATTTTAGCGTGATTTATGAATTAAAGGATGTGCCTGCGAATCTTATTCGTCCCAAGGCACCCAAAAGCGGTAAGCGTGTGTTCCTTGAATACATTACTCCTTTGTGGAAACATATGAAATTTCTGCATAAGGTTACCGCAAGAAATATCTTAAGATATAAGAAACGATTCTTCATGATGGTACTTGGAATCGGCGGCTGTACCGCGCTGGTGCTTACAGGTTTTGGTATCGGTGATTCCATAAAGGGTATAGCGGACAGACAATATACTACAATCCAAAAATATGACATAAGTGTCACGTTTTCCGATGATTTTGATAATACTAAAATTGAAGAGGTGCTTTCCTGCGAAGGGCTGGAAAGTGCGGCATTTACCAGGGAAGAATCAGTAGATGCATACTTTAACGGTGAGTTTAAGACGGTAACTTCCGTTTTGCCTCAGAATAAAGATGACTTATTAAAGTTCCTGGTGCTTAGGACGGAGGATGGTATTCCCATTGATTATCCTACGGAAAATGAGGCGGTAATAAGCGCACGTTTTGCATCAAATCTTGGAATTAATGTAGGTGATACCATAGAACTTCGTGATTCTGATCTTAATGAGCGATTGTGTGTTGTTTCGGGAATATGTGAGAACTACGTGTACAGTTACGTGTATCTGCCGGAAGATAATACACTTGATTCTTATAATACAGCATGGATTAATGGCAAAGATGACTTGCATAAGCTTGGCGCCGCGATAGCTTCCTTTGACTATGTACTTAGCGTTTCAATTATTGATGATTTACGTGAGCGAATCGATACAATGATGAGCGGCATGGACTTTATCGTACTTATTGTAATTATGTGTGCCGGAGCATTGGCACTTATAGTTCTTTATAATTTGACCAATATTAATATTACGGAGCGCATACGTGAGATTGCGACAATCAAGGTACTTGGTTTTTATCCGGGAGAAACTGCTTCTTATGTATTTAGAGAAAATCTGGTACTTACCGCAATAGGAGCTTTGGTGGGACTGCCTCTGGGAAAAGCACTGCATGCATTTATTATGTACACAATCAGAATTGATATGGTATCATTTAAAACGTATGTGGCGCCCATAAGCTATGTCTGGGCGATAGCAATTACCTTTGGATTTGCCTTTTTGGTAAACGGTAT
>JAZUIS010000071.1:0-34207 GCA_045642345.1 Lachnospiraceae bacterium
TCGACCAAAATAAGCCAAATACGTACCCCTCAGCCCGGTTTAAGTGCAAAAAGATTACGTAAATCGACCAAAATAAGCCAAATACGTACCCCATAGCCCGGTTTAAGTGCAAAAAGATTACGTAAATCGCACTAAATTGGCCAAATACGTACCCTACAGCCCGGTTTAAGCGCAAAAAGATTACGTAAATCGAGCTAAATTGGCCAAATACGTACCCCGCAGCCCGGTTTAAGCGCAAAAAGATTACGTAAATCGAGCTAAATTGGCCAAATACGTACCCCTCAGCCCGGTTTAAGTGCAAAAAAATTACGTAAATCGACCAAAATAAGCCAAATACGTACCCCTCAGCCCGGTTTAAGTGCAAAAAGATTACGTAAATCGAGCTAAATTGGCCAAATACGTAACCCATAGCCTTTCATAAAAAGTATTGTACCAATAGCTATCTTACGCATGACACTGTTTAAAGGATTTTGAATAATTATCGGCAATATGATAATATGTATTCGTTGTATATCATTTATAGCGTAGAAGGAGAAAAATATGTGGCGTGAAGCTACCGAATCGGAAAAGTCAAAAGTTATTGCCTACGGCAAAGCATACGGCAAAAGAAAATATCATATCGCATTGATTGTTTTGGCAATTGTTACAATAATTATTATGTTCGCAATTCCTCCCGCTCTGTATTCGAAGGAAGCTGACGAAGCGTTTACAAGGGCAGCCGGATTTACCAGACATGCCAAATCCGCAGACGTCGTTAAGCGAATGACCGAACGACATATGGACGAGTATGTCGACGAAAATCCTGACATCTTTGATACTGAATATGCTTACTCAACCGAATTGTTAAGATATCAAGAAACCGCTGAAGAAGAATTTATTGCAAAACGCGGCGCCGGTAACAAAGCCGCAAAGGAAGTCTATAAAAAGGCGTACCTTCCCGATGGTATTGTTCTGGGAATTGCCATCTTAATAGGTCTTCTTCTGCAATGCATCAATAATGGGAAAATCAGGCAGGTTAAGAACGATAAGTTCAAAGTTAGGGATGTTGTAGTAAGTGACAAGATGACGAGACGATACAGAAATCAGGCACCTCTTTATATAGTCTGCCTTGATGACGAAACAGACGGCTATCTTGTTCCCCACGAAATATATAACAATACCAGAGTCGGAGGCCAGGCGCTTCTTCTTAAAATCGAAGGATACAATGCATGGAATGATGCGTACGATATAATTCCTTAATTAAAAATATAACTTTGCAATAAGAAACACCATTTACCCGGAACAGTTTCCGTATAAATGGTGTTTTCTTTACAGCTGATAGGGGAATCGAACCCCTGTTTTCGCCGTGAGAGGGCGACGTCTTAACCGCTTGACCAATCAGCCATGGTGCTCAATCGCACTTGCTTATTTTATTATAAAGTGTTCGTTAATGCAAGCACTTTTTTATTCTAATTAATTCTTCCTAAATAAAATCAAACAAAGATATCTGATTTGATTCCGGAATATCCGAAAGAATACCGAGTCTTACCATAGTTTCGATAATTGTACCGGAAACATGCGTCCTGTCTCTAAAGTCGTCACGGGACGTAAACTCACCGCACTTGGCCGCTTCCACAATAGAATCCGCAGCTGTTTCGGCAACACCGGCAATTGCAGTAAATGAAGGCATAATCTTATCGTCTATAATCTGAAAACGTCTGGCAGATGCTCTATATACGTCAATAGGCATAAATTCAAATCCCCGGGCATACATTTCCTGCACAATATGAAGGTCTCTTAATAAAGATTTTTCAGTTGCCGACGGCTTCTCTATTTTTTTAAGTTCCTCAATATACCCTGCAACAGGTCCTGGACCCATACACATTTTTTCATAATCAAAGGCCTTCGCTCTTATTGAAAAGAATGACGCATAATAAGCAAGAGGATAATTAATCTTAAACCATCCTACTCTCCAGCCCATCATAACGTATGCGGCAGCATGTGCCTTAGGGAACATATATTTAATCTTCTCGCAGGACTCTATATACCAGTCCGGCACATTATGAGCCAGCAAATCTTCCTTCCATTCTGCCCATTCCTTGCATTTGCCGCCTGCTACCTTACCTTTACGAACAGCTTCCATAATCTTAAAGGACTTGGAAGGATCTATTCCCTGGGAAATAAGATAAATCATAATATCATCTCGACAGCATATACAATGGGCAAGGTCAGCCTTACCTTCTTTAATAATTGTTTCGGCATTTCCAAGCCATACGTCCGTACCGTGACCCAGTCCGGAAATTCTTATTAAATCCGAAAGGGTCTGAGGCTTTGTGGTCATAAGCATCTCAATGACGAATGCGGTTCCGAATTCCGGAATACCGAGGGAACCTGTTTTCGTACCGTCAATATCGGAAGGCTTAATTCCAAGGGCATCCGTATTCTGGAACAGGGACATAACCTTTTTATCATCAAGAGGTATTTCCGTAGGTTCAACTCCCGTTAAATCCTGAAGCATTCGTATCATTGTGGGATCATCATGTCCCAATATATCAAGTTTAAGAAGATTATGGTCAATTGAGTGATAATCAAAGTGTGTTGTTATTATCGACTCATCCTTCGGCGGATGCTGAACCGGTGTAAAAGAGTTAATATCCTCACCGTTGGGAAGAACAATAATTCCTCCCTGATGCTGACCTGTTCCCTGACGAACACCCATGCATCCCATGGCAATTCGTTCCATCTCACACTTACGTTTGTCGGCCTCATGATCTTTATAGTAATTCTTAACATATCCGTAAGCCGTCTTGTCCGCAAGACCTGTAACGGTACCTGCTCTGAAAGTCTGGCCTGCACCAAAAATAACTTCCGTATACTTGTGAGCCTTTGACTGATATTCAGAAGAGAAATTAAGGTCAATATCAGGCTCCTTATCACCTTCAAATCCAAGGAAGGTCTCAAAAGGAATATCAAAGCCGTCTTTAACAA
Organism: Lachnospiraceae bacterium; assembly: GCA_045642345.1. Taxonomy (GTDB): domain Bacteria; phylum Bacillota; class Clostridia; order Lachnospirales; family Lachnospiraceae; genus JAILLW01. The sequence goes on from JAZUIS010000071.1 coordinate 2,968, forward strand.
GCGCCTCTCCGCACACGGGACATACCGCATCCGGCAAGTCACATCCGGCATTTCCTACATAGGCTTTAACCGTCTCGGAATCAAAATCAACATAGTGGCACTTAGGACATCTGTAGTGTGCCGAAAGTGAATTAACTTCCGTAATACCTGCCATAAATGCCGCAAGTGAAGATCCTACCGAGCCACGGGAACCTACAAGATAACCGTCCTCAACCGACTTCCAAACCAGTTTTTGGGCAATAATATACATAACGGCATACCCGTTACCTATAATCGAATCCAGTTCCTTCTTAAGACGTGACTCAACTATTTCCGGAAGGTTTTCACCATATAATTCATGGGCCTTATCATAGCAAATACGTCGAAGCGTCTCGTCCGAATTGGGAATAACCGGCGGACACTTATCAGGACGAACAGGACTCATAACATCAATCATATCCGCTATCTTAACCGTATTGGTAATAACTACCTCTTCAGCCTTCTTGGCTCCCAGATACTCGAATTCATGAAGCATCTCTTCTGTTGTACGCAAATATAAAGGTGCCTGATCATCAGCATCCTTAAAGCCTTTACCGGCCATAATAATTCTGCGGTACACTTCATCCTCCGGATTAAGGAAATGAACGTCACATGTTGCAACAACAGGCTTGTTTGCTTCTTCACCCAGGTTAACTATCATCTTATTAATTTCGATGATATCGTCCATGCTGTTAACCATATGATTCTTTTCATCGGCTATCATGAACTTATTGTTTCCAAGCGGCTGTATTTCAAGATAGTCATAAAAATCCACTATATTTGAAATCTTGTCCATAGGTGCTTCATCAAGAATCGCCTGGTACAATTCACCCTGTTCGCACGCACTGCCGATAATAATACCTTCACGATACTTATTAATAAGGCTCTTGGGCATACGGGGTCTTCCCATGAAATAATCAATAAAAGACTGGGAAACAAGGCGATAAAGATTCTCTCTTCCCGTATTGTTCTTGGCAAGCAAAATAACGTGATAATAAGGCTTATGCTTAATTATCTCCGGTGATGTTTTACATATATCATTTATTTTAGTCAGATTATCTATATCTTTGGACGTTAAGAGTTTTAACATACGTACAAAGATATGAGCCGTTGCTTCGGCATCATCAACAGCTCTGTGATGTGTATTAAGAACCACATTAAGTTTTTTGCACAACGCATCAAGGGTATGCTTACGCATATCCGTAAACAGAACTCTTGCGATTCCCACAGTATCCACAGAGGTGTATTCAAAAGGTATGCCCAGCTTTTTGCAATTCTCGTTAATAAATCCCGTATCAAAAGCTGCATTATGTGCAACAAGTATTGCTCCCTCACAGAATTTAACGAACTCAGGCATTATTTCATCAATAGGCTTTGCATCCTTTACCATTGCATCGGTAATTGTGGTAAGCCTTGTTATTTCATAAGGAATAGGCACCTTTGGATTAACAAAGGTAGAATATCTGTCAACAATTTCACCATTAACGACTTTGACCGCACCTATCTCAATTATTCTGTTTTTGACAGAACTAAAGCCGGTTGTTTCCAGGTCAAAAACGACATATGTGTCATTAAATCCCTGTCCTTTATCATTTACAACAGTCTCCTGAAGGTCATCAACCAAGTATCCCTCACAGCCGTATATTATCTTAAAGAAATCCTGCTTATCAGGGTTCTTACCTTCTTCCTTCATTTTAGAAGAAGCATCTTTCCACAGGTCTTCCCAGGTATGATTTGCATCCGGGAAGGCATGTACAACGCCGTGGTCGGTAATGGCAATCGCAGGATGTCCCCACTTATATGCAGTCTTAACTATATCCTTTGTTTCGGATATTCCGTCCATGTCGGACATCTTGGTATGGCAATGGAGTTCAACCCTCTTAAGAGGATAATTATCTTTACGGGGAACCCTGGTGTCTTCACCTTTCTTAATTCCCCAGATTCTGCCTATAGACAATTCCTCGTCAAAGGTATCATAAGTAACAGGCGCCTTAATCTTAATAAAGCTTCCGACTTTAAGTTTGCCGTGAATTTCATCAACCTGTTCGTTGGGAACGAATATCTTGAATCTTATGGTATCCGTAAAATCCGTAATATCAAAAATCAGCATGGTTCGTAAACCGTCACGCAGTTCTCTTGGTTCGGCTTCTGCCGAAATCTGACCGTTTACAAAGATATCCGTACTGGTGGCGGCAACAACCGTATTAAGCGGCGTTGCATCAAAATCTTCAAAATCTCTTCCGTACAAGACATCGGGATTATCGGAAACAAAACGTTCCTTTTTAGCGTATTTATTATCTTCTTTCTTTCCTTTGTACTTACCTTCAAGTGAAAGTCCCGTCTTTTTGGCAGGTACTTTGGACGTATTCTCCGACTGCTTAGGAGAATCTTTAACTTCTTCTGCAGCTTTTGAAGGAACATTCTCACCTGCTGCTTCATCAGGAGTATCCTGTTTTGCAGAATCTGTCTCCACGGGCAATTCAGATTCAATATGCTCATGCACAGTTTCCAAAGGTTTTTCTTTCTTTACAGGTTTCGTAAACGAATATGTAATATTAACCTTTACTCCGCATCTTTCGGTAAATATTTTTTCAAGGATTCTGGTAAGTTCATCTTTTCTTAATTCCAAAAAGCCGGTATCTTCAATATCCAAATGCATGGTATCGGAATCGGTAAAACTGATATTGGCATTCTCAAAAAGCGTCTTGTCAAAGATACTGCAATTACCGATTTCAAGCATAATGCTGTCTTTGTATGCATCATACAAAGATTCCGCCGTATACATATCAGACAGGTTAAAGGACTCATACACTTTGACCTTACCCTGACCTTTGACGAAAAGACTCTTACGAAGCAATTTTTCGACCTTGTATATTGATGCTTTGGGAATCAAATGATCTGATTTTATATAGACGCGAACAAAGTCTCTGCTTTTAGTTGCAGAGACCCTGATTACTGTTACATTGTCGAACAGTTCAATGTTACGTTTATCAAGATCGAGGGTTTTGAATACCTCAAGAAATTGCTTTTCCATTAATACTATTTCCAGTTATCAAGTTCATATTTAAGTGTGCTAAGGAGTTCATCTTCCGGAACCTTTTTGATTATCTGTCCCTTCTTAATAAGCAAGCCTTCACCTATTCCGCCTGCAATTCCTATATCAGCTTCCTTAGCTTCGCCGGGGCCGTTGACGGCACATCCCATAACGGCAACTTTAATATCAAGGTCATAGCCTGCAACCATGTTTTCGACCTTGTTTGCAAGACCGATAAGATCTATCTTTGTTCTTCCGCAGGTAGGACATGAAACAACTTCAATTCCGCCCTTTTTAAGTCCAAGGGTTCTGAGAATGAGTTTGCCTGTCTTAATCTCTTCAACAGGATCACCTGTCAAAGACACTCTTATGGTATCGCCTATACCCTGGTTCAATATAAGTCCCAGGCCGATAGAGGACTTCACATTACCGCTAAACAAAGTTCCTGCCTCGGTAATTCCCACATGAAGCGGATAATTGGTCTTCTTTGCCAAGAGTTCATGGGCATTAACGCACATAAGAACATCCGAAGATTTAATAGAAATGACAATGTTGTCATATCCTGCTCTTTCGATCATGTCTACTTTATCAAGTGCACTTTCAACTATTCCCTGAGCTGTTACACCCTTATACTTTTCGACAAGTTCTCTTTCAAGAGAACCCGAATTAACGCCTACACGAATAGGTACGTTTCTTTCTTTGGCTGCCTTTACAACCTCACGAAGTTTCTCCTCACCGCCTATGTTTCCGGGATTGATTCTTATCTTGTCAGCTCCGTTTTCGATGGCGGCTATAGCCATTTTATAATCAAAATGAATATCTCCGACTAAGGGAATATGAATCTGTTTCTTAATTTCTGCTATAGCCCTTGCAGCTTCCTCATTGGGAACCGTACATCTTATTATGTCGCAGCCTGCTTCTTCCAGTCTCAGAATCTGAGCAACCGTCGCCTCAACATCTTCTGTTCTTGTATTGGTCATAGACTGAATAAGAATCGGATTTCCTCCGCCTATTACTCTGTCACCTATCTTAATAACTTTAGTATTATCTCTATACATAGTTAAACTTCCTTAATCATGATTAATCTTCCTATGATTATACTATATATAGGTTCTTTTGTGTAAGCTAATCGCTTACCCCCGACACATTAAATGCTCTTGAAACGTATTTTCGACCGTTCATTCCCGTTGCTATAATTCTTATGGATACATCCTCATTGGGAATGGAATCTCCCGGGATTTCAAGCCGTACCTTATCTTCTACTTTGTAGACAGCATCATTTTTAAGAAGCATCTTCCTTTCATGCGTATCACACAAATCTACCCACAGTTCCTTAGAATTTTCTGCCGATACCTCATTATCATAAGAAATATTGTCATCGGCATATGCCGTTGTTTTGCCCCAAAAGCCAAAAGATAATCCTGCAAGAAGCCCCAGTGTAAAAAATACGGTCAGTAGCAATCCGTTACTTTTCTTTTGTGTCAGCAATATTGATTTAACAACCTTTATTTTCCCATCTCCTTTCGACTTAAGCAAAATAATATGAACCGCAATCGCTCCTAATGCACATATCAACGGAACATACAGGAACGGGAATGGAATATCCTCTTTATTTACACCGTTATACAAGGGAATAATAATTGACAAAGCACATAACATATACGCGCTCAGAACAACTGCTTTCTTAATAAAAAAGCATACATCTTTTCCGATTATCAGTTTCCTGTAATTGCCAAGATCCTTCATAAACTCTCCCAGGGTCTGATATCTTTCGGAGGGTTTGTTCCTAATGCAGTTTTGAATAACAATTTCTATTCCCTTTGGTGCAATTCTGTCGCTGTTTAATACATCAGACGACGGATTTAACACATTGTATCCCGTAATCATTTCTCCGAACACTATTCCCAGAGAATAGATATCTGCACTGAATTCGGCCCTTCGTCCTTTAAACAGTTCCGGTGCACTGTAGCCTTTGGTTCCGCATATAACTTTACATTCATCACTGGTATGGGAGCGAAGCAGCACTCCTCCGAAGTCAATGAGTTTAATATGACCGTCGTTTTTGATCATGATATTTTCGGGCTTTAAATCTCTGTAAATTACAGAAGGCTTGAGCCCATGAAGATATTCAAGTATCTGAGCAATTTCACTTATCCATTTAATTGCAATTCCAAGAGGCACTATTTTGTGCATCTTAAGATACTCCCGCAGGGTCATCCCCTCAACATATTCCATGAATAGATATTTATCATTATCAGTTTCACGATAGTCGTAAATAATCGGAAGTCCTTTATGTTGCAAGTCTTTTAGGGTATTTACTTCCGTATCCGTCCCTATGGCAGATGTATATTTTTTGACAGCGCGGAGTTTGTTAAGATGCATATCACGTACCAGATAGACATCCGAAAATCCGCCGTTTCCTATGGGACGCAGCACCTCATATTTACCAAACAAAATACCTTCCATATAATCCTCCTTCCTAGTAACAACAAACATATACCGCCGATGCGTTATCGGTTTGTTTCTTTGATATAAGTTCGCCCATTTGTCTTAGGCGTTTTTCCGCAATTGCCGTACCGTTCATCTTAAGGGGATTCCAAAATCCCGGAGCCTTTTGCATATCTTTGTAAAACCCGTCTGTTGCAACCAGGAACCCCACCTTTCCGGTAATTTTGCCATATTCAATATCAGGTTCCATATAGCCGAAACTTCCTATGCAACGATTCACACCTCCGCTTTCGGTAATGTGCTTTTGAGTCATTTGGACAACAGAATTTTTCGTACACTTATAGATTGCGGAATCTCCCAATTGTACAAAAATATACTTATTCCGATAAATCAAAATGAGGGATAATGTACTACCCAGAGAAATATGTTTATCATCGGCATATACACGAAGTTCGCTATTAATCTCGTATAAGCAGTGTTTAAGGCATCTTATTATCCTTCTGCGGGATTTTCTTTGAATAATCAGTTCAATAAGTTCATCCACGAAGCAACGGTTTAATTCTTCAAGAACATAACCTGAAGCCACCTCTCCTTCACTCAGTCCGCCTATCCCGTCGGCTACCGCTGCCATAATCACGGCCCCTGCAGATGTATCAACCTGCGCAATCAACAAAGAGTCTTCGTTCACCTCTCTTTTTCCGATATCCCAATATTCACTTGCAAATAACTTCACTTTGCCCTCCCGAAAATAAAAAATATACTATACAATAAATTTGAAAATCTGCGCTGAACCGCGCCAAAAGAATAAATCTTAAGAAGTAAGACCGAGTATATACTATATAAAAATAAAAATCCATAGGCTAATCACAACTTTGGTAAAATTGCCTACGGATTTTTAAATATTATCATTATTTAGCGAAAAAATTTTGTTATATCGTTAAAAAGTACAAATACAACCAATGCAAAAAGTAGCGCCATGCCCGCTAAATTAACGTATCCTTCCTTTTCGGGCGGTATGGGTTTTCTCCTTATTGCTTCTATTATCAGGAACAATAATCTTCCCCCATCCAGACCGGGAATGGGAAGAACATTCATAACAGCCAGGTTCGCCGAAAGCAGCATAGTAAGATTTATCATGGTAATAAGCACTGACATAAAGCCGTATTCTTTGGAAGATTCATAGCTTTCATCCACTATCTTTACTATACCTACGGGGCCTGCCAAATCGTCTTTACCAAGCTGTCCTTTAATCAGCATTCTCAAGCTGTCTACGGTAGCTCGTAATATATATTCCACATTGTATGCGCCATACTTTAATGTAGAAAGTCCTTTGCACTCCAAATACCTGCCGTTTACGATACCTATATAATATCTTTGGTCTTCCTCATCATACTTGGGAATAATCGTAACGGTATACTTAGTATTGTCACGCATATATGTCAGCCTCATGGGATCACCTTCCGAATAGAAAGAAGTAAAAGACACTTCCTCCGAAAGATGAATGGAATGACCGTTAATCTTACAGATTATATCGCCCGGCATCAATCCTGCTTCCTCGGCTGCAGAGTCTTCTATAACCTCACGAATTTCCGGAACCGAAACTCCGATAGCGGCACATGATATTATACCCATGATATATGCCAGAATAACACTGAATACCGGTCCTGCAAGGGTTGTTGCGAAACGTGCCCACACGGAAGCTTTCAAAAACGAGCCTTCCTTTTCGACCCCCTTCTCATCCTCCAACAGGTCAAGGCCTGCAAATACACAGGCACCTCCAAAAGGCAACAGGCGAATCGAAAACTCCGTTCCGTCTTTGGTCCAGTGAAAAAGCTTAGGTCCAACACCGATAAAAAACTCTTCGGCGTGAATTCCGTTACGTTTTCCTATGATGTAATGACCAAATTCATGGGCCACAACCAGAAGACAAAATATAATTAAAAATATAATTATCGAAACTATCATCTATTTCCTACCATCTTGATGCAATATGTTCGTAAGTTGCTTTTTCCGTGTCAAGAATCTCTTCTAAATTCGGAGCCGAAATAACTTTATGAGCATTCATTGCATCCTCAATAATATCGTATATCTCCAAGAAATGAATTTTTTCATTTAGGAACAAAGCCACGGCCTTTTCATTGGCTGCATTATATACCGTCGGCATACTTCCGCCCATGTCCATGGCCTCATATGCCATCTTAAGGCCTCTAAAAGTATCAATATCCGGCTTTTCGAATGTAATCCTGCCAAGGTCAAAGAAGTTTACTCTTTTGCCTTCCATAGGTCGTCTGTCCGGATAGAATAAAGCATATTGTATAGGAAGCTTCATATCAGGCATTCCAAGCTGTGCCATAATTCCTCCGTCCACATATTCAACCATAGAATGAATAATGCTCTGAGGATGAATTACTACTTCTATCTGCTCCCTTTCAACACCAAAGAGCCATTTTGCTTCCATTACCTCAAGGCCCTTGTTGACTAATGAAGCGGAATCTATTGTGATTTTCTGACCCATAGACCAGTTAGGATGTTTAAGTGCATCGTACTTGGTTTTACCCTTAAGCTCATCGGTAGTCATACCCCTGAAAGGGCCGCCTGACGCCGTAAGAAGAATCTTTGATACTCTGCTTTTATTTTCACCGTGCATGGACTGAAAAATTGCACTGTGTTCGGAATCAACAGGCAGAATTGAAACACCCTTTTCTTTGGCAAGGGGAATAATAATGTGACCTGCGGTTACAAGTGTTTCTTTGTTGGCAAGCGCAATTGTTTTACCTGCATTAATGGCTGCAATTGTCGGTCTTATTCCAATCATACCCACAATTGCCGTAAGCAAAACATCGGCCTCTTTCATAGTGGCCATTTCCAGCATACCATCCATTCCGCAAAGGATTCTGGTGTCTGTATCTGACACGAGTGTCATTAATTCTTTTGCTTTTTCTTCATTACCCATGACTGCAATAAGGGGCTTAAACTCCCTTATCTGTTCTTCCATGAGTTTTACATTATTACCTGCTGCCAGTCCTACTACCTTAAGGTCCGGATTGGCTCTTACTATTTCAAGTGTCTGGGTTCCTATAGAACCTGTGGAACCGAGAAGTGCTATATTTTTCATTCTGTCTCCCGTGCAAGCTTCACTATCCGATAAATAGCAGCGTCAGTAAATAAATCATCGGAGCGGCAAATATTACCGAATCAAATCTGTCCATAATTCCGCCGTGACCGGGAATCAGCTTGCCGTAATCTTTAATTCCCTCATTACGCTTAATTCCTGATGCCGCCAAATCACCTATTTGTGTAATCACTGCCCCAATTGCACATATAATAACGATTCTTACGGTTACGGAACTTGGATATCCGTAATTGTTAACCAACTGCGGTGTTGCCCAAAAATATGCATACAAAAATCCGCCAAGGGCTGCTCCCAAAACTCCTCCCACAGCACCCTCAATTGACTTTTTGGGGCTTAATACCGGAGCCAGTTTATGTTTTCCGAACAACATTCCCACGCAATATGCCATCGTGTCGCATACCCATGAACAAATAAATATCATCCAAACGAAATAAATCCCGTCATTATACTCACGTGTTAAATAAATAAATGTCAGCATAAGCGGCCCGTATACCAGGCAGAAAAACGCACGCATTATATCTTTGGCTTCATATTTGGGAAACGTAAAAACATATACCGACATATAAACAACAAGTGCGCCGAATATTGTCAGCAATTCATATACAGGATTTTGTGTTAGGGCCATTACAGCATAATATACTGTGATTCCCAAATATCCGATAATTTCAAAGCCCGAAAAACATCCTATAAGGTTCTTCTGACCTTCCTTCATAGGACCGTCCTTCTTAAGAAAGCCCGATAATTTGCAGGCTTTCAGAAGTTCCCTGTATGCTATAAGGGACAACACCAAAGAAGCGCCCAGCAAAACATATCCCCCGGGAATAATTATCAATAACAAAAATATAACAAGTACAATACCGCTTATTAATCTTTTACCAAACATAACTATCAGTTATTTTTCAATAACTCCCCCATATCTTCTTTCTCGGTGATTATAAGCCTCTACCGCTTTAATCAGCTCTTCTTTGTCAAAATCAGGCCACGGAATAGGTGTAAAATAAAATTCCGTATATGCCAGCTGCCAAAGAAGGAAATTACTTATTCTAAGTTCATTACATGTTCTTATAAGCAAATCGGGATCCGGGTATTCTTCCGTATCAAGCATCGCTCCAAAGGATTTTTCATCTATTTCTTCAACCGAAAGTGTCTTATCCTTTACCGCATTCACTGCTTTTTTAACGGCTCTTACGATTTCGTCACGGCCGCCGTAATTAAGCGCAATGGTAAAATGAAGACCTGTATTATCTTTGGTTGCTTCTTCCAAATCACTTATGCTGTCTCTAAGATCCTGATCCAATCTTGATCTTTCGCCAATCACACGTACCTTCATATTGTTCTTGTTAGCTCGCGTAACGGCAGTTTTCATATAATTACGGAGAAGTTTCATTATTGCACTGACTTCATCCTCCGGGCGATTCCAGTTCTCTGTGCTAAAAGCGTATACCGTAAGATAATTAATTCCGATATTATACGCATCTTCACATATCTGTTCCAGAGTTTTGGCGCCTTCAATATGTCCCATTTTTCTGGGAAGACCTCGTTTTTTGGCCCATCTTCCGTTACCGTCCAGAATAATTGCAACATGATTCGGAATATTAAGCCCGGTAAGTCGCTCTTCCATAAACTCAATCCTCTCAAACATAAAAGAAGGGCCGGGAGTCGGCAACTCCAAGCCCCTTCAATAACTACTAAACTGTCATAATTTCTGAAGACTTATCCTCCATAAGCTTATCTACATCCTTGATGTACTTATCTGTAAGCTTCTGTAATTCATCTTCTATATCTTTTACTTCATCCTCTGAGATTTCTCCCTTAGGAAGTTTCTTTAACGCATCGTTTCCGTCACGTCTGATATTACGAATTGCAACCTTACACTCTTCCGCCTTCTTCTTAACGTCCTTAACAAGTTCCTTACGACGTTCCTCTGTAAGTTCGGGGAATACAAGTCTTATTACTGCTCCGTCATTAGAAGGAGTAATACCGATATCGGAAGCCATAATTGCTTTTTCGATATCTTTAATCAATGACTTCTCCCAAGGTGCAATCTGAATCATTCTTGCTTCGGGAATAGTAATATTACCGACCTGCTGTACCGGAGTAGGTGTTCCGTAATAATCTACCTTTACCTTATCAAGAACATGAGGATTGGCTCTTCCTGCTCTGATGCCCTGGTAATCAGCTTCCAAATGTTCGAAGCTCTTTGCCATCTTTTCATCATATACTTTTATCTTTTCGTTCATAAATAACCTCCCAAATATCCTATACGGTAACCTTGGTTCCCTTGAAGTTTCCCTTCATAGTATTAACTATGCTGTTTTCTTCTCCAAGAAGGAATACCCACATAGGCATCTTATTATCCCTTGCCAGAATAGATGCAGTCATATCAACAACCTGAAGGTTGTTTGCTATAACATCATCAATAGAAATCTCATCGAATTTCTTAGCATTCGGATTGGTCTTGGGATCAGAATCATATACTCCGTCTATAGACTTCGCAAGCAAAATTACCTCGGCTTCGATTTCGATAGCTCGAAGCACAACGCCTGTGTCTGTACTAAAGTATGGATGACCTGTACCGCCTGCAAAGAATACTACCATTCCTTTGCTAAAGTATTTATTAGCTCTGTCCTTCGAAAATAACTTGGTAAAAGAACCGCATTCAAAAGGAGTAAGTACTGCTGTCTTCATTCCGACAGATCTGAATATCTCAGATACATAGATGCAATTCATTACCGTAGCAAGCATTCCTATCTGATCGGCTTTTGTTCTGTCAATATTTTCGGAAGTACGTCCTCTCCAGAAATTTCCGCCGCCTGTAACAACTCCGACTTCATAGCCTTCATCTACCAGTTGCTTAACCTGAAGTGCAACACCTCTGACAGTAGCCTCATCAAATCCTGTGTGTTTGTCCCCCGCAAGGGCCTCACCACTAAGTTTGAGCATTATTCTTTTCATTTAAAAAATCCTTTCGGCGAAGTAAATGATTATCACTTACTTACGTTACTTATTTCATCTTCTTAAGTTCTTCAAAGAATGAAGTAGGATTAACCTCAGCATAGCACTGATTACACATACCTTCGATAACAGCACCATTGTTAATCTGAACTGACTTAGACTTGATATTACCCATAACGATTGCAGATGCATCAAGAATAACAGGACCCTTAACATCGATATCACCCTTTACAGCGCCTGCGATAACTGCGCTTGTAGCATAGATGTTACCGATAATAACAGAAGCCTGACCAACTTTGATTGAACCCATAGACTTAACTTCACCTGTAATCTTGGCATTTTCAGCAAAGATTTCCGCAGCTGAAGAATCACCCTGAATTGTTCCTGTAATATTGAGCTTACCGAGAACTTCAACATTACCTACGATAGAACCTCTGATATCCAAAGAACCTTCTGTAGCCATGTTACCGTTGATAATCATTGACTCCATGATTACAGATACTTCATCTGCAGCAATCTTGGTAGGAGTGAATGAAGGTGTAACTACAGGTACAGGAGCAGGTGCAGGTGCGGGAGCAGGTGCAGGTACGGGTTCCGGTTCATATGTAGGTACCGGTGTAGGAACGATGGGTTCCGGCTTAAAGTAAGTTGTTGTAGGAATGAAGTACTCATCTGTCTTATCATCAACTGCTTCTGCCACTTCTTCTGCTGCTGTTTCAGCTGCAGGTTCAACCTCGTCCTTCATTAAGAACAAATCGTCCTCATCTATTTCTACATCATCCAAAGATGCAGGAACTTCTTCCGAAGTTTCAACATCATCACTGAATAATGCATCCAAATCAGATGAAAAATCATCTAATTCTTTCTTTTCTTCTTCTGATACAACCTCATTAGTTTCTTCTGCGGATACGTTTTCTTCCACAGTCTCTTCAGGCTTAAGTTCGCTTACTGCCTGAGATAAATCGTCTTTTAAATCTGAGAAAAAGCCCATTTAAAATTCCTCCATGTCATTCCTTTTTGTTGTTTATTTTGATATCTGTGCCGGGACATGCTGCACCGGAACAGTTTCATCCGTAATCGGCAGGATAACCGTGTTATCCATTTTAAGAATACTTTCAATAATCGTATCAAGAGCATCAACTGTCGATTTTCGTTCTGCCAAATCATGCATAAGAATAACGCACTCGTCATATTTTTCGATGCTTCTTAAACAATTGCTGATTATGGTCTCTTTACTTACATCGGAATCGGCCACATCACCGGAAACAATATTCCAGTCAAAATACCTGATTCCCTGCTCGTTAAGATATTCAATAAAATCCGTAATCGGAATAGCCGATACCGTATTGGAACTGCCTCCCGGGAATCTGTATATTCTCGACCAGACACCTGTCGTTTCATACAAATATTCCTGGAGCGTCGTTAAATCATTTTCAAACGCTTCAACAGATTCATATACCTGATCATATTTGTGAGAATAAGAGTGCATACCCAAAGTATGACCTTCATCAACTATTCTCTTATACTGCTCGGCGTATTTTTCTTTATCATTTCCGACAACGAAGAAAGTTGCTTTCACATCATACTTCTTGAGAACATCAAGAAGTGCATCCGTATTGGAACTTGGTCCGTCATCAAAGGTAAGGTATACCTTTCTGGTCACCTCGGCCGTATTGTCTAAGGTGCCGTCTATATGTTGGTCGGAGGAAGCAACAGTCAAATCTCCGACAGAATACACTCCCGATGCATCATCATACTGTGATGCATCAGAAACGTAATAACTTAATTCATTTTGAAGTTCGGATATCTTTTTGCGAGAATCAATACAATTAATAGTAAGAACAATGCATGAAATCAGCAATAACAGGAGTAAAAAGGATATCACAAAAATAATAATTTTTTTGATTCTGTTAATCCTAGCTTGGTGGTCAAAGCTATTATCTTCCATTAAGCCAATCTCCCGCTTTATAATCCTCATACATTGTATCACAAGATTATGGCTTAATAAAGGAAAAATTACTAACCTAACGCTTCCTTTATATCTTGTTTCATATCAAGAACTGCCTGTCTTGAAGCAAGTGCGAATCCTTCATCCCCAAAAGAGGCATATTTTTCATTTTGGTAAGCGGCTATAATACCTCTTGAAGAGTTAATAATTGCACCAAGACCGTCCTTATTAAAGAAATGAACCAGGTCTTTTCCTTTGCCGCCCTGAGCTCCGTATCCCGGTACAAGAATATAATTCTTAGGCATGATTTCACGGAGAATTCTTCCCATTTCGGGATATGTTGCGCCAACTACAGCACCTACATAGCTGTAATCGTCTCCCATGGCTTCACTTCCCCACTTATCAACCTGTCTTCCCACAAGTTCATAAAGCGGACGATTATTCGCATCGGCAAGTATCTGATCCTGGAATTCTCCGGAACTGGGATTTGACGTTTTAACAAGGACAAATATACCCTTCTTCTCTTCTTTACATACTTTGATGAAGGGATTGATTCCGTCAGAGCCAAGGTATGGATTGACTGTGGCAAAATCTTCGTCAAAACCGTAGTAAGACTTGGAACCCACCGCAACCTTACCCAGGTGTGCTATGGCATATGACTCGGATGTAGAGCCGATATCGCCTCTTTTAACATCTCCGATAACCACAAGACCTTTTTCTTTGCAGTAATCCACAGTCTTCTTAAAGGCAATCATTCCCGGAATACCGAACTGTTCATACATTGCTATCTGAGGTTTAACAGCCGGAACAAGATCGTAAACATGGTCAACTATTTCCTTGTTGTACTGCCAAATTGCCTCTGCAGCACCTTCCAGTGTCTCGCCGAATTCTTTGAATGCTTTATTTGTAATATGCTCCGGAACGAATTTCATCATAGGGTCTAAGCCAACCACTATTGGAGCCTCTTTTTTCTTTATTTCCGATACAAGTTTATTAATCATATTCTCTCCTCACAAATGCATAGTAACGGTTTTTGATTGATTATATCTTTGCAATAAATAAGTGCCCGTTTCCGGACACTTATTTATTTTTAGTTATTATACTGTAACTTCTTCTTGCTTTTCAACCTCATTCAGCGTATCTACGAAATTTTTGATTCGCGAAGCATTTACATATTTTTTAACATGATCTCCTGCCACTATAACCAGGGTAGGTGCCTGCATTACGCCATACTTGGTGGCAAGTTCCATATTTTCTTCGGCATCAATAAGAATATAGTTAATATCCTTAAGATATTCTTTGGCAAGCTTACAGTTAGGACATGTCTTCGTTGTGAAAAGATATATAATGCTCTCAGGCTGCTCTACAGATACCGATACTTCCGGAGCTTCGAAATTAGATAATGTAACTACCGAAGATACCGGTCTCTTCATTGAAGAATTAGCTATATCATAAGTCTTTCTGTTAGCATATTCCTGAAGTTTACCATCATTCCAGTTAGCAACAGGTCTGTAGTATCCTGTAATTCTGCTATAAACTTCCGTTGTCTTGCCACACTGAGGGCAAGAATGAACCTCACCTGCAATATATCCGTGTTCCTTACAAATAGAATATGTAGGAGACAATGTATAATAAGGAAGTTTGTAATTCTGAGCAATTGTTCTTATTAAGTCGGCAGCTGCCTTCCAGTCAGGTAATTTCTCACCCAGGAATGCATGGAATACAGTACCTGAAGTATATAATGTCTGTAATTCATCCTGAATATCAAGTGCGTCAAAGATATCAGATGTATAATCAACCGGCAAATGAGAAGAATTGGTATAATAAGGTGTATCACCCATCTTACCGGCAGTCTTAATTGCAGGCCACTTCTTCTTATCGTGCTTAGCAAGTCTGTATGTTGTAGACTCGGCAGGTGTTGCTTCGAGATTATACAAATCACCGTACATTTCCTGATAATCCGAAAGTCTTTCTCTCATGTGGTTAAGAACTTTCTTTGCGAAGTCCTGAGTTTTCTTATTGGTAAGGTCTGCTCTTAACCAGTTGGCATTAAGACCTACCTCATTCATACCTATAAGTCCGATTGTACTAAAGTGTGAATCAAAGGAACCTAAGTATCTCTTTGTATAAGGATATAATCCTTCGTTAAGAAGTTTTGTAATAACTTCTCTCTTCATCTTAAGCGATCTTGCCGAAATATCCATAAGCTTGTTAAGACGTTTAAAGAAATCATCTTCATTAGCAGCAAGATATGCAATTCTGGGAAGATTAATCGTTACTACACCAACAGAGCCTGTGCTTTCACCGGAACCGAAATATCCGCCTGACTTCTTACGAAGTTCTCTTAAATCAAGACGAAGTCTGCAGCACATAGAACGTACATCAGAAGGCTCCATATCGGAATTAACATAGTTACTGAAATACGGAGTACCGTATTTAGCTGTCATTTCAAATAACAATCTGTTGTTTTCAGTATCGGACCAGTCAAAGTCGCTTGTAATTGAATATGTAGGGATAGGATACTGGAATCCGCGTCCGTTAGCATCACCTTCAATCATTGTTTCAATGAAGGCTTTGTTTATCATATCCATTTCGGCTTTACAGTCTTTATATTTGAAGTCCTGAGGAACTCCGCCTACGATAGCGGGAAGTTCAGCCAGGTCATTGGGAACTGTCCAGTCTAATGTGATATTAGAGAAAGGTGCCTGCGTACCCCATCTTGAAGGAGTGTTTACACCATATATAAATGCTTCGATACATTTCTTAACTTCACCGTATGATAAATTATCAATCTTAACGAAAGGAGCAAGATAAGTATCAAAAGAAGAAAATGCCTGTGCACCTGCCCATTCATTCTGCATAATACCAAGGAAGTTAACCATCTGGTTACACAATACCGAAAGGTGTGAAGCAGGAGCCGAAGTAATCTTACCTGTTATACCGCCAAGACCTTCCTGAATAAGCTGCTTCAATGACCATCCTGCACAATATCCTGTGAGCATCGAAAGATCATGGATATGAATATCTGCATTACGATGAGCTTCTGCAATTTCTTCATCATAGATTTCAGAAAGCCAGTAATTAGCTGTAACAGCACCTGAATTGCTAAGAATAAGTCCGCCTACGGAATATGTAACGGTAGAGTTTTCCTTAACTCGCCAGTCTTCAATCTTAACATAGCTGTTAACAACGTCTTTATAATCAAGAATCGTAGATTTCATTGTACGCATCTTTTCACGTTGCTTACGATAAAGGATAAACGCCTTTGCAGCTTCTGTATAGCCGGCCTGTTCAAGAACCTTTTCTACACTGTCCTGAATATCCTCAACATGGATACAGTTGTCCTTCACCTTTCCCTGAAAATCTGCTGTAACACGAAGAGCGAGTAAGTCAACTACGTCATTGTTGTACTGAACGTCAGTAGCATTAAATGCTTTCATAATGGCGTCAGATATCTTCGTTAACGTAAAGTCTGTAACTTCGCCTTCTCTTTTGATAACCTGAAACACTTCCGATTCCTCCCAAAGATTCGTTTTAAAAAATTAGACCGGATTTATTAAGATTTTTATAGAAAATAGAATAAACCCCGCATATCAAAAGGATAGCATTGACCACCACCAATGTCAATATAAAAACACAACATATTGTGTTGACATAATTCTGTATACATAATATGTTGTGTTTGTTATGTAAATCACCAAAGTCCGAAAAATGCCTAAATACAGCAAAAAACAGATGCCTCATTTTGGGCATCTGTTACTTTTTACAAAAGTTCGATGAAATTTTTGGTAAAAATTACCACTACTATCTTGTCTTCAAAAACGTATACTCTCTTGCGGCGTTTTCATCATCCGGATAACTCTTTACGTAATTTGCCATAAGCGTCCGCGCTGTTTCAAAATCACCTAGATATTCATAAGCCACTATCTCGTTGTATTTAAGAGTCTGGGTAATATTGTTGTCCGGAATATTCATAGCATCCTGAAAAGCAGCCAGGGCCCCCTGATAATCATTCATAGCCAATTTGCAAAGTCCCATTTCATTAAGAATCTCAGCCGATCCCTCGGTCGAATTGGCATACGAACTGTATACGCTTACTGCATAGTTATTGTCTCCCAAAGTCTCATAGGTCTTGCCTAACAAAAGAACGGCTTCATAGCCTTCTTCATCTCTTGCCTTCTCAAGATAGGTTTTGGCAGACTCATAGTCTTCAAGATAAAAACTTATCTGTCCCTTTTCATAATTGCTCATTTGTTTTGTGCCGTTTTCCATGGCATTCTTAAGGTAAGCCTGTCCTACTTCTTTGTAGCCGTTGTCCGCCAGAATAACATATATCTGAATTATTCTGTCATAATTCTCGGGTTCTGCCTTAATAACTTCATTAAAGCTTTCCATAGCTTCATCGAGCATATTTTTTTCGGAATAAATTACTCCTCGCAAATATATTGCATCAACTTCATTTGGTCTAAGCGAAAGAATTGAATCATAAATCTTGACAGCCTCATCGGGATTACCCGATTTATAATACGCTGTCGCAAGATAATAATTAAGATCATAATCCATTCCGTTAACAATTCCCGATGATAAAGAAAGTGCCTTTTCAAAGCTGGCAATTGCCTCTTCATAACGGCATAATCCCGTATATGCTATACCTTCGCCACGATAGATTTCTCTTTTGCTTTCACCGTCGTTTAAGGCTTCCTCAAACATAGCAAGGGACTCTTCATATTCAAGATTTGTAATCATGGAATATGCCTGAGAAGTTTTTTCATTTTTATCATTAATAGTGCAGGCACATAAAAGTACGGTTGACATAATTGATATTATGGTAACCAGTGCCGCCTTTCTGAGCAATCTCATTTTCGAAGTCCTTTAGGATAATGATTCTTCATAATGCCTTGGCTAAGCTTACCAAAGCCAAGAGAGTAACCGTTAGTACAGATTAAATGCCATCCTTTGTTACCGTTTACGTTAAGAGTCTGTCCGTTAATAAATCTGACAGCATCTTCCGTAGCTATATCCGTACAGTTAAGTACATCTTCCCTTTTAAGGAATAGCGCCAAAGAATGGGATGGCTCGAATCTGTTCTTCTTAAGTGTACCTAAATGAAGTCCCAAGCGCAATACTTTAAGTCCCTTTAAACAGGGGAACTTCTCCGGAACAAGGTACAGTTCATCCCCAAATCTGATAAAACCCGAAGTCGCAGGTTCGTATATATTTTGGATATCTATTTTTAATGTCTCTTTTTCAAAGTCAAAAAATTCTTTTATATCTTTCTTATTAATAAAGGAAGAATATCCCTTTGCAGGAATCCCCACATTATTAATATCAACAGTGCCTTCCTTACAAAGAACAGCCATGAAATGTCCTTCCCCCTTAACCTTATGGGGCCATAACTTTTCCTGTTCTTCCAAAGAAAACTCGGGATGACGTTCAAGGAAAGCCTCTATCGTAAGTTCATCTTCTTCCGGGGCAAAAGTGCATGTGGAATATACCATTCTTCCGCCTTCGCACAACATTTTGGCAGCCTCGTCAAGAATGTAACTTTGACGCTGTGCACACATCTTTACATTGTCTGTGCTCCATTCTTTAACAGCCTCCGGATTTTTTCTGAACATTCCTTCTCCGGAGCAGGGAGCATCAATCAGAATCTTATTAAAATATTCAAGAAAATGGCCGGACAAATCTATTGGGTCTTCGCTTGTCACAAGGGCATTGGCAACACCCATTCTCTCAATATTTTCCGAAAGGTTTTTAGCTCTTACGGGATTAATCTCATTGCATACCAGCAAGCCCTTATTACATAAATAAGAAGCTATCTGGGTGCTCTTTCCTCCGGGCGAAGCGCACAAATCAAGTACGTAATCTCCCGGTAGCACATTAAGTTTTTCAACCGGTGCCATGGCAGAAGCTTCCTGAATATAATATACTCCCGCATCATGAAGCGGATTCTTGCCGATGGCATCATTAGTAAAGTAAAAACCGTTAGGGCACCAGGAAACTCTGTCGCTTTCCGTAATATCCCAAGGATTTACTTTAATAAAATCATTCTTAGAGCCCTTAAGTGTATTTACTCTAAGGGCTCTAAGATTATCCTGTTCATAACTATTCAGAAATTCATCCAGTTCATCGCCAAGCTGTGTGGCAACCCTGGATACGAATTGCTCGGGTAAATTCATAAAATACCTTTATTTCTTAATTAGTTTAACAACTGCAATAACAATACATGCTCCTATTGCAGAACCGATAATGTCTCCGATTAATCCGCTAAACGAAAAACCGATGAGGCCGAAAAGAAACTTTCCTACAACACCGCCGACAATACCGAGAATAATGTTCATCAGCAAAGAATTGGCAGTTTTCATAATAATGGAAGCAAGCCAGCCTGCTACTCCACCAATAATAAGTGAAACAATAATTCCTAAAATCATACTAATTCCTCCTTTATACAGTTAATTATTGCAAAAACTAGTATAACACAGGCGAAAATCATTTGCATTATAACAATATTTGGCATATTATAAAAATATATTAGCGAAGAGGCTTGGTTATGGCATCAAAATATAAAGATATAGACTTAGATTACGAACTTGATAATGTCGAAGAAGAACCCGAAGTCATTAACGAAATCGGGTATCCTGTTCATGTCTATTTCATCGAGCTTGCCAAGCAGTACATGAAACGAATTGAGTGGCACTGGCATCCGGAGCTCGAAGTAATAATCGTCAACCACGGACAGATGGAGTTCCAGCTCAATGATCATAAAGAAATCCTTAGCGCCGGTCAGGGTGTAATTGTTAATTCCAATATTATGCACAGTATCGAGCGGGTTGATCCGGAGGCTAACTGCAGTATGTACTCAACCACCTTCCATCCTGCTTTTCTGTTTGGATTCGGTGATGTTGCACTTACCGACAAATATATGTCTCCCGTCATCAATTCTACCTCGTTCCAGTATATGACACTTAACGAGGATGATGCGGCTCAATCGCGCCTTCTTGACCTTATTAATGAAATAATTGCCATCAATCTGGTTAAAAAATACGGTTATGAAATTTCCACAAAGGCAAAACTGTGTAGCGTATGGCTTGAATTATTGGATATTATAGTTCCGGGAGATGCTCAAAAAGCGACAAAATCGGTTGCTTCCCTTGACGAAGCCCGTGCCAAGGAAATGATCCTTTATATCGAAGAACACTATGCCGACAAAGTTACACTTGATGAGCTTTCGGCATCCGTACATATATCAAAATCGGAATGCTGCCGCTGTTTTAAGCGTGCCCTTAATCTTACTCCGGTTGAATATCTTATGAAATACAGAATCTACATTGCCGCTTCCTTCATTAAGAAGAAAGACAAACGTGCCGGCTCGTTTTCAGAGCTTGCCTTTAATGTAGGTTTTAACAATGCAAGTTATTTCAACAAAGTATTTAAACAGTATCTTGGATGCACGCCTTCGGAATATCGAAGAAAACTTGCTTCCGATCCTAATTTTGATATCTTCGGAAGTATGAAACTCTGATTTAAGTTATTTCCAAAGATTCATCATATGATTTATATAACTGAGCTATCATGGACAATAATTTTCCATGTCGGCTCAGTTTTTCTTTGCTTAAATACATTTTTGCAATCTGCCCCTGTATTGAAGCCTTCTTAACCACAGATCCCTCAAGAATAAAGGGAAGTCTGAGTCCTGCAAGTTCCATATCGGCTATCATTGTCTCCAAATATGCCGATATATTTTCAAATTTCTCGGCATGTTCTTTAAGCTTTATATAGTTAACCATCACAGAATCTTCAATTCCGAAATTCTTTGACAGTTGTTCCGACTGACTGAATTTGGCAAGAAACGTTGCCCCCTCCTGTGTAAAGAACACACGTCTTAATATTCGTCCCAATCCTGTTGTTGCAAAATCTGCCGCATCCTCACCATGCATCCTTTCACCGTTGATGCCTGTTTTTCTTCCTCCCATGGCAATCTCCGCAACCTGCATAAGAGTAGCTGCGTTCCCGTCAAGTCTGTTATCCGGAAGTTTCATAATGTCATCCGATAACCCGGCAACCAGATCTCCCAGTTCTCCCCTGGCAAAAACATAGGGATTCTTCCGTCCGTTGTACGTAATAACGGAGTTTCCCATATCATCCGCAGTATAGGTAGCGAACATTCTCGTAATATCATGATATGCTACAAAATCACTGCAATCGGCGCCTGTACGAACATACGCAATATGACTTAACGGAATTATGCAAGTTCCAAGCACACTTACAAAATCATTTTCACCGTTTATACCGTATATTTTGTTTGTGCGCAGATTATATTCTTCGGCACCGTATCGGCTTTTCCAATTACTTATTGCATTATTACTGTGCCCTTGCCCGTCGACGGAATAACAAACATCAATATAATCGCCGTATTCGGATTCCATCGTAACAAACTGGGCTTTATTTCCTCCCTTTGAGTGCCCGGTAATAATAACGCGGTCCTGTTTAGTAATCAGTTTACTTTGCACGGTACTGTCGAAATAATCGGTTGCACGTTTTTGCTGTATGGTCTCTTCCTCGGTAAGTCCCTTTCCGTTATCAAGCCATTCACCGTCATAAGTCCCTCTGTATGCCACATACACGGCATTTTCATCAGGACGTCTGAATGTAATTGCATTTGTTCCCTCATCATATCCCATATTCCGCGACTGATTCACTATAACAAGTTCACCTATATCGGGATTTGTCACAGCCTGCCTTAATATACTCATTTCATTCGGGTGCACCTCATTCATGTTAGTCCGTTTATCAATATATTCAATTGCGTCCTTAAGATTGGTTTCGTCCGAAACCGTATAGTTAAGATACATATATGTATCAAGGACCATACTTATTTCGGCCTCTGTAAGTCTATCCACTAAACAATCACTCCGCTATTTAACGAACTTCCCGTTTCCACGTTCGTATTCTCGGTCATAGCATATGAGGAAGCCATTTCGGATAAATCTTTTGAATGTTCCAAAACCATACGATACAGTTTGTCCATATCGGTCTGAAGGGAACTGAATTTCGTAATATATGCGCTTTGAGCATCTCCCACCCAGATTCCGTTAAGGGAATTAATAAGCGACATCATTTCATCGGTAAGAGAATGCATCTGAGTAGCTTCCTGGCCGAACTCTTCCGATGAATTAAGCATTTTTTCAGGTGTGACCTTTAATATACCTTCCATAAAATTTCCTCCTAATAACTTCTGGAAGCGGCTATTTGTGCATTGCGCGCCTCGGTTTCTTCATATCTTTGTGCAATTTCCAAAAGAGCAGCCACATACTGTCTTATCAAAGCAATGAATACATTCATCTGCTCCTTATCATTGTTAAACGCCTCATGGAACAGTCTTTTGGCTTCACCTTCCCACATTGTGGTAAGGCTAAGTTCCTTTGCTTCCAAATCATTTTTGCGGCTTTCGAACTGCGAATTCAGTTCTTCCAACTGCTCCGCCTTATTTCTAAGTTCTGTTGATGTTACTTCTATAAGTGCCATTTTTCCTCCTTATTAATACCATCTTGAAAAGGCAAGCCCACGGCTGTACAGTTCCGCATCAAAAAGCAGCAGGGCTTCCTTTTCTATTTCATCCACAACGCCTGACATGGCATCGGCTTCGCTTTGAAGTTCGCCGCCCACATCCTGCAGTTTACGTGTAAACAAATTCATACCTTCTTCTTCCCAGCTTAATCTAAGTTCATTAATCTGATTTTCAAATCCCTCCGTAGCAAGTACTTTAAGTTGGGTTGTCAGTTCTCTGAACGCTTCCGTAGCAGTTCTAAGCTGGGTAAAATGTACATCAATTGATGGAATAAAGCTCATCTGTGTTCTCCTTTTCTGCCTTGGCATATCCCGATGCAATATCATCAAGACTTCCGATTGTCCTTACCAGATTTACCTGGGTACTTAAAAAATCGAGTTTTCTTATTCCCAGAATTTCAACAATATCCGCCGTCTTGGCATTAACGAAATAATCTCCGAGTTTCTCCAGATTTCCCATCATAAGTTCAAACGCATCATTAATATTCTGCGCCTTTTTAATCATCTCTTCCTTTGTGCTCCTTAATCTTTCGGGAGTAACCTTGTATTTACTCATAATCTAAATGCTCCTTACAACAAAATACCCGACACGGTCGCCTTAACCTCCATTAGGCGTCTTGCCATAATATTGGTACAGCTTATAAGATTCTGAATTCTAAAAAGAATAATTCTTAACCTGTCTATCTCTTTATTAAATGACTGCTGCCAATTGTCTTTGGCAATACCTTCCCAATCAAATGCACTGTTACCCAATTCTTCAAGAGCACACAACTCATCAAGCAGCCTGGTGTATTGAGCCGTTGCTTCCTCCATCAAGTTGCCGAATCCTCCTCCGTCAAATCTAATTTCACCTTCCATTTTTCTCCTTAAATCAGAATCAGTCTGTCCCCATTACCTATCCCCTGCTCCGCTAAAGACATATCATTCTTTATGAATTCGCCTTTGCCATAATCGAATAAAGCGTATGGAGCCTCCTTAAATTTAATTCTGTGTTGCCTTTCAACTATCTCTTTTATATCAACAACAAGATTAGCTGCCGTTTCCTTTTCATTTACCTCAAAATCATAGGGCCGATAAAGCGAAGGAATGAATACGTCAATCATAATCATCCCAATCACCCTCTTTCTTTTCATAAGGAATTTTAATTTTTATTGTCTTATTCCTGCCATGAAGTCGCATGAATCCCACTCCGGGAACACTTTTTACGCTCAGTTCCTTATAACTTAAATCATCAACCGCAATTACCCTCTGGGAGGATGCGTTTGGTCCCAGGTGAATGCCCTCACCGTACGAGATCATCTCTTTAAATACCGGATTAAGAATAAGTTCCGATAATGACTGAGGGTTCACAATTGCAATAATATATTTATCCCCGGGCAAGCAATGATTCGGCAACAGTTCATCAACCAAGGTCGTATCCGACATATCATCAATGAATATTACGTTATTCCCGATTGAAGGCGGAAAATAATCAATCATCATTTTTATGTTTGCCATAAGCCTATGGCGTCCGCTTCCCGGGCAGCCACTGATAA
The DNA here is from genome assembly GCA_045642345.1 of Lachnospiraceae bacterium. Classification (GTDB taxonomy): domain Bacteria; phylum Bacillota; class Clostridia; order Lachnospirales; family Lachnospiraceae; genus JAILLW01. The sequence continues at coordinate 27,606 of JAZUIS010000071.1, forward strand.
TAAAAGAGCCTTTATGTGAAATATCAATACCTCTTATGTATCCTGTCTTAAGTGAGTATCCGATAGGCATAATATTACTGTTGCAGGCTTCTTCATTTCTTATTGCTTCAATCATGTCTCGAGGAGTTGCATCCGGCTGATACATCGGTAATTTTTGATAGGGTTCTGCATTCAAATCACCGTTAACAGTTCTTTCAAAAGCTTCAGTTGCATCATAAATCTGCGTTTCCAGGATTCTTTCGCCTACTTTGTACAAACATCGTCCCTGCACTCCGCCTTTAGGCAATACATTCAGTCTAAAGCTCCGCATTATATCGCAATACTGATATTTATCATTCATTTCAAGACATAATGCAGTTTTGATTTTGGAATAAATCTTAGTCGGGAAATCGCTAAGCATGGAACCTGTAAGAACATAGTAAATATTATTTCCGATTCCTTCCTGAATTGCCCGAAGCACAACCTGCGCCTCTTCTTCCGAAAGTGCCTTATAAAAAGATGCAAAATTATCAATCAGTACAAAATGTACGGTTTCCTGCTTAGTGTTAAGTCTCGACAGGTGATACAAAAATACAGGTATTCCCGGTTCCGTACTTAACGCACCCAGGCAATTGGGGCATTTTGAAGCATAGTTTAAATCCGACTCCGACATTGAAACCAGCATAAAAGGGTATGCCCTTATCTGAGCGATAATGCACTTTAACACGTTGCTTTTTCCTGTCGAAAGACTTCCCGCCACAGCAAGATGTCCGTCCGTTGCAGGGCAATAATAAGCTTTGTCTTGAAGCACACATGCAGGATCATCATATATTCCAAGTTCGACAATCGGTCCGCTTGGTTTACATAAATCTAATGCTTCTCTATTTAATTCAATGCATGTCGGCAGTTCATCCATCCATAACAGTTTAGCTTTTTCGTATCCCTTCCTGCGGCAGTATTGGTTTACATAATCTACGAGACATTCCAGTAATGAATCTCCTTTATTACCGGATGATATAGAAGCGGGCATTCTGTTTCCCGTCTCAAGAATAAGGTTGGTTTCATTCCGTCTGACACCTTTGTAATATATGCCGCCGCAATATCCTGCCTTGAAGCATCTTAGATATTCATCGTTTCCTATCTGCATATAACACTCGCCCGGCGCCCGAAGATAAGCCGCCTCCTTACGATGAAGCATATCCATACTGTCCTGCTTATCCTGAACCTTAAGGCATAATTTGAATTTTGAGTTCGACCATATTTTGTCATCAACTACACCCTGTGGTTTTTGCGTAGCCAAAATAAGATGAATTCCAAGGGACCTTCCAACTGCTGCCAAAGATATAATCTGTTGCATAAACTCGGGTTCTTCTTTCTTAAGTTCCGCAAACTCATCAATAATAAGAATAAGGTGAGGAAGAAAATCCCGTGCAATCCCTTCCTTATAAAGGGACCCATAGGCATCAATATGATTAACCTCATAGTCGCTGAACAGTTGTTGGCGCCTGCGGTTTTCGGCTTTTATGGCTTCCATTGCCCTTTGAATATCATTACCCGAAAGATTGGAAATCACCCCGGCGCAATGAGGAAGATTGCATATATAATTGCCCGTTCCTCCGCCTTTATAATCAATCAAAAAGAAGTTAACCTCTCTTGGGGAATAGCATATACACAAAGATATAAGATATGTTTGCAGAAGTTCGCTCTTGCCCGAACCTGTTGTCCCTGCAATAAGACCGTGGGGACCGTGAAATTTCTCATGCACATCAAGGTATATCTTTTCACGTCCCGTACCGATTCCTATAGGAACCTTAAGTCGGTTTGAAGAATGATTATTGTTATAATACCCGTCAATATTGATTTCTTCTATCTTGTGAGCATCAAAGAGTTCCATAAAATCAACGTTCTGGGGTATGTATTCTTCCTTCGAATTTTGAAATTCAATATTTGATATCATCCTTCGAATATTCATATCCGCAGTGCCAATCATATGATGATTTATCACATTGGCGAACTTATCCGGAACAATAATCTTACTGTAGGATTTGCGGTTACCCTCTTCGTAGTAATAGGCTTCCTTTAGTCCTTCCTCCGGAAGTTTAAGGATATTCCTGAATGATACCGGCAGTAACCGTCTTTGTGATGCAAGGGTTATCACCTTAATATCTTTTGCATTTTCGCCGTAAATAACTTCCTTTAAATTCTCGCCCTTAAGAAGTGATTCATTAAGTACGAATATGAAAAGGATATACTTTGAATCCTCAATAAGTTCCGTCAGTTCAGGGATAATTCTGTTGCCGCTTTCTTCGTTTCCGGCGCACATTCTGACAGCCGTACCCTTAAGGAATAAATGCGGTAGGAACTTAACAGTCTCATAAAGCCGTTCTTGATATTCATTATTCATATCATACAAAAGGCATATCTTAACTTTGCTGCTTTCATAGCTAAGGGCAATCTTAAGTATCATCTCAAGTATAAATTCATAGGTGCCGAAATAATTCCCGTCACCTTCAAGTCCAAGCCGGGAAATATCACTAAAATCCACACCTACCGGAACCCTTTTAAGGATTCTGAATTCCTCAATAAGTTCATCTGCCATTCTGCTTGATTTATCCGGAAACATTTCCTTACGTTCCTGCTTAACAAGTGTTACCTGAAAGGGGCTCTCCCCCAACCCGAGACGCAAAAACAAGTAATCTTCATCCTTTAAAAATCGTGTCGCGCCATCCCCTGCAAGTAATTCAATACCCTGGGGATATCTTTCAAACATGTATCCAATGTTATCTTCTCTGTAGGTAAGAAGCATGTCGCGTAGACCTTCAAGATATCTTTCAAATTCAGATTCTGATTTATACACTTTTTCCTTATGTTTCTTACGTCTTATAACATAATTGGAAATACCCCATATAAGTCCCGTCAAAGCGCTGCCTGCGCCCATCACCAAAGTCATAAGCATATAATTGTTTCCGTTGCTGCCGTATATGCGTGAACTTAAAAGTGCCATAAGAACAACAGGAACCATAATAGTAACCGAAGGGCCGATTGATAAAATCGCCGGCAAATCATCACGGGGACTTATTTCCTTGGGAAGAAGAATTTCGATTGTATCAGAATGCAGCATAACTACGCCTTAATGCGACTTTCATATCACCTTCGTACGCATGCAGCAGTAATGTCTGCCCCAGATAATAAATCCACAACCCATCGATTCTTATCTCATCGCCGTACTTAAGTATTCGCTCTTTACCGTCGCTTATCTGTCTGTAACAGTACGAATCCTCCTTAGGATAAAGATATGCATATTTTTCGGGAATTCTGTTATGAAATTGATAAAAAATATCACTTTTGTAGGACGAACCGATTACAAGTCCCGGCTTGTTCCTAAGTGAAATAACCTCAGGGGAAGTTAATGTAAATGCCAACCAATCACTCCTTACTTAAAAATATATAAATCGGATAATGCTCTGAACCGAGCCTAATGAATTAAAGACAGCTAACTGCTGTCAAAAGATTCAGCTGAATTGATTATGATATTACCACCGTTTTTTAGTAGGTGTCAACGAAAAGATTGGATAAAAAAACGCCTATTTTCAGGCGTTTTTATAGAATCCATATTTTAATTTTTCTTAACGGAATAACCAAACTTACCGACATATTCCCCCAAGGTAAAATATTCTCCGTGGGAATATGCCACAAGATCCGTATCATTAAGATTAAACTTTCCCGACTCATCCATATATTTTTCATCCACAGATACATTAACAACTTCTGCGATAAACATATCATGGGAGCCCAGTTCTTTTATTTCCTTTACTCTGCATTCCAAAGATAAAGGACTTTCACCTATTGACGGGCATTTAACAGCCGCCGACGGCACAGGAGTAAGATTCATCTCCTTAAATTTATCTACATCACGTCCCGACTTAACTCCGCAATAATCTGTTGCAAAAGTTATATCTTTGTTCACGAGATTTATTACGAACTCCCCTGTTTCTTTAATTATCGGGTAAGAATATCGTTCCTTCCTTATGGATACAGATACCATAACCGGGTCCGAGCATATTGTTCCTGCCCATGCTACCGTTATAATATTGGGCTTTTCCCCTTCTCTTTGGCAGCTAAGCATCACAACCGGCAAAGGATACAGCATATTTCCGGGTTTCCAGTTTTGTCTTGACATTACTTTAATCCTTTCATAAAATGTATTTTGTGCTTGCAGAAGTGGCGGAATTGGCAGACGCGCATGGTTCAGGTCCATGTGATAGCAATATCATGAGGGTTCAAGTCCCTTCTTCTGCATAATATGACAGTAGGAACAATTCCTGCTGTCTTTTTTTGTGACAGTAGGGACGGTTCTTTTGTCACATTTTCTATCATATCATAGTATGAACTTGTAGTTAATATACATTAGATTTATAATATCGGTATATGGTCTAATTGTAAAAGGGGGAAAACAATGATAGACTACAGACTTAAATCCAAGAGGATTATCAAGTGGTATGAGTATAATATGCAGTATCCAGAGGATGAAAATTCCAAGCAGGATACTGAAGAAACTTCGGAAGATGTTGCGCAAACACTTCCCGAAGATATTCCGGATGCTGCCGAAGTACAGGAAACACTCAATACCATGATTGACGAAGAAGAAGAAATCGATCTTGCAACAACAGGTCTTGATGAAGCCGATCAGGCTCTTGTGGCCGACATCATGGCAAGATTCAAAGAAGCCAAGCAGAACACTGTTGACGGCTTATTCTCTAACGTTTCTGATATAGCCGAAATGTCAACCGATAATGGTGAATCATCAGACACTTCTTTTGAAGATACACCCATGAGTGAAGAGGATTTAATAGCAGCGATTTGTGCACCTAAACAGGATAATGTGGATGCACTTATCGGCGAAGCCCAATCAGACATGTAAATTATTATATTCGCTGATTACGTTGTTTAGGCATTCTTCCATGGTTTTTAAAAAAGCTTTTGAAGGAATCACACTACATCCATGCCCTAAAATAATAGTTTGCTCTGCATTATCGGAAGTAGCGACAGTAATGTCATACTTCTTTGAATTGTCGTGTGAGAATTTTTCGATATAACCGTCGGCAGTCTGAGCCGTTGCAGTATAAACTATATGTATTCTGTTGTAATCAAAAAACTCCGCCTTATGATTCTTTAATTTATAGGCGTCAAAAACAAGTATTATCTCTTCATCCGTAAGGGATGCATAATGATCCACCATATCAATAAACTTATCCCTTGCCCCGTCCACACTTACACTGATTAATTCCTTTATTTCCTCATCCGCATGCATGACATTATAGCCGTCTATAAGAAGATACTTGTCTTTAGGTGCCGGTTTACGAACATACTTATTTTCCGCCGAATCTGAATCATTTCCGCCTGAAGAACTGTCCCCTGCATCAGTACCGTATTCACGACGTCTTACCGCGCTTAGCTGCCTGTCTACACTTATACCTTTATGTGCCCTGTAGCCATCCTTCTTATTGGCAGAAGAAATTCCCTCTATAATCTTATCAATCTCATCGGTTCCTATTGCAATATCAGAATCCGAAGCGTATCTAAGACGGGCTGCGTTGGCACGTGCGGCTTCCCTGCTGTCATAAGCATCCTTAACCAGGCCGGCCCCGCCCGTTGAATTAAGACATGCACTAACATGCATGTTATCAAACACCTCATACCAGGGCACAATGTCTCCTGCTCCGTGACGGCAAAAAACAGACGAAGAAGGATTATACTTATCAAGGTCCGGATTATACCCTTTGGCCTCTATTATTTCCTCTTCATTATGGCAGATATCGTATCCGCTAAGGGACAAAGATATACGACCTTCCCCTTTGGTAAAGGCCATTAAATCCGCTCCATAACCATGCATCGTTGCAACAGGAGCACGTCCTGTAATAACCGACACTCCGTTAACAGCTTCAGCAACAAGTGATGTTCCATGCATTCTGTCAATATCCGTCATTATACGTCCCACGTATGAATCGGGAACTTCGATTGTATAATCGTAATAAGGCTCCAAGAGTCTTGATTTAGCCTGCATCAGTCCCTGTCTTACTCCGCGATAAGTAGCCTGTCTAAAATCACCGCCCTCGGTATGCTTGGTATGGGCCCTGCCTCCAATAACCGTAATCTTCATATCGGTAACAGGTGCTCCGGTTAAAACACCTCGATGAATTCGTTCATTAAGGTGAGTCATTATAAGTCGCTGCCAGTTAAGGTCAAGTTCATCCTCCGAAACATCCGTATCAAACTGCATTCCCTCGCCTCTTGGAAGAGGTTCAAGTTTAAGATGCACCTCCGCATAATGGCGAAGGGGCTCAAAATGACCGACGCCTTCCACAACATCCTCGATTGTCTCAAGGTATGTTATCTTACCCGTGTCAAAAGATATGGGCAATCCGAATCTGTCCAGCATAATACGCTTTAGTATCTGTGTCTGGACTTCCCCCATAAGGTACACTTTTATTTCATGATGTTCTTCATCATAGGCTACCTGTAATTCCGGCAGTTCCTCTTCGACTGTTCGAAGCATGGCAAGAACCTGCACATTATCAAATTCCTTAGGGAATTTCACCGCATAGGAAAGCACCGGACTAAGA
>JAZUIS010000072.1:0-12481 GCA_045642345.1 Lachnospiraceae bacterium
CGCGTGGGTTATTTTGCAATGGACGGATATTATGAGGGCGGAGAAGATGAACCCAAAAGCGGCTTCGGATATGAGTATCTTCAAAAAATCGCAAGTATAACAGGCTGGAAATACGAATATGTTTACGGAGAATTTTCGGACATTCTCGATTTGATGAAAGAGGGGAAAATAGACCTTATAGGTGATATGTCATATACCAGGGAGAGAACGGCGTATATGGATTATTCGTCATTTTCGACGGGCATGGAGGAATATTGGCTTTATTGTAAATCTGACAGTGGGGTTGTTAATGCCAATGACTTAAGTACACTTAACGGTAAAAAACTGGGAACGGTTGCACAAAGCGTTCAGACAACTTTGCTTGAAGAGTGGCTTTCAGACAGCGGTATTGGGGTACAGGTTGTACTCTACAGCGGTTCCGAGGAATTGCTTGCAGCATTTGACAACCATGAGGTGGATGCTATTAATATGGCAGGAACAAATGTTATGAGCACCTGGATACCCATTGCAAATGTGGGTACTTCGGAGACTTATTTTGGTGTAAATCCCCAAAAGCCTGATATCTTACGAAAACTTAACGAGGCCCTTTCGTATATCCAAATTAACGAACCCACTTTTAATCAGGATCTGGCAAGTAAATATAAGGAAGTGTCCGAAAGCGTTATGAAGACGCTGTCGCCAACGGAAATTATGTGGCTCAAAAGTAACGATACCCTGACTATCGGTATAATCAATGACTTTATGCCCTACAGTGATTCTCTCGGACATGACAGATATTCGGGAATTATAAAGGATATAGTTGCTTCATTAAAAAACAATCTCGATGTGGGAGAACTTAATGTAAAAGTGCGCAGTTATTCCGATTATCCCACCCTTCGAGAGGCATATATTAACGGTGAAATTGATGCGGCATTCCCGGTGTTTTCGGATTTTAATATTGCAGAGGAATATGAAGACATACTGAGTAATGAAATAGTGCAGATGTCGGGAGGATTCTTATCGTACGGTGAGGCTACCGATGAAAAACTCCGATTGGTGGCTACTGTTGCAGACACTCCGGTATATTATTATGTTCTTACCAATTATCCTAATTCGCAGATTATAACGTATGCTGATTATACGGAATGTATGAAGGCTTTACGCCACAAGAAGGTTAACTGTGTTGCAGCCGACGGCTATATGGCAAATACACTTATTCGTGAAGATACAGGACTTGTTGAATACAGTTTTCCTAAGACAATCGGTCTTTCCTTTACCCTTAACAGGAAAAACATCGGTGCATTAAGACTGATTAACAGAGCGGCATCTTTCTTAAGTGAAGAAGAAAAAGCAATGCTGCTTAACAAGTATGCATTTGACACATACACATATACAACCTACGGATTTATAAGAGATCACCTAAGCCTGGTGATTGCATTGTTTGCATTACTTGTCTTTGCGCTTATCGGAGCGCTGTTTATGTTCTCCTTTGCAAATAAGGCGGGAAATAAATTAAAGGAAAATGAGAAAACACTGGCAGGTGCCCTGGAGGAAGCTAAGGAGGCAAGTGCGGCTAAATCAAGTTTCTTAAGCAACATGTCCCATGACTTAAGAACTCCCATGAATGCCATTACGGGATTTACCATGATGGCTCAAAAGCATATAGATGATAAAACGAAGGTTTCGGACTGCCTGGATAAAATCGCAATATCCGGCGAACATATGACGAAGCTTATAAATGATGTTCTTGATATGTCAAGAATAGAAGAAGGTCTTATTGAGCTTACAATCGAACCGACGGATATAGTTAATCAGATGGAAGCTGTCAGCGCTTTGTGTAAGGAAAATGCTCTAAATAAGGGCATAGATTTTAACTTTACTGTGGGAGAAATGCAAAATCAGCTTGTATATGCGGACATTCTCCATGTGAATCAGATTATACTTAACATTATTTCAAATGCTATTAAGTACACTCATGAGGGCGGAAAAGTAGAGTATACACTTTGTCAGTTACCGCCTGTAAGTGACGGATGCGGTCTGTACAGAATGGAAGTTGAAGATACGGGAATCGGAATGAGTCCGGAATTCCTTAAGCATGTATATGATACATTCGCAAGAGAAAAGAGTACTACCATAAGCGGAGTGGAAGGTACGGGCCTTGGAATGTCTATTGTTAAGCGCCTTGTTGATGCCATGGGCGGTATGATTGAAATTGAGTCGGAACTTAACGAAGGCACGAAAGTTACTGTGGATATTCCTCTTAAGATGCAGCTTGTCAGCAAGAATAGTACAAATGATTCTAAACCGGTTGCGGATAATTCTGCTGAAGATAATACTAATTTACTGGCGGGACTTAGAGTTTTGCTTGTTGAAGATAATGAAATGAACCGTGAAATTGCCTGCGATATGCTTCAGGATCAGGATATGATAGTGGAAGAGGCAGATGACGGTGACGTGGCTGTTTCCAAGGTTGAGGAAATGATAGGCCGTATGGAGTCCGAGAGGTTTGATTTCATTCTGATGGATATTCAGATGCCGAGAATGGATGGATATGCGGCAACTAAGGAAATAAGGCAGATTCTGGCAGATGCGGATATACGAATTCCGATTATAGCGCTTAGCGCCAACGCGTTCGAGGAAGATAAGAAGAAGTCACTGGATGCGGGAATGGATGCACATCTTGCCAAACCGATTGAAATAGAGTGCCTATATGATACATTGCGTCAATTTATAAAATAAAAAAAGGTTGCTGTGTGGTAGATTAAACTACCAGCAAGCAACCTTTAGCATCAGGATATTCCGCACGGAATTCGTTTATTGCTTCTTCGTGGGAACTGCCGATTGAACAGAAGATACGTTTACGATCACCGTTCCACCAGGAAAAAGCATATACATCCCTGTTATAGTATGAAATTCTATGTCTTGTGAGCTTAATCTCTACTCCTTTGAAATTATCTTTACCCATTGACTCCACCTCCATAATTTGAATTGTGCCAACTTTTGCTCTATTATGCTATGAAAACGTTTTACTTTCTATCAAGATGTTTGGCAAAATTAACAATATATTGCTTGAGTGAAAAAAATAAGATGTTTTGTGTTAGAATTGAAATATGATAGAATCCCTTATTTCCATTAAGTCTGTAACAATTTTATTCTTTGTGATTGTCATTATTATGGCAATATTGGTTTATCGTCCCGGACGCAACAAAAGAAAGATAAAAGCTCTTTCAAAGAGTGTTATAGAAATGACACCGGAGGAGTTCTTCTGGGTGCGTAATTACAAGGTGGAAAACAATAAGAATCTTGCAAGCACCTACGAGTTCGAGGGAGTTTATATACTTTATAACGAAACCAAGAATATGTATTATGTGGGCCAGGGAACGAGAGTAATGTTCAGAATTAATCAGCATTTTACAGGTCATGGTAACGGTGATGTTTATGCTGATTACAAATACGGCGATTCTTTTAAGATAAGGGCAATCCGGTTAAGAAAGAGCGGATTTGCCACACTTAATTCCCTGGAAAAACATACAATTGAAACTTACGAAGCTTTTTCGCAGGGATATAATAAAACAAGGGGAAATAACGGATAATTCCCCTTAAAAAGTCCTTTGATGTATTACCGAAGGGTCGATACCTTTGACACCGGTAGAACCGGTACGTGCAAGGATGCTTCTTAATTCTTCATTAAGTTCGTTTATGCGGTTACATACGCCGTCACTTCCGCCTTTTAGGGCATCCATTAGATCGCGGCCGACACATACGCCGTCTGCACCTAAAGCAAGACACTTAAAGGCATCCATTCCGCTTTCGATTCCACAATCAACAATAACATTTAATGAATCTTTGGCTACCTTGAGAATTTCGGGCAAAGCCATAAGAGGCGGTATTGAATAGGGCATAATACCGTGATGATGCGAGACGATAATTGCACTTGCTCCCATTTTAATTGACATTTCGGCATCATAAGGGCTAAGTACGCCCTTAACCACAAAGGGAACTTTGGATGCGGAAACGAATTCCTTCATTTCTTCCAGGGTTTTGGATTTCATGGGAAGTCCGCATACAACATCATATTTACCGTTGGCGGCATAGGAATGGTCTATGTCCATGCCTACGGCTATTGCACCTTTTGATACAGCGTGCTCGATTTTATGAAAAATCACGTTGTTGTCTTCGTGGGGCTTAATTATTTTGATCATCTTGGCACCGGTCTGAAGCATTTTGTCAAGATCTTCATCTTCACCCATGCCGACGAAGCAGGCAGCGTTTGCTTTATATGCACCCAGAGCAAATTCACTCATACCGTTGGGGCATACATTATGAAGATGGGAGAGAGCGGCAGTCATGATGGGAGTTGCGAATGTATAACCGAAAAGCGCCGTTTCGGTAGAAGGCAAATCGGAATTAATGTATCTTGTTTCTACCAGAAGCGAATCGAAATATTCTCGTGTTATTATGTTTGAATCTGAAGTATAACTCATATAACCTCCTATATAACTGACGGTAATGTCATAGTACCGGGTGACTGTTGGAATTATTTAATTAAACTTTGAACATAGCGAACTGAATTAATATATTCTTCGTCCGTATTAAGATGCTCGATAATAAGCGGTATATTAGGATCGATTTTGTTTAGCTTATCGATATACCTTGGAACATCAAGAACACCTTCGCCGCAACCGCATTCCTTAAGCATGAAGGTATAATCCTGAAGCAAAAGAATGTCTTTAAGATGGGCCGAACGAATTTTGCTTCCCAGTTTTTCCAGGCATTCGTCCATAAAATCATTTAAGAAAAAGTATCGCTTAGGTGAAGTGACCATGTTAATTAAATCAAGGTGAACAGCGAATTCGTCTCTTTGGACTTCATCAATAAGTTTAAGATAATCATCCGGACCGGTGGGAACCATCCAGGGCATGGGCTCAACCGTGAATTTAGTATATTTGGGCTTAGCCTCATCGATTACGGTCTGAATCATTTTTATTATATCTTTGCGGGTATCGGCACTGAAATTTCCGGCATAACCGCCGTCCCAGCGGGGGCCGTGAGGTGTGCCTACAACATTGACGCAGCATCTTGCATTTAGCGAATCTGCAAGGGCAAGCTGTCTTATTGCGTAATCTATCATAGCGTTACGCTCGGCAGGATCGGAAGACAATGTGTTACGCCAAATTCCCACTTCGGCTATGCATATGCCTGAGTCTGAAGCTGCCTTCTTATAGGAAGCGATATCCGATTCGGAATCGTTGCAGCTAAGAGGAAAAACAACGGATTTAAGCCCCAATGATACGTGCTTATTAATCCAGTCGGTTGCATCCTTGTGATTAAATGAAGTAGATACGCCAAGTTGCATAAGCTCTCCCTAATATGAACAGTAAGTTTTAAGTGTCTATAAAGCCAATATATATGCGCGAAACATATTTTTCAATATAAGGAGCGGTGTTTTGAATTATACTTACATAACTGTGAAGAATACTTGTAGAAAGATATACGAAGCAAAATTATTATAAACTCATGGGAGGATGAACCTATGGTTGATATAAAAGGAAGATGGGTGCTTGTTACAGGCGCCTCAAGAGGAATAGGATTACTTACGGCACGATTTTTGGCTAAGAACGGCGCAAATATAATACTGCACAGCAGAGATATTTCCCATACGAAGAAATTGTGCGATGAAATAGAGGCGATGGGCGTTGAAGCGTACCAGATAGCAGCTGAACTTTCTGATTTAAACCAGGTTGAGTCTATGCTTCAAAAGATAGACGAACTTGGAATAAATGTGGAATTTATTTCGAATAATGCGGGTGTTCAAATCGCATACAGAGATGAATATCTTAAGACACCGAAGGAAGATTATGAAGTAAGTTTTAGAATCAATACGATTGCACCTATGATGATTTGCTATCATTTTTTGCCTAAGATGATTGAAAACGGATTCGGAAGAATATTGAATACGACAAGCGGAATCACTCTTGATCCGCAGCAGGCAGGTTATTCTGCAAGTAAGGCGGCTCTGGATAAAGTTACAATTGATATAGGAAGTAAGATACAAGGAACCAATGTATGTATTAATCTTACGGACCCGGGGTGGTGCAGAACAGACCTTGGAGGAAGTAAGGCCCCGAACGATCCCAAGAGCACAATACCCGGTATCGTAGTAGGATTATTCATTGATGATAAGAAGTCCGGCAGGTGTTTCCCGGCTCAGGATTTTAAAGATATGAGCCTTGCAGAAGCGGTAAATAAGGCCGAGACATATTCGTCACCATATTAAATTATTATCCTTCTGCATCAAGAGAAGTTTGGACCCATAACTGGAGAGAACTGATTGCAGCGGACATATCGTTTAGCGTGGCTTGGATTCTTTCAAAATCCGGGCGTTCGTTTTCGGAAATCACACCGTCAACGGCAATTTCGACGAGTCTGTCTTTTTCTTTGGTTAATGAGTTAAGAGTTGCCAGCATTTCGAGAGTAATCTGGTTAAGCTCTTTTACAGAAACTTCGGGAACGTACAGTTTGCCGATTTCACACTCATGAGTGCAGTAGTAATTACATAACGAAGGCTTCTTATACACTTTGGACATGGCTAAAACCTCGTCAGGATAAGGTGATTTTTCGTTCTCGATTTTGTACAGCCTGTCAGGAGAAACGGTCTCTAACAATTCTGATGCTTTTTCTCTTGTGAGATTGCATTCCTCGCGGCATTCCTGGTATATGTTTTTAGATTCTTTAACAGATTTTTTACCCATACTAACTCCTAAAAATACTTAGTTTTATTTATATTAGTGGATTTTAGAGGTTGTTTCAAGTTCCATTATAATATTGTAAAAGATTAGCGAAATATTTTGGTATATTCGATGATGACAGAAGAAGATAATTAGTCCCATGAGTAATTCAAACAATACTAAACACATAGACGAAAAAACACCATTGATGCTCCTTGTGGGGCCAATGTTCATAGAACTGCTGCTTAACATTATTATTAATAATGTTGACCAGGTTATGCTGAGCCGGTACTCGGATACGGCATCCGGTGCGGTTGGCAATGCAAATCAGACCATGTTCCTTATGATTATTATGTTTAATGTCATAGCAACATCCACGTCTATTGTGGTTGCCCAGTACCTCGGCGCACAAAAATATGAGATTATGAATATGATTTATACCCTGGCTATGGCGGTGAACCTGGTGGTGGGTATTGTTCTTAGTTCGGCACTTGTTTTATGCCGAAATTCCATTATGTCCCTGCTTAAGGTTCCGGAATCCATGCGGGCTGACTGCGGAATTTATATAGTTATTGTAGGCGGAGGATTGTTCCTGCAGGCGTGCTACAATGTTATGCTTCAGATTCTTAGGTGTAACGGATTTCCCAAGGTTGGAATGTATATTTCCATTACGATTAATATTATTAATATTATAGGAAATTACATCTTCCTGTACGGACCTCTTAAACATTTGAATCTTGGTGTTGCGGGTGTGGGTATTTCTACGGTTGTTGCAAGAACCATAGCTTTAATAGCTTCGATTGTTTACTTCTACTATAAGAAGATAGGTCATCTGGCACTTCGGTATATAAGACCGTTTCCGGGCAAAATGCTTGTTGACATGGTAAAAATAGGCCTGCCTTCGGCAGGAGAGAATCTTTCGTATAATTTGTATCAGCTGGTGCTGCTTTCCTTTATTAACAGCATGGGTGAGGCGGCTACGAATGCGAAGGTGTTCTGCGGAAGTATTATGTCCTTTGCAATGGTATTTTCGAATAGTGCCGCTATGGCAACCCAGATAATAGTAGGCCACCTGGTGGGAGCCGGTAAGGAGGATGCAGCATACAAAAGAACCTTTAGCACCCTTAAACTTACGATGCCGATTACAATATGTCTGGCTACCGCTAACTGGCTTTTGTGTCCGTATACGTTAAAAATATTGTTTGCACCGTCACAGGAAGTGCTTGACCTTGCTTACTATATTATGGCGGTCGATATTGTTATTGAGATAGGAAGATGCCTTAACATGACGTTTGTTAACAGCTTAAAGGCTGCGGGGGATTATTTGTTTCCTCTGATTGTGGGAATGATTACCATGTGGGGCCTGGGTGTTACCGTAGGATATACCATGGGAATCGTATCGGGAATAGGTATCGCGGGTATATATTTCGGAACTGCCACGGATGAGTTTATAAGAGGCCTTATCGTAATGCGGCGATGGCGAAAGAAGAAGTGGCTTGGAAAAGCAATAATATCACGACATTACGGTGATTGATTTAGTTGGAGAATATACATGAAAAAAGTAATTATAGGAGTGCTGGCTATGGGAATTATATCTTTGCTTGCAGGATGTAATAATACGACAGATAACACAGATAAGGTAAAAGAGACAGAATCAAAAGAAGCAATTGTGATTGATTATGATAAAATGCCGGAGAACTTCATGGTTCAGCTTCTGCCGGATCAAAAATACACTTTGAAAAATAACGGGACCGAAACAGAGTTTTCGGCAAGGACACATACGATATTAAAGAGTAAACAGATTCTCACATACGGCGAACTGAAATACGATTTGTCAAGTACGGTATATTACAGAAAGACCGAGCCTGTGCTGATTCGTTATAATGATAAGGATTATATATGGGTGTGCGAAGAAGATGATAGCGGTGAACTTATAAGTGCTTCGTTCTTTTATATAACGGAATACAATTCCTTTGGCAGTGATAGCGGCTATGTTAATATGAAGATTGGGGATGAGGTCCTTGATCCTGCCGATTTTGTAATGAATAAAAACGTAAACTGCTTCGGTTATGTAACGTCTAAGGTACATTATGAAATAAATGAACTGGGTAAACCTGCAGAACTGGAAAGTGATGACGAATATTATTATTTGGAACCACCTTATACAGAAGAACTGCTTAGATTGGATGATGATATTCATACATGGGTATATGCAGATGAAAACGCCACCGAGTCAACGGTAGAAGATGTACCTGCAGGAACGACATTCCACAGACTGAGAATTCCCAAAAACGCTGAATACAGTTATGTTGAAGCTATTTTGGAAGACGGTCGCGTAATGCGAGTTGTTGAAGAGTACTGGTTCAGTGAACCCGAAGCTTACCAGGCAATGCTTGATAAGGATGCAAATCAGTTCAATTATTCTACGGTTCAGGCCGAATAAGAATTTAAATATGCGAAGATATGTATGGAAGTACTGTAAGGGTACTTCCATTTTTTAGATTGACAGACTGAACGCTGTTCAGTTATACTAAAAACTGAACACGGTTCAGTTTTGAAAAATGTGAGGAAGTATATGAATCAAAAAGAGAAAATTATAGCTGTTACAACTGAATTGATTAATGAAAATCAGGGAGACCTTAACATGGTAACCGCACGAAAAATTGCGGACAGGGCCAAGGTCGGGCTCGGACTTATTAATTATCATTTCGGAAGTAAGGAAAGATTAATTACGGAATGCGTTCAGAAGATAATAAACGAACAAATCAGGATGTTTACACCCAATGATACAGACGGGGGAACATCGGTTGAGGATGACGAAAGGCGCCTTAGAAATTGGGCAAAACAGGTATTTGAATTTTTTTATGATAACAGAAGCGTTTCTATCGTATCCATATTGGAAGATATGAAGAGCAATCAGCCGGTTTCGAATACTCTGTATACGCAAAAAGGTTTTGAAAGGGCTTTTTATTCGGATATGGAGGATAAAAAGAAAAAACTGCTTATTTTTACGCTGACTTCAACTATGGAAAGCGCCTTCCTGCAGGATGAACTTGTGAGGAACCGGTTGGGCTTTGATCTGTCCAAGAAGAAGGAACGGGAAAAATATATAGATTCACTGATTGATATTTTGTTTTAGAAATTATTAAGAGAATTATTAAGGAGATTCAGATAAATGTTTGAGATTTCATATTTACAGATGTTCATTATTATTACCGTTTTATGGATTGCGGTAAGAGGTATTATTGCTTATAAGAATAAAAGTATATCTTTGGCCCAAGAGGCGAAGATGATACTGGTATATATCTGTCTTGTTGTAATCGCAAGGATGGTGTACTTCCCATTCGGGCTTGTTGACGGTCATATCGGCAAACTCGAATTTGATGGGTCAAAGATTATGCCTTTGTGGCTTAATGTGATTCCGATAGTTCATCTTTTTGATATTTACGACGGATGGCAGATAAACATAATTGGAAATATTACAATGTTTATTCCGGTGGGAATTGTATGGCCGGTTTGTTTTAAGAAACTTGACACCATCGGCAAAACTGTTTTGGCCGGAGCCGGATTTACGCTGCTTATAGAGATTACGCAGCTGCCGTTTTATGACAGATGCAGTGATATTGATGATATTATTCTTAATACTACAGGGGTTTTGATTGGTGCAATTATATACTTTGGATGCACTAAGAAAAAAAGAAAGGCTGTAGGATTGATGCTGCTGTCACTTATGCTGATAGGATGCGGAAATACAAAACCGGTACAGGATACGGAGGATATTGCCCTAACCGAAGCTCCTATGGAAGAGGAGCAGGTTTCGCCTGAGGAGAAGACCTTTGATTCCCTTGTTAAACTGGACGAAGGAATTTACATGATGGATTGTTACACGGACTATTTGGTTGATGAGTATCTGGCCGAAAATATTACGGAAACAGAACAACTTGATGTGTGGTTTAATGAAAACTATGATAAAA
The DNA here is from genome assembly GCA_045642345.1 of Lachnospiraceae bacterium. Lineage (GTDB taxonomy): Bacteria > Bacillota > Clostridia > Lachnospirales > Lachnospiraceae > JAILLW01. Next base: position 10,682 of record JAZUIS010000072.1, read on the forward strand.
AGTGGACTGAGGGACTGTAAAGAGAGTATCAGGGTGACAATATGACTGAATTACAAGGTACATTGATTGAAAGACTGGAACAGGCTGTTAAACTGGTATGTTCGGAAGTGACAGATGAAGAAACAGAGCGTTTTTATGCGATATACGAAAAAGCCGGAATAAAGCCGTCGACATCAGCTGTGGAATTTTTTAAAAAGTATGGCGGTGCATATCGGGATAATTATATTATGCTACCTGATCCTAAGCGTAATAGTGATATCTTTTTTAAATGTTATGGGAAGTATGATGACGGAGACTTAGAATATGCAGCGCAGTATTCGGATATAATAAAGGAAGCGGCAAAACAGGATGTCTGTCCAATTGCATTAATAGGCTATCAGTCTCCGGCGGATGTTTTTATTGGCGAAAACGGGTTGCTGTATTGCATGTATGAGTTTAAAGAAGAAATCGATGTTTTTAAGACGCCTGCGGAAATATTGGAATTGTATCTTAGAAACGATGTCCCGATAGGAGTCGGAAAAAAGAGTGAATAGATGACAGCATTGAGCGAGTATCTGGATAGATATCGGAGCAGAAGGATTTTACCGAAGTATGTCCTAAAATGGTGGCTTCGGCTGTGAAGATTTTAGAGGAGATGGAATGATATTCGGTTACAGACGAGGAAAGAAAGATTATTTATGCCCGGAGCATTTATTTGCCCCGGGTATTTTTTTACTTGATAGCCTAATGAGCATTTTGAAGGGAAAGAGGAAATCCTAAAGGCCGTAAATGAATGGGTAAGATTACGAAACTTCATCTGTGTGCATTTTGGCCGACAAGAGAGATAGCTACAGTTGATTTGAAGTGAAAGAATTTCTATTTTCTAATGCAAGAGTGGTACAAAACAATGCAAAAGTAGGATTTCGTACCACCCAAAGGCTGGAAAAGATTGATGAGAGTGGTATAGAACTCAATAAATTGATATTTAGGAACCGGCACGGTAGTCGAAAGGCTGCCGTGTTTTTTCATATTTATATATCTTTGACCACCCCTACCGTGTTAGAATACAAAAGTGACCCCTCCTGGTCAGATAGGGTGAATACCCTTGGTAGTATTACATTCCTGGTTTTACTACGATTTGACTACATTACACGGCGTAGATATGCCGTGATTTGCGTAGTTTTGGAAAAAATGTAGTATTTTTCGGAGTGAAAAATCAAAAATGTGAAAGTCGCAAAATGCCCTAAAACACGGCATTTTACGGGCTTTGTAAGGAGTTTTGAGTATGATACGAGTACTATTCATCTGCCACGGCACTAGTCACCAAAAGTCGCGTAAACGCAGTGTTTAAGCGGGCTTGCTGGCTTTCGGAAAAACGAAAATAGACCAGAAATAGACCATTTGACTTTAAAAGTAACTATGTAAATTGAAGATTTGGGGGATATGACAAAGATTTTTAAGGAGCCTTCGGTAATTGCAGTGTGATGTGATGCCGGAGGCTTTTTATGGTTTTCATTGAACAAGCAGATACATATTTCTATTGAAAAGGGATCAATGATATTATTTTGAAATTGTGACATAAAAAGAGTAACAAATTTTAAATGGTGATTGTGTGATAGTAATTGTTCCTCTTTTTTTGTAGAATGATAATCGAGTAAACAAGGAGAACTTGAATGAAAAAGAATATAAGCGGAAGAAAGAGTTCTAGAATTGAGGAAATTGTTGTGCTTATCATAATTAAGAAAATATTAATGTGTTTTTTTATTATAGTTAATATGCGGTCTGTAAGATTATAAATAAAGTGAAATCATGATGTTATTT
>JAZUIS010000073.1:0-11073 GCA_045642345.1 Lachnospiraceae bacterium
TCCTTGAATTCAGGGCTTAATGCCTCTTTGAAGCAAACAGCCTTAGCAGCTATAACATGCATTAAAGGACCACCCTGGATACCGGGGAAGATTGCCTTATTGAAGTTAAACTTGTCAGCTGCTGCCTGATTGCACATAATCATACCGCCACGAGGTCCGCGAAGTGTCTTATGTGTTGTTGTTGTAACAACATCAGCGTAAGGGATAGGGCTCTCATGATATCCTGTAGCAACAAGACCTGCAATATGAGCGATATCAACCATCATAACTGCGCCGACTTCGTCACAGATTTCTCTGAACTTCTTAAAGTCTATCTTTCTTGCGTATGCACTGGCACCTGCAACAATAAGCTTGGGTTTGCACTCTAATGCAATACGTCTTACTTCATCATAATCTATAAATCCTTCATCATTAACTCCGTAAGGAACACAGTTGAAATATTTACCTGACATATTAACCGGTGAACCATGAGAAAGGTGTCCGCCGTGGTCAAGGTTCATACCCATAAATGTGTCACCGGGCTGCATAACTGCAAAGAATACAGCCATGTTAGCCTGCGCACCTGAATGAGGCTGAACATTAACATAGTCACATCCAAATAACTTCTTAGCTCTTTCTCTTGCTAAATCCTCAACCACATCTACGCACTCACATCCGCCGTAATATCTCTTACCCGGATATCCTTCTGCATATTTGTTGGTGAGAGGGCTTCCCATTGCTGCCATAACAGCCTTTGATACCCAGTTTTCAGAAGCAATAAGCTCGATGTGTGAATTCTGACGATTCTGCTCATCGACAATAGCTTGTGCAACTTCAGGATCAACGTTTCTTACTTCGTCTAATGAATACATCTTAGTTCTCCTTCTTAATTTATATATATTCGGTTCTGAAATTTTACCCGATTGCAGTAAAGTATAGCATAATTCATATTTCTTTACTATAATGAAAATATAAATTTTTCCAGAAAGGCAAGCTTTATGTATCACATAATAGTTAATCCTGCTTCCAGAACAGGAAAAGGCAAAAAGATATGGTCTGATTTGGAGCCCGTACTCGTTGATCGCGGCGAAGAATACAAGGTATTATTTTCCAAGAAGGCCGGTCACGTAATCGAGTTGGTAGAAGAATTATCAAATTCCGTATTGGCCGATTCTCCCGATTCAATCCTTAAGTTAATTATTTTAGGCGGCGACGGTACATTAAATGAAGCTCTCCAGGGCATTACGGATTTTAGTCGTGTTCAAATCGGATATATTCCTACCGGTTCAAGTAACGATTTTGCCCGGGATCTTAAGCTGCCACCGAGTCCTGTGGAATGCCTTAAAAAAATATTGGATTGCAAAACCCCAACTCATATGGATTTGGGCGTATTACAATATAATGAAACTTCTAAGCAGTTGTCCCGTCTTCACGGCAGCAAGCTTCTTAACAAAAGATATTTTGATGTTAGTTGCGGTATCGGCTATGACGCTGCTGTTTGCGAAGAGGCCCTGGTTTCCAAAATCAAAAAAGTTCTTAACAGATTCGGTCTTGGCAAATTGGTATATCTTTGTATAGCGCTTAAGCAATTGATTCAGAACAAGAACTGTAACTGTGTTATGACGCTTGATGATACCCAAAAGCTTGAGCTTCCCAATTTTCTCTTTGCAGCCATGATGGTTCATCAGTACGAAGGCGGCGGATTTAAATTCTGTCCGGATGCCGATTATCAGGACGGTATTATCGACGTTTGTGCCGTGTCCGGCATCAGTAAATTAACGGTTCTTATGGCGCTTCCCAAGGCCATGCAGGGTAAGCATTATAAATACAAAGGTATAGAACGCTACAGTGCTAAAAAGATAGACATTGTTACCGATGCACCCTACTGGGTTCATACCGACGGCGAAGTTTCAATGAAAACTTCTTCCATCACCATAACTTGTGAAAAACAGGCAATTTCATTATTAGTATAAGAAAAAGCACCTTACGGTGCTTTTTTCTTGTATGGAACACGTGCAGAAGGGACAACCGTCGATGCCGGTTCCGTATGAACTACCTGGTCGTCAAAGAATATATGTGCTCCAAAGGCTTTAAGTACATCCTTCTTGGTAACTCCGCCCAGGAAAAACGCCTCGTCGATTCTGACATTCCAGGCTCTTAATGTTCTTATTACTCTTTCATGTGAAGGTGCGGAACGGGCCGTAACAAGTGCCGTTCTTATAGGAGCTTCATTAGGAAGTTCTTTTTGCAAATCGGAAATTGTCTTAAGGAACTTGGCAAATGGTCCTGCCTTCATAGGGTCCTTTGCAAGTCGTCTTTCATTATCTTCAAAAGCCTCAAGTCCCTGTGTCTGATAAATCATCTCGGAATCATCCGAAAACAAAACAGCATCTCCGTCAAATGCAATTCTAATCTGTGCTATCTCCTCATCAGGATTAATTGTGGGAGTAGTTATTGTATCGGCACAAATAATACCGGCTGCGATTCCGCAGTCAATTGCCGACTGAACATCCTCTTCGTCCGCCGAAAGATATAAATCCGTCTGAAAAGCTTCAAGATAAGGTGTAAGGGGTGCGCCGGAAGCAAGAACCGCTCTTGTTATATTAAGACCGTAATGTTCTATTGCATTAAATACTCTAAGAGAAGTATCGGGGCTGTTATGGGACATAACGATTACTTCGACGCGACCTTCCTGGCCCTTTATCTTATTTATATTAAGAAGTGCCTTGATTAGTGGGAAGCCGTTACCGGGCTTAAGCAAATCATTCTCATGTTCAACCTGATATTTACAGTATGCATCCACACCCTGGGTTTCAAATATTTCGTTTTCTTCGGTCAAATCAAATAATGCTCTTGATGAAACACCGATAACAAGTCTGTTCTCTAGTTCGTATGCCATATTCACTCCTTACTATCCTATGCGCATACCTCTCATACGTACTTTCTGCAAATCAATGCTATCGTAATCTGCTGCTTTCGAACTTTTCGCGAAGGGCCACACAATTAAGAAGATCGCTGTACTTAGTTTCCAAAGAGCCTTCGCCAAGTTCGATATCCATAGAAAATGCCATGGTATTAAGCATCTGCTCATCTACGCGGCCATGCATATTCTGGAGAATCGTAAGCTTATCCGAAAAGGAATCGGCATCCAGGAACTCAAGCACCATAGGATTGATATTCAATTCTTCACTTTCGAATTTATCATCTGCTTTAGGAGTTTCATTAATATGTGTTTCAGGCTGCGAAGCAGTTGTCGGAGCCATCGTGTTAAGTGTATCAAACAATTCAAATCTGTATTTCTGTGTTACATCGGGATATTTGACTTTATCTACCAAGGAAGTAAACATTTCGTAAGGTCTGGCGTATATCTTGTTTTCACCGTACAAAGCCTGATAAATTACCAGGTTCTTACCCGTTTCGGAATCCTCCGCCAGGCAGATAACCTTGTACATATTTCCTTTAAAATGCTTATAAATTTGACCGATTATAACTTCCATTACTGTAATTCCCTTCTTAATTAAAATAGTTATTACAGTAATTATAATCCCTTGCTTAATAGGTTGTCATTATGGAAATTCCCATATTTTCAATCGGCAGTTCCACCGTCCTTACAATATCCTCCACAGACACACTTCCCGTTTCAACGGAAGACAGCTTCTTATGGTTAATGGAAAGAGTATATTCTCTTGAGCCGTCATCAGATATTACTTTGGTCAGCATAACACCGGCATTGTTATATCCTGCCTTGGCAAGATTCATTTTCACATTTGAAACATATTCTTTTTCGAGACTTATATAATACTTCTCCATAGAATCTGCCTGAGAACTCTTTGGCATACTGTGAACCGTACCCTTAAACAATAACGAAATCAGGATAACCAGAATCACAGTTGCCAGAATAAACAATGCATCCTTAGCCAATACTCTTCCCATTCTCTTAACCATCTTCACACCTCCTAAAGTTATTAATGATAACTCCCTGTTCATTTGATGATTTAAGAGTACACTATGTTAAGTCCAATTATTTACCCTTTGCTTCCTTTCTCTGACCAAAGTATATAAAAAGCCACCTGCCTTCATTAATTTAGGCAAGTGGCCGTATTATTACCGTATATCTTTGTACATCAATTAATTATTCCATAGGGATAATCTCGTCAATATTTATCATATCCTCTGTCTGTTCCTCAGTATCCTCGCTGCTGCGAAGTGTTACGAAATCTTCGGATAAAGCAGTATCTACAAAGCCCATATCCGTTACCCCGTATATTTCCTTCACATCACCGTCCGTAACATCATAAACAGCAAAATTCAGTCTTTCGTTCTGATAATAATTGGCAAAAACGTATATCTTTTGAAGTCTCTTAAATAAGTATGCTTCCTGGATATAGCCCTTATCGGCAACCGTCTTGGTTGTGCTGCCGGCACTAATACATCCTTTGCCATCATATCCGCCTTCGTTGGTTACGGATACCATCATTCCGTTAATAACTGTTGACTGACAGTCAATTCCTACAGGTATTGCGAGGAAACCGTCCTCTGTATTGGGCATATATTCTCCGTCCATATATGAAAGGAGTTCGTTATAAGGCATCGCAAAGGTTAACATGCCGCAGGCATAAGGGGCAATATCTCCGGGGTTATATATAAATTCAATTCCCGATGCATCAAAATACCACTTCTGATTAAGAATATCGGCTACAGCAGTCTTGGCATCATCAAAATACTGTACATCATAAGATTCTGTATATTCATTGGCAACATTTTCGGCCTTTTCAAGAGCATATGCTTCGAAGCCATCCATATCTTTAATTACATCTTCAAGACTAAGTTCTTTGCCTGTTGCAACATCAATATTGGTTGTGCCGCACTCATAGCTTGGATGAGCGCCACCTGCAAAATAGTAATAATTTTCGAATAAAGAAATAACTTTTGAATCAACTCTTGAGGGAGCAACATTAACGCTGGCCGCCGTAAGAGGAATATCCTGGGACCTTTCGAGGTTGCTAAGCACCTCATCGCCATTGTCAATCATATCCGTAATTTCGCTGACAGATTCCGTCACCCAGTGTTCGTAACCGTTGCAGGAAGCCATTACGCTTTCGGCCGCTGCGGTATAATCTTCAAAATCGCAGTATACATCGATTACAGGATAATATACTTCGATAAGCCATGTGCCGTCCTCGTCAAAGACATCCGGATACTCATAGGTAAATTCAAGAGTCGGGCAGGCGGAAATATAGTCTCCGCGGCCTCCAACAGCACCTTCTTCTCCTTCTGGGATAATATCTTCTTCGTAAATATCATCAATCGGATCTTCTTCCGCACTTTGTTCTTCGCTTTCTTCCTGCAATCTTGCATCAAGTTCTGCCTGAGCTTCCGGTGTTAATTCCGGGGGAGCCTCTCTTACTTCATTACATCCCGTAAGCACTATACTTGCCGCCAAAGCAGTTGTAAGAAGTGAGCATAACATTCTCTTTTTCATATATCTTTCCTTTCTTAATTAAATGTATATCTTTGTACCGAAATAAAATTACTTACATCTGCATCATATTATATATGTCGCAAAGAATATATATACTTTTTGGATAAAAAGATTTGAAAAAAGATAAATAATGTATATAATTGTGAGCATGGCAGTAGAAAGACATTTATCCGAAGAACAAATGAATACTATCCAAAACGCCATAAGCGATATTCTGGTGGCATTGGGGGATGACCCTTCCAGGGAAGGTTTAAAGGAAACTCCCGAGCGTGTTGCCAGGATGTATGACGAGGTTTTTGAGGGTATGCGTTATACCAACGAAGAAATTGCCGCAATGTACGGTAAATGCTTCGAAGAAACCAAAAGCAGCGACATCGTTATGGTCAAGGATATAGATATTTTCAGTTATTGCGAGCATCATATTGCACTTATGTACAATATGACTGTTTCTGTTGCCTATCTTCCCAAAAACAAAGTTATCGGCCTTAGCAAAATAGCAAGAATCGCTGATTTGGTAGGCAAACGCCTCCAGCTTCAGGAACGTATAACCGAAGATATTGCAGATATTCTCCAGATGATTCTTGATACCGAAGACATACTCGTTGTTGTCAAAGGCGAGCACAGCTGCATTAGTGCCCGCGGCATTAAAAAACCGGGCACCAAAACGGTTACCCGGGTAGCTAAAGGCGCATTTAAGACTGACTATTCTCTATTTAGAGAATTCTACGATTAACAGTTCCACGCTCATTTTGTCCGTCATTCTTCCGGACTTGATATCCTCATCAGCTTTAACACATGCTTCAAGAGCCTTCTTAAGGGAAGCCATGTCAAACTGTCTTGCCTCGTATACGTACTTTTTAACGGCAAAAGGCGGTACCTTTATTTTTTCTGCAATCTGAGAATTTCCTACATTATTAAGCAGCAGTTCTTTAGTCTGTAACAGCAGATTAAACTGTCTGGCAACAAGTGACAGAATTCTAAACGGCGGTTCACGCAAAGTAAGAAGCTCGTAATATAAATCCATAGCCTTCTTCTGGTTGCGGTTTCCGATGGCTTCAACCATTTCAAAAATATGATTATTAATCTGTTTCGTCACGATTTCGTCTGCATCTGCGGCTGTAATTATATCTTTGTCCCCAACGTAGCAGATAAGTTTTTCGACTTCATTTCTGATATTGGTCATATCCTCACCCGTAAGTTCAAGGAAATACTCGATATCTCTTTCCGTCATCTTCTTGCCGCTTTCGGACAACATCTTATTTACCCAGCGCTTTAAGGTCATTTCGTCCGGGTTTTTCATTTCAACGGCAACTCCTACAGACGTACAGGTCTTAAAAAGTTTACTTCGTTTATCAACCTCCGAATCACAGATAACGAAATAAGTCGTTGCAGGGGCTTCCTTAAGATAATCCGCAAGTTCCTCGCCTCCCGCCTTAAAAAAACCACTGTTATCTATTACAATAAGGCGTCTTTCGGCGAAAAAAGGTAATGTTTCGGCCTGGTCAATAAGGGCATTTACATTTATATCTTTGCCCTCATAGTAGGAGTAATTCATATCATCATCGCCTACTATTGCCTTTTTAAGCATATCCCTGTACTGCTTGCGAAGATAATCCTCTTCCCCGTACAAAAAGTATAGATTCTTGAAATTGCCTGATTTGATGTCATCTGTAATACGTTTCATAGATTTAGTATATCACAAAACAAATGACATGTGTCTTTAGCTATGATATACTTAAGCGACCTAAGAGCTATTCTAATAATGAAAAGACCATTATGTCTCATTTGCTTGGTTCTAAGCTTTATTCTCATTCTTACGGCACCGCTCAAAAAAGCAAAGATTAATTCCTACAGTGATATTGCGGGGCAAAACTATACTTACGAAGGTATCCTTAAAGACATTCAATATAAGGTAACCGATTACGGAACTAAACAGATTCTGTATTTATCCGGGGAGCCTAATATTATTGTATATATGAAGGAAGTGGGTATAGAGCCCCGGATAGGATCACATCTTCGCATTACCGGCAAGGCCTACAGTTTCACTTCAGCCCGCAATGAAGGAATGTTTGATTCTCTTACCTATTATAATTCCATAGGTTACTCCTTCGGAATTAATAACGGTGTAATATTGGGCAGTTCAAATTCATATAATCACTTCCTCGACTGCCTCTACCGGGTACGTCGTTTCTTCAGTTCCAAGATTGATTTACTTCTTCCTTCGGAGGAATCTTCCATCATAAAAACCATGCTTCTCGGACAAAAAAAGGAGATCGACGAGGACCTGAAAAACCTCTATATGCGAAACGGAATTGCTCACATTCTAAGCATATCCGGTTTACATATCTCGCTAATAGGTCTAGGCGTATTTAAGCTACTTAACCGAATCGGCATCCGTCACAAAATTTCAGCAGGCGTCTCATCGATCATCATCGTTCTCTATGGCATTATGGCCGGATTTAGTGTCTCATCTGTTCGGGCAATTATGATGTTCATTCTCTCGATGGTAGCCATTTTGGTCGGTAGAACGTACGATTTGTTGACGGCGGTGTCATTATCTTTGCTGATTTTGCTTCTTACAAATTCGTTATATGCGTACAATTCTGGATTTTTATTTACCTTCGGAATTATTTACGGTATAGCGATAATTTTGCCGACACTTACGTCACCATCATCGTCAGAAAATAAGCTCAATTCTGTTGTTACGACCCTGCTTAGTTCGGTTTCCATGGGTATAATTTCTCTTCCGATTTACTATTACTGTTACTACCAGGTACCAATATATTCCATTTTGCTAAATTTTATTGTTCTACCCATCATGAGTATACTAATGGCAATTGCTTTTGTTATGTTAACCTTGTCATGTGTCTGGTTTCCTCTTGGCAAACTCCTTAGTTTTTTGATAATCGGCATCCTTAAAATCTTCAAAACTCTCTCCTTGTTCTTTGACACTCTGCCGGCCCATTACTATACTCCCGGTCGACCTATGTTGTGGCAAATAATTTGTTTCATCATTGTCAGTCTTATATTGTATGTGTACCGCAAAAAACTTCCTCTTAAATTAAGATATGTCGTCACATTCCTGGTCATCATTCTTCTTACCCTTAGATTTAGGCCCGAAAACGAGCTTTGTATGCTTGACGTTGGCCAGGGAGAGTGCATTTTCTTAAGAAAAAGTGATTCGCGGGTTGCTATTCCGGGGTTAACACCCGAATTTACCCTGTTAATAGACGGCGGTTCCACAGATATTTCACAAGTCGGCAAGTATCGCATCATTCCCTTCCTGAAATTTAAGGGCGCATCTACCATAGACGCCGTATTTATATCACATACCGACCAGGATCACGTAAATGGCATCCTGGAAATGCTCGACTCAGCCGGTCAAGAAGGAATTTTCATAAAAAGGCTCATTTTGCCACGAATTTCCGAGGCTTTTAAGAACGATAGTTATTTGTCTTTGGAAGCCAAAGCCGTCGAGTATGACATCCCCATATCATACTTTAGCAAGGGTGATACCCTCTCTTACAAGGACCTTAGCTTTAAATGTCTCTGGCCATTGGATAACGACAGTTATATTAATTCAAATGATGACTGCATGGTTCTGGAAGCCAAGTGTTCAGGGCATTCTATACTTTTTACCGGAGATATTTCTTCAGACATAGAGTCTCAAATAACAATTGATTCTCCTGTCGATATCCTAAAAGTTCCCCATCACGGTTCACGAAATTCCTCCTCATTGGAATTCCTTTCCCGGATCACCCCTTCCCTGTGTCTTATATCCTGCGGCATCGATAATCAATACGGCCACCCCCATTCCGAGACCATTTCCCGCCTAAATAGCATCAATGCCGTTATCCTTCGTACTGACCTTCGCGGTCAACTAACTGTGACAGTAGGGACGGTTCTTTCTGTCACATTTTTCGATACCGGGTAGCCTTCCGCCAAAAGTGTGACAGTGGGGACGGTTCTTTCTGTCACACTTTCGGGGTTGTAAATAGGTTGGGGAATATGGTATTTACTTTATTTTTACGTCCGTTCTTTAGCATTTCTAAGTGTTGCAATTTTATTTATTGTCAGAAGCACGGCACCGAACTATTCGCCACCCATGGCTCAATTAGTTCTTTCGCCTGCATCCTGCAGGCGCATGCTTGATATAGGCAACACTAAGAACTGCACAAGAACTCCCTAATAAAAATAAAGTAAATACCATATTCCCCACCATTTAAGTACATAAAATGTGACAGTAAGAACCGTCCCCACTGTCACACATTTATATTTTTGAAAGGAGAAAAATATGCCAAGAGAAGCTAGAAAATTAGGAAAATTTAACCATGTTATCATCCGTGGAATCGGAAAGCAAATCCTTTTTGAGGATGATTACGATCGCAGAATGTACCTTGGGCTGTTACGTAAATATCGTGACGAGACCGATATTACAATTCTCGCTTACTGTTTAATGGATAATCACGTACATCTTCTTCTTGAAGATAATGATTACAGTCTTCCCGTATTTATGAAAAAACTCGGAGTTTCATATGCAGCCTATTTTAATAATAAATATGAAAGAACCGGACATTTATTTCAGGATCGTTACAAAAGTGAAATAGTTGATAATGACAGATACTTATTCAATGTATACAGATATATTCTTAAGAATCCGGAAAAAGCAGGGATAGCTTCCTGCAAAAACTATCCCTGGAACAGTTTTCACGAGTTCGGAACCCGTAACGGTATTACCGATACACGTTTTCTTGAAAGTATAATCGGTGACTATAACGCTTTCCTATTATATATGTGCTGCGAAAACGATGAAAATCAGTATATGGAATATGAACATAAGAAACGCGATGATTCTCACGCTATAGAAACAATAAAAACTACTCTTAATATAAATAATATTGTTGCTATACAAAACATGAAAAAGTCAGAACGGGATTTCGCGCTGTCGGTTCTTAAAAAAGGAGGATTATCAATTCGTCAGATAGAACGTTTAACAGGAATTAATCGTGGTGTTGTTATGCGCGCATAGATCAAATTGTTATATGAATTATGAAATAATTGATTGCTATTACGTACAATATATTGACACGTGTGTCATTAAATGCACCATATTTTGTGGTTGATAAATTTGTTAACCATCGGCAATTGTTCCACTTTTTTATCACCAAGTCTGTGTTTACGTTATATCGATAAATGTTGCGACATATGTGTCACCGCATATGTCGCAAAAATATACGATTCTGCTATGGTCAAAACCTCGTCAAGCCCTTATAAATACCGGCTTTTCGCCAAAACACCTCTTTTGCAGGCTATACCGCATTAAATTTAAGAATTTTTGTTTTATCCTAATGCTTATCCTTGGAAAAAAGCTTATATTTTTTATATTTTCTACACTTCTTTTATCAAAAATTCAAGTTTGGAGTGGTAAAATCAGCAAAGACCAATATGGTCAATATTTAGTGGTTATTGTGGAATTAAATGTCAGATATTGTGTATTTCGTGTCATATCACGCGTTATTTAACCTTTTCATATATTCTCATGCCCGCCTCATCCAACTCAAAATCCATTAACAATTTCCCTCAAAATGAAATCTTACAATTTTATATTAAAT
>JAZUIS010000074.1:0-39806 GCA_045642345.1 Lachnospiraceae bacterium
AAAACAGTTGGAAGAATATATAGATTACTATTGGTATCACAGATATCAGGAAGGATTGAATGAAATGACACCATATGAGTATGGACAGAGTTTATTAGCCGCTTAGGGGGTTGACGTGTCCAACTTATGGGGTCCACGTCAGGTGAGGATGCGCTGAGTACCCTGGAAAAAATCGGGGGGGTGGTGAGGCTCCACAACTTATTTTGCTTGATATTTCAATGAATGGGATGGATGGATATGAGGTCCTTGGCCATCTTAAAGCAAACGAAAGCCTGAAGAAGATACCGGTTGTTTTCCTGACAGGTATGACCGATGAACTGTCTGAGTGTAAGGGACTTGAGATGGATGTTGTAGATTATCTTAAGAAACCTGTTGCCAGTAAGGTATTGTTTGCAAGAGTACAGCATTATCTTGAACTGTATTCCGAGAGCAACCAAAAAGGAAAATTGGACGAGTCATTACTTAAGAACTTGGTCGAGCCTTTGACGGACAGAGAACTTGAAGTTGCACGTCTTATGGCAGAGTTTAGGTCCGATAGAGAAATTTGTGATATTTTATATATTTCCGCACCCTATGCCAAGAAACTCGTGGCTGCCGTAAAGGACAAGCTGGGACTTGAAAAGCGCGGAGATATCAGAAGATATTTAATCTGATTAAGAATTACAAAAGTATAATAATATGAAAGATAAGTTAACTTTTTGGAGGGTTAACTTATTTTTTTGCACATTTTTTAAAGAGTATACTTTTTGGATATATTTTTTGGACAGGCCATTAAGTATACTCTTTTCATATTGAGAAATCTTTATGTATTGTTGTGGAAACGAGGAAGGGAGATTTTTAAAATGAGTGATGAGAACATGACAAACACTGAAGAGACAGCGGCGTTATTCGTCTCTGCCCAGAAGAAGAAAAAGGCTGAAGAGGAAGCTAAGAAAAAGGCTGCCGAAGAGCAGGCAAGAAGAGAAGCTGCCGAAGCCGAAGTTCGCAGAATGGAACAGGAAGTTGAAGAGCGTAAGCGTAAGGCTGAAGAAGAGAGAATCGCTCTTGAAAAGGCTGAGCAGGAAAGAGCTCAGAAGAAAGCAGAAATGGAAAAGGCTCTTAAAGAGAGCACAGAGGCCATTAAAGAAGGAACAAAAGCTATTAAAGACAGCGCAAAGGAAGGCGCTAAAGCCCTTAAGGACACTACAGTCGGAGGCGCAAAGGCTCTTAAAGACAGTACAGTTGAAGGCGCAAAGGCTCTTAAGGAAGCACCTAAGGCTATTAAGGAGTCAAAGGTTGCAAAGAAGACAGTTGAAGGAGCTAAGGAAGCAGGAAGTTCATTTGCAGATTTCTTAAAAGCAAAGAAGGTTCCGATTCTTATCGGTGCCGGCGCACTTGTAGCAGTAATCGTTATACTTATCGTGGTATTATCCCTTGGCGGATCAAAGGAAATGTCCTTTGAGGGTATGGAGTTTGATGGTGAAATCGCATCTTCAGACAGCTCTTATGATATTCCTATCTATTATCCTTCAAGTGTGTATGTTGCATCTGAAGAAGAAAATGTAGATTGCGGTAAGTTAATTACATTGGCATCCAGCAATGCTAAAGATGTGTATACGCAAGTAGTTCTTATGCCTGTGATGGATGATGCAACGGGTGGGGCATTTAACGTAGGAAGCACAGCATTTACAAGACCTTCGCTGGTAATGGAAGGATTAATGGAATCTACCGATGAATTCATGAGCGAATTGTATGAAGGTGCAGAAATTATTAATATGGCTCAGACAGAAACATCTGACGGAACAAGCCCGTATTTTACCGCTTTTGATTTCACATGGGATGTAGACAGTGGTTCTGCTGTAGGCCTCATTAAGCAGAACGGCAATGGTGAATATATTTATGAGTTCATTATTTGTACTCAGGAAACAGACAGCTTTGATAATGTAAGCCAGATGAGTACTTTGTTTATGGAAAACAATATGGACGGAGCAAGAGGAATCCCCGGATACAACGAAGTATCAACCAATGAAGGCAATATGTTTACAATAAACGAAGTACACCTTGGATTTTGTCTCTCAGATCAGTTCGAAGCTTACGGTGAAGTTGACGAAAATAACGGATTGGCAGTTTACGCAGACGGAAACGGTGGTACATTCTTAATTTCATATCAGGAATCATCATATGATGCTGAAACTTTAATAAACAATGTAGATACATGTGTTGAGTCTATGATTGATGAATTTAACAAGCTTGGTGTTGATCGATACATTGAACTTGACGGCATTCAGTTCGACAGAAGATATGAAAGTGAATACGTATATGACGATACAATTAAGATAGGTTGTTTTGTGGATTTTGCTGATACATATGACGGAGTTTCTTATTGGGAAAGAGATCACTTCAGTGTTTGGGGCGATGCACAGACAGGAAAGCTTTACTACCTGAATTGTTACCTCCTTGCTCCGACAGAGAGCAAAGCTGAATACGAGCAGATATTTGATAACTTTATAAGCAGTATGTCAGACATTTAAATGAGGAATTTATATTAGAAAGAAAAGGAGAGGTATATGAGTTTATTGTTAACAGCCGTTTTTGAAAACGGATTCTGTGAACTTTATCTTCCAAGTGTTGACAACAAAAAGGTCCCTTTGGAGATTAAGCCATACATAAGCGGCAGATATGAAGATGTTATTCTTCCCGTTGAAGTATGGGATGGTGTATGGACGTTATCCGGCAACGGACGTTTCGTAATCACACAGAATGAAAAAGAAATTGATAAGGTTGAACTTAAGGAAGGATTATTCGTTAACTGCGAATTCCCTGACGGCCAGGTATTTTCTTTGACAGCTGAGGAAGTTACGGATGGTAATACTCAGTTCAAGAAGTACTTATTAAGAAGAGATGCACAGAATACAATTACAATCGGTAACGATGCATCTAACATGATATGCTTTGCCAATAAGTTTGTTTCACCTAAGCATGCTGAAATTACTATTTCGGCTGATAAGGCTGTTATCAAAGACTTGGATAGCATGAACGGAACATTCGTAAACGGTAAGATGATGGAAGGTGAGCAGACCCTTGAATTTGGTGACATCATTTACATTATCGGATTAAAGATCGTTTACCTTGGTAATACACTTGCTATCAACAATCCTAAGGATAACGTAACAATCAAGAATCTTAAGGAAATCATTATCAACACTGCAGGAAGCAGCGAAGATTTCGATGATGAAGTTGAAGAAGAGAAGTATTTCTTACGTGCACCCCGTAAAATCGAAGTTATCGATACCGAGTCATTTGCACTTGAGAAATGTCCTCCTAAGCAGAAACAGGAAAAACAGCCTCTTCTTTTGACAATAGGACCTTCATTCACCATGGTTATTCCTATGGCATTAGGTGCAGTAATGACTATGGATTCCGGTTCCGGATTCGGCGGAGCAGGTCTTGTAATGAGTATCGGTGCTGCAGCAATCGGAACTGTTTGGGCGTTAATCAATGCCAAGCATCAGGATAAGGTATTTGAAGAAGCTGAGAGAAATCGTGTTACATCATACGAAACATATGCTGTTAAGATGATGGGACAGATCAGAGAAAAGATGCAGTACAATACCGGAGTCCTCGAAAGAATGTATCCTTCAGCTGAAGAAGCTGCCGAAATCGGTATTAACGAAACTCCAAGACTTTGGGAGAAGAGCTGGGTACATGATGACTTCCTTGATGTACGTCTTGGTAAGGGCGATATCCCCGCTTTCAATAATATTGAAATTCCTAAAGAGCAGGCTATGCAGGAGCATGACCCTCTTAACAATAAGACAGAAGAAATTAAGATGGCAATGTCAGTACTTAAAGACGTTCCGGTTTCTATATCTTTGTATAAGAACCGTTTCGTAGGTATTGTCTCTCCCGAAAGAGAGAAGGCTCTTAACTTAGCAAGAGTAATGAGCGTACAACTTGCCAGTGCCCACCCTTATACAGACCTTAGAATGATTGTTGTATTCCCTCTTAAGGAAAGAGATGAGTGGAACTACATGAAATTCCTTCCCCATGTATGGTCACCGGATGGAAAGATTCGTCTGATGTGTTGTGATAAGAACAGTATCGGTGATGTAATGTTCTCTATGTCAAACATCATTCACGACAGAATCGATGCCAACGGAATGGAAGCAGCTAAGAAAGAAGAAGGAAAGAAAACACTTCCTCATTATGTATTCTTCATTGCTGACAGCTCTTTACTTGAAGAAGAAACAATTACAAAGTATTTGTACAACCCGACAGAGCAGATGGCTATTTCTGTAGTAATGCTTGCAGATTCGCCTGATAAGCTTCCAAGCGGATGTACGGCAATTATTACAGATAGCGATGATGACAGAGGCTTCATGTCAACAATTAATGCCTTCCCTGCAAGAGATAATGTAAGATTTGATACATTATCCGAGAGCAAGGCTGATACCTTTGCAAGAACTCTTTCAGGAGTTCACCTTCGTGAAACCGGCGTATCAACAGCTATCCCTGATGTTCTTACATTCCTTGATATGTATAAGACATCAAATGTTGAATCACTCGATATTTATCATAGATGGCTCGAAAATCGTACATACGAAAGCATGAGAGCTATGATCGGTTACAAGTCAGGTAACCAGCCGTTATATCTTGATATCCATGAAAAGTATCACGGCCCTCACGGACTTGTAGCAGGTACTACAGGTTCAGGTAAATCAGAGACACTGCAGAGTTATATCCTTTCACTTGCAGTTAACTATCATCCTGATGAAGTTGCATTCATCCTTATCGACTATAAGGGCGGTGGAATGGCACAGAGTTTCGAAGGTCTTCCTCACGTATCCGGTGTTATTACCAACTTAGGCGGAAATGCAACTAACAGAGCACTTCTTTCTATTAACGCTGAAATCAAGCACAGACAGAAGTTGTTCAATGACTTTAAGGTAAAGCATATTGATGCATACATCGAACTTTATCGTTCAGGTGTTGCTACAGAGCCTATGCCGCACTTACTCATCATCGCCGATGAGTTCGCAGAATTAAAGAAAGAGCAGCCTGAGTTCGTTCGCTCACTTGTTTCTGCAGCACGTGTAGGACGTTCGTTAGGTGTTAACTTAATTCTTGCAACTCAGAAGCCTTCCGGCGTAGTAGATGATGAAATCTGGTCTAACACAAGATTCCGTCTTTGCTTAAGAGTAGCAGACAAGTCAGATTCTAATGAAATGATTAAGAGACCGGATGCAGCATTCATCACAGGTACAGGTCGTGGATACTTCCAGGTAGGTAGTGATGAAATTTTCGAAGAGTTCCAGTCAGGATGGTCAGGAGCTGCTTACGAACCCGAAGTTGCATTCTCCGATGACAAGAACGCCAAGGTTGAACTTATTAACCTTATTGGTAAAAATGGTGTTCCTAAGAAGAAAGACAAGACAAAGAAGTCTGATAACATTCAGAAGGTTACACAGCTTGATGCAATCGTTAAGTATGCTTCAAAGATTGCTAAGGATCATGATATTCCGGCTGTTCGCCAGATCTGGTTACCGGCTTTGGAAAAGAAGATTTATTTAGAAAACCTCGCAAGCGAAAAGGCAGAAGGATTCTCATTACGCTTACCTATCGGTATTGCGGATAATCCGGAAATCCAGAGCCAGTACACAGCATATGTTGACTTCCTTGCTGATGGTAACTTACTTGTTTGCGGACCTTCCGGAGCAGGTAAGACAACATTGTTACAGACAATTATTTACGGTGCTGTTACTAACTACAAGGCTTCAGATGTTAATATTCATATTCTTGATTTCTCTTCACGTACTATGGCAGTATTCGCAGCAATGCCTCACGTAGGTAATATTTGCTTCGACGGTGAAGACGAGAAGATTACTGATACATTTGAATTCTTCACAAACGAGCTTTCTGAAAGAAAGAAGAAGTTCGCAGGAATGGGCATTGGTTCATTCAAGGAATATGTTCAGCACAACAGTGACTGCCCTGCATTGTTACTTGTTATTGATAACTTTACAGCATTCTATGAGAACTATGATCAGTATGATGACGATCTTTCAGTTCTTACAAGAGAAGGCGCAAGCTATGGTATTTACACAGTTATTACAACTAATAACTCAGGTGACTTACGTAGCAGAATCAGACAGAACTTCAGTGCAGGTATCGGTCTTCAGATGCCCGACCGCTTCGAATATGAAGCAGTTGTGGGCGACCACACAGAAATTGTTCCTGAAGGAAAGACAGCCGGACGTGGACTTATCAAACAGCCCGGATGTGTTGAATTCCAGGTTGCACTTCCTGTTGTTGAAACAGATGGTTTGTCACAGGCACAGAGTATTAAGAAGTGCCTCGGAAATGTAAAAATCGATCCTGAAGTAAAGGGTGCCAAGAAGCCCGGTCAGGTTCTTACATCATTAAGCTACAAAGATATAGCTAATGACGCAAAGAAACTTCCTGCTAACAAATATGCAGTAGGTAAGACATTGGACGGTGAGAATGTACTTTCACTTGACCTTGATAACGATTACTGCGTAAGCGTTGTAGGTTTCGGCCAGACAGGAAAGACAAACGTCCTTAAAGCAATTGCACTTGAAGCAGTTGAAAAGGGTGACAAGGTAATCATCTTCGATAACAAACGTGAAGAGTTAAAAGATTTTGCAGCTTCAAATAAGATTGAAAGCTATGTAAATAATGATGAAGATTTATTTAACATCATGCAGGATGATATCGTTGGTGCCTTCGGCGAGCGTAACGGAATCGTTAACGAAGCAAGAGATGCCGGCAAATCTATTTCGGAAGCAATGAAGGATCAGCAAAGAATAGTAATTCTTGTTAATGATTATGCTTCATTTATCGAGACAGTTTATTCCGAGGAATATGGAATGGACGGATTCTTCGAGGCAGCTTTCGATAAGGGAAGATATCACAAGATTAACTTTATCGCTGCTATGACAACTGATGATGTGGACGATTGTGCTAAGTATATGGCATCACGTCAGTTTACATCAATGGAAAGCGGAGTTAACTTAGGCGGAATGTTCGATCAGCAGAATGTCCTTCACTGGGAAATGTCTGCAGCAGATTCCGTAAGACAGCTCAATGCAGGATTCGGATATGCTCTTGATGACAACGGAGCACCTGTTAAGATGATTACACCGCTTGTATAAGGAGGAAAGGAACAGATATGAGTAAAATATTTTTAGAGACAAAGGTTCCGAGTATTGCCAAGACATATGAGTTCACAGCGGATTCAATTATGACTGTCGGAGTAGTTAAAAAGGAAATGATAAGTCAAATAAGCGCAGTGGAAAATATGACAATTTTCCCTGATCCTGATAAGGTACTTTTCTGCAGTATTGATATGAACGGTCTTCTTCAGGATGGTGAAACACTCGGAAATATCGGTATTAAGAGTGGCGGACAAATCATGTTGATTTAGTTTTCTTAAACGTAGATGAAGGAGACATTATGGCAGATACAACTAATGTAAACGCCGATAAACTTAAGCAGTCAGGCCAGAAAATTGGCCTGTACTGCAGGGATATCAGCACAGCAGTTACTAAAATTAACGAAGCTCTTAATAACCTTGCAAAAGGATGGAAGTCTGATGCCGCAACTACATTTATGCAGAATTGGCACACCGATCAGGATGCATTGCAGGAAATGATCGACCAGTATGGCGAAATCGCAGATATGATGATTGAACTGGCAACAGAATTCGAAAATTCTGAAAATGAAACCGGAAGCATGGTTGCTAAGCTTAACAGCAGATAAGAAAGGAAGGCAATATGGCTACAGGAAATGATACACAGGTTGATACAGCGTTATTGCTTTCAACAGCAGAAACTCTGGACCCGATGATAAAGAAACTTGAAACTATCTTTGATCAGATTCAGCAGGAAGTTAAGAGCCAAAGAAGCGACTGGCAGGGAGATACGTCGGATGATATTAAGAATACGGCAGCAGCTTTGAAGAACAGCTCGGCTGAGATGATTCGCGTATTGAACAGTTATGTTACAGGCCTTAAGGAACTTGCAGGTATTTATGACAAGGCTGAAAGCAATGTATCTAACAAGGGTAAGTCGTTAAAGTTTAACAATACTTTTAAGTAAGGAGTAAATCATGGCTAACGGAGTTAAATTTGACTATAAACAAACTATGGCTCAGGCACAGGCTATTGATAATATGGCAGAAGACTTAACAGGAAGAACAAAGCAAAAGATTACTACTGTTAAGGAAAACACCAAGGCAGCCTGGACGGGCAATACAGGAAAATCCTTTATTCACATTATGGAAGAAACCGAAAAGGATTTGGATGCAAAAGCAAGATACCTTCGTGAGGTAGCTGCTTACTTAAGAAAAGCGGCTGATACGATGGAACAGGCAGAGAATGCAGCGAAGAGCTCAGCTGCTAAGATTTCATAGAAAAGAGGTTAATATGGCAGCAAAAAATACAGTTAATGCTCAAAAAATGAAAGCTGCTGCAACACAGCTTGAGAATATAAATGCAACTATGTTAAAGCAGATTAAGAGCTTAGATGAAACTATGTCAGCTGTTAAACAGGCTTGGACAGGTGAAGCAGCCTCTTCATATCTTCAGCAGTATCAGAAGAATGAGAAGACCTTCCAGCAGATGGCAAATGCCATTAAGTCTGCAGCGGCATCTCTTACAGAATCAAGTAACACATACACTCAGGCAGATTCGGCTGCCATGGATGTTGTTAATAAGTTAGGCAGACGAGGATAAGAAAGGGAGGATAGATATGGCTGATGTAAATATTAAGGTTGATGCGGCGAAATTAAGATCCCTTGCCGAGTCTGTAAGCAAGGCTCAGAAGAGTTTGAAAGAATCCTGCAGCCAGGCACAGGGACAGATAGATTCCTTAAAGAATATCTGGACAGGTGAAGCAGCAACAACATACCAGACCAGTTTTAAGAAAATTATAGCAACATGTAACGAGCAGCTTCTTATAATGGAAAAGATGGCCTCTTCGTTATATGATTCGGCTGACCAGTACGCTAAGAGTGTTAAGGCTGTTGAAAATGCGGCAAAGAACATTCCAAAGCTTCCCAATGATTTGTTTAAGTAAGATTATAACCATGGGAATTTAGTTGAAGAATTAATGTGAGGGAATAAATTATGGCTTACAGAATATCTTATAAGGTCGTTTCCGAACAAGGAAATACATTAAAACAAACGGCAAAAGATATGGACAATTATATAACTCAGCTTAATAAGATTATTAAGAACCTGGGTAATGATGAATTGCTTAAAGGTGCCAGAGACAATCTTACTTCTTTTGGTAAGCAGCTCGAAAGCGAAAAGGCATTCTTTAATTTAGCGGGTCAGGTATTAATCGATATTGTTCAGGCTTATACGGCAACAGAAAAGAAAAATGTTGCCAAGGTTGATAAGACCAAAGCCCATAACAGAGATTTCTACAAGCGCCCGGTAGCGGTTGCTTCGGCAGGTGCTGCAACGGCAGCAGCAAGCGCAGGAGCTTCTGCATCAGCAGTAAACAATGTTAACAATGTTAGCACTGTTAATACATCATATACAACTGTAAATAACGCAGCACCTTCGGGTGCGGCAGCGTCCACAACAGCAACGGAATCTTCCACAGTTGTATATCAGGAGTCATACACGACTAATGTATACGTGACAGAACCAACTTCTGACATGGTTTCGGCACCTGTTGCCGCAGCTGAACCTATAATGGACACAGTTGATTTTGGTTCTGCCACAGCTCCTGCAAGTGGCAGCGGAATGGGCGCTAACGTTGCAGCTCTCGGCGCCGGTGCAATTCTGGCAGCAGGCGGTATTGTTGCAGGCTCTGCATTACAGGAATCTAAGCGCAAAAGAGCAGAATTTAATGAGGAAGAAGAAGGAGAGTACGAGGAATTATGAAAATGAAAAAATTGATTGCATTGGCAATCGCCACATCTATGTGTGTGATGATGATCGGCTGCTCAGGTAAAGAAGAAGCTGCAGCCACAGACACAAGTTCAGAGGCTGAGGTTTCTGAAGAAGCAGTAGAAGTCGAAGAAGCAGAAACCGAGGAGGGATTATTACCCGATGATACAGGCGGTGAGGATTACATACCCGAAGAAGAGTATGCTGCCAGTCTTTGTCTGTGGGGCGGTGCTTACCTTTACAAAGATTACAATATTGTAACTAACGAGTATGGTGAAGACGGTTCTTATTATGAAGAGTATGTTTCTGAAGACGGTATTCAGGCTGTATATGAAAAAGGTGTAATGGATTATAATACCGATATTGCCATGGAAGATTATATGCTTGAAGAAGCTACTAAGCTTGCAGGCGATGCAGGTGTTATGAATGCAACACTTGAACAGGCTACTTATGAGACAGATTTATCTTATCCTGCATATGTTGCCAAGTTCTATTCAGGCAATAATGAAGATACCAGAAGCTGGATTGTTTATGTAGTAGATACCGATAACGGTTTATTTATGTATGGTTTATCATGCGCTGCAGATTATGAAGATGATATGTTCTATGATGCAGATGAGGTATTCCCCAGATTAACAATCTCAGAAAATGTCAGAGCTTACGATATCGATGAGACAGGTTATGAGGAAGGTGCAGATTTGTTTGACTATCTGCTTTCACCTGTAGATGATTTGGGAGCACTTATTCCCGAACTTGAGCAGGATGGAGAACAGTATAGCGCCAAAGAAGAAAAGGCATTTGACGGTCTTTCTTTAGCAGGTCCTTTCGTAGACGTTAATGCGGACAATTTGATTACCGGTATTACGTACGGTGGTACAAAATACTGTGTTAACAGTATTTGGGTTGGAGACTCTATGGAGTATGCCGGACAGTTCCTTAAGGAAACCGGATTGGAGTTCCAAAGTGTAGACTTTGCTCACGGAACAGCACAATACGTAGTTACATATGCAGCTGACGGTATTGAGATAATTCTTGTTTCGGATGAATCAGGTGACTTCGATAAGTCTGAAGAAAGCGATGTAACAGGTTGTGTTGCAATTATTTCATGTTATTATAACTAATTGTGGATAATAAATTCTATAAATCCATAGTTATTAAGAGTTTTGAAATATTGAACGATTCTATCATACAGCGGTTCGGCATTTTCGCCGAACCGCTCTTTTACCAGTGAGGATATTGCATAAATATCCTTAGTTCCGTCCATAAGAGGCCAGATGAAATTTCCCATTTCATCAAGATGAATCTGAGATACCTTAGGCTTGTTAAGTATTTTCTGTGTAATATAGCAAAATACTCCTTTATTTTCACGGAATATGGTTACATTACCGTCTTTTATTTCATATTTAAGTTCCTTCTTAGGAACGGGAATGTATTCCAGATAATTTGCCACTTTATTTTTACTCATATCTTTTTACGTATATTATTTACCCTTTTTGGTTGCAGCCTGCCATGTCATAAATATCATGATTAATATGGCAATCACACCACCAATCTGACCGGTGGTAAATATTTCGGATACATCAATTGCACTGTCGATTCCCAATACGGCAAAGACAGCAAGGAGAATTCCGACCAATCCTTCCCCTGCAATCATACCTGAGCAGAACAGTATTCCGCTTCCTGCATCGTCGTCTTTCTTTTCACCGCTTTTAGCCTTTTGCTTATCGGCAATCCATCTTATAATTCCGCCAAGCATAATTGTGGTGCTAAGTTCCAAGGGAAGATAAAGACCTATTGCAACAGGAAGAGCCGAAATTCCGATTACTTCAAAGGCAACTGCTATAAATGCACCGATAAATACAAGGGACCAAGGAAGATTTCCGTTCATAACGCCTTCGACGATCATCTTCATAAGCGTAGCCTGAGGCGCGGGAATTGCTTCGGAACCAAAGCCCCATGCCTTATCAAGCAGGAGTAAAACTCCGCCGATTGCCAGGGCGGCAACGATAGTACCTATGATTTCACCAATCTGCTGTTTCTTGGGAGTGGCACCCAGGATAAATCCTGTCTTTAAATCCTGAGAGGTATCACCGGCCATGCAGGCAATAATACAGATAATAGAGCCTATTGCAATGGCACCCTGCATTCCGTGGGCACCGGCATCTCCGGTTACTTTTAGTAAAGCCGTAGCTATTAAAAGCGTAGCAATTGCCATGCCGGATACAGGGTTATTACTGCTTCCTACAAGGCCTACCATTCTTGATGAAACGGTGGCAAAGAAGAAACCGAATATTACTACTACAATGGCACCTACCAATGTAAGAGGAATGGAAGGGAGTAACCAAAGGGCTAAAATAAGAACAATTATGCCGATTAAAATTACTTTCATGCTAAGATCCTGACTTGTACGAACAGTAGATGTCGATTTGGAATTTTTAAGACCTTTAACCGCATCCTTAAATGTATTAACGATTAGAGGAAGCGTTTTAAAAAGACTTATGATTCCGCCGGCAGCAACAGCCCCGGCGCCTATGTAACGTATATAATTTGACCATATGGCAGAAGCTCCGCCCGTTAGATAAAGTTCATTAATTGATACGGTTGCCGGGAAGAGAGTTGAGTCGCCGCCAAAAACAACTATTGCGGGGATAAGAACGAACCAGCCGATTATTCCGCCTGCCAGCATATATGAAGATATTTTAACACCGCAAATATATCCAACACCGATTAATGCAGGATATACTTCTGCTGAAAGTTCTGTTTTAAGTGCTTTGATGGGGAGTGTAACGGCTCCGGCCACTACTTTGATGCCGTCTACCAGGAATTTAAATACTGCGGCAATTCCCATACCGGCAAATACCGATTTGGCACTTGAACCGCCTTTTTCACCTGCCAGAAGAACTTCGGCGCAGGCAGTTCCTTCAGGATAAGGAAGAACTCCGTGTTCTTTTACGATTAAGGCATTTCTTAGGGGAACCATAAACAAAACTCCAAGTAATCCGCCGCAAATTGAAATGAGCGAGATTACGATTATAGAGGGAGCATCCATAATTCCTTCTTTGGCCCATAGGAACAATGCAGGAAGTGTAAAGATAGCACCTGCCGCCAGGGATTCTCCGGCGGAACCTATGGTTTGAACCATGTTGCTTTCAAGAATAGAATTTTTCTTAAGAATTACGCGTATTACAGCCATTGAAATAACGGCAGCGGGAATTGACGCTGAGATTGTCATTCCGACTCTGAGTCCGAGATATGCATTTGCTGCACCGAATATTATGGCTAACAGTGACCCCATAACTATAGATGTTACTGTGAATTCCGGAGTGACTTTATCTGCCGGAACATATGGCTTAAATTCTTTATCGTTCATAAAATGTCCCCCTTAAAGTATCAGTATACTTTTTCTATAATCTGACTTTCGAATTTAGGATCGTTGATGGGTTGAACCCGATCTCCGTTATCTGTTTCATTACTGTATTTATATGGTGTATCGCTTCGATTACCGTTGCCGTTGCGGTACCAGTCATATTCCAAGTCAATGTGGCCTATATCAAGTGCCTGATGACCGGATTTTGCCAGGTCGTAAGCTATAATCGTAGCTGAGGCACCAAGGGCCAACAGGAATAAACATCCTTCAAAAGCATGATTCTTGGCTGCTGCAAGAATATCATCATACCTGTCAAAGGAATTGGTGGCAGGACCTTCGATTCGCTTAATGGATTTGGCATTATCGAATAAATCGTTACCGTATCCCAGGCGACTTTGGCAGCCTTCGATAATAATGATATCTTTGTCCGCCCATATAGTGCGGAGTTTCTCAAAATGCTGCTTGGGAGCCTCTGTATGGTTATTGGCATACAAAGAGTACGGACGGGAAATATATGCATTGTGATAAGTTCTGTCGGGATTGAGGAACTTAGCGTGCATGGCGCGGGTTTCATCGGTCATATAGCTGCGGATTCCGAACTTACCGTCAATATTGAACTTATCAAGACGTCCGTAATTATCGGCAATGCCGATTAAAATGTCATCGTCCTCAAGGGCAATTACTTCGCGAAGCCTTTGAGCCAATTGGGAATTATCTCCCTGAAATTTATGTCTTGAATGTTCGGCCATAATATCGAATTCGCCGTCGCCGAAGCGGCATAAGCTTTTGCCGGCCATAATCTGCTCTATGGTGTACTCAAAAGTATAGAATTTGGGATAAATTAAGAGTTCACCCAGTGAAGGGTCGTTGGCCTCGTACTTGATATTATCCAGAGCGCCATCGAGATAACGTATGTACTTTGCCTGATTCTCGGCAGTTGATTTGTAGGCATCAAACAGGCTAAGCTGCGCTTGTTTGATGGAATTAACCAGTTCATTCAACTGGCGGTTTTCGTTGTGAAGATTTATGTTGTCTTCCTTAAGCTTGACTATTTCATCAAGACAAACAGAAAGCACTTCTTGCAATTCGTTAATATCCATGATTTTACCCCCTTTCATTATTATATCATATGTGACAGTGGGGACGGTTCTTTCTGTCACATTTTGTTAAATTATAGTTATTGATGGAAGTAACGGTGCCGTACTATTTATTTCACGTCAGCGCTCTTGCAGTTCTAAGCGCTGCAAATTTAAAGGGTATCCCAAATACACGGCACCGAACTATTCGCCATCCGTGGCTCAATTAGTTCTTGGGCTTGCTTCCTGCAAGCCCATGCCTGATAAGTGCACCGCTAAGAACTGCGTTAAGAGCGCTTCCTAATGAAATAAATAGTACGGCACCGTTGCTTCCATCCTTGAACTCAATAGCAAAAAGTGTGACAGAAAGAACCGTCCCCACTGTCACACTTTTTTCAAAAAGGTCGCAAAATCAAGGAATGTGACAGAAAGAACCGTCCCCCCTGTCACATATGGTATAATGGGGAGCATGAAAATTATTTTTTGCAGATGGAACAGTATATGTGAAAACGGTGTGACGAATGCCTTTGCGAAGCTTAAGATACCCACGGTGTATCTGGATAGGCGGTTTACGCATGTTGATTACGATAAATCATATGTTGAGGCATTGTCCAAGGTGCTGCAGGATAATCCGGACAGCGCCATGGTGTTTAGCATTAATTTTATTCCGATTATTGCCAGGGTGTGTAAGGCTTTTAATATTATCTATGTTTCGTGGATAGTTGACAGTCCCTGCTTTCAGCTATATTCCAAGACGCTTGAGTATGATACGAACAGGGTATTTTTGTTTGACAGAGCGCAGTTTGATAAATTTTCGGCTAAGAATCCCAAAGGAATATTCCACTTCCCCTTGGGAACAGATGTGGACGAATGGGACGGAATTACTCTAAACAGAGAAGACCACCAAAGATATGATTGCGATGTTTCTTTCGTGGGTTCCTTATATTCGGAAAAAATAGCATATAACAGAGATTGTGATAAATTATCGGAACATACAAGAGGATACTGCGAAGGACTTATTGCAGCCCAGATGCAGGTTATGGGTTACAGCCTTTTGGATGATGCGGTTACGGAAGAGTTCGCCTGTAAATTCAAGGATGAAGTTAAATATCCACCTCTTGGGGACGATTATGACGAAGATGTTCAGGGAATTGTTGCGGACACCTATCTTGGCGAAAAGTGCACCGAACAGGACAGAATATGTACATTAAATGCAATAGGTGAGAAATTCTCCCTTGATTTATACACTTTGTCCGACACAGCCCCTTTGAACAAAAATATACATTGTCGCGGCGGAGCGGATTCTTCGACCATGATGCCTAAGATTATTAAGTGCAGTAAGATCAATCTTAATATGACCAATAAGCCCATTAAGACGGGGCTGCCCCTTAGAATTTTTGATATTATGGGAATGGGAGGATTCCTTATTTCCAACTATCAGCAGGAAATTCCGGAGATTTTTACGCCGGGCGAAGATATCGTTTTGTATGAAAGTATTCCTGATTTGCTGGAACTTATCGAATACTATCTGGAACATGACGATGAAAGGCGAACAATAGCATATAACGGATATATGAAGGTAAAAAATGAATATACATATACCGCAAGAATTGTGAAGATGCTACAGATTATTCTTGATGCTGCGAACGAATCTTAAGGAGCCGAACAGATGACGAATCTATACATTGCAAACGGTATATCCTTTGTAGCAGCAATATTTACATTTGCAAGCTGCTATTCCAAAGATACAAAGCGTATATATTTTTATCAGGTTGGCCAGTGCCTTGTTTTGGCAGTAGCCAATCTGTTTTTTGGTTCCTATGCGGGAATTGTAACTCTGGCCCTGTGTGCACTTCGCAACTATCTTTTGGGAGTGGACAAATTTAACAAGGTATTTTGTATAAGCATAGCTTCGCTGATGCTTATATTAGGGGCACTTATCAATAATAACGGCCCGGTGGGCTGGATAGTAATAGGAGCCAATGTTATCTATACTATCGGCGGGTATTTCGCAAAAAGAGAACTTACAATCAAACTGAATATTATGCTTGATCTGACCTTATGGATAGTTTACGAAATATTGATTATCGATATTCCAAGTTTGATTGCTGATGCTGTCGGACTGGTTATTGCAATGGTGTCGGTAATTCGCATCATAAAAGATGCGGATTAGCCGAGTATAAAGATATACATTAATGTTTGCTTAAGATAGCATCAATATATACCTTGGCATAGGGCCCTATTGGCATTTTGCAGGGTTTGATATAACCGATTTTCATATATTCGTCTTCGTCAAGCTCACAGGAGACTATGCTACCTCCGTTTAATGATTTACTGATGCGACCGGAGCATACAGTATATCCGTTTAGTTCTTCAATTAGATTTGACATTGTTGCTCTGTCACGAACGCGAATTACTTTTCGACGGTTTACGGTGCTTAGAATTTCTTCCGAGTAATAGAATGAGTTGTATTCGCCCTGCTCAAAACAAAGATATGGATAGTCATCAAGTTCTGACAGCTTGATGACTTTTTTGATGGCCAGCGGATGCTTCTTACATAAAAAGACATGGGGCTTTTCGGAAAAAAGCTCTATGAATTCAAGGTCATTTTTCTTAAAAACATTCATCATAACATCTTCATTTTGAGAACTTAGATATAGAATTCCAAGTTCACTCCTTAAAGAGCGCACATCTTCTATGATTTCATGAGTCTGAGTCTCCCGAAGGGTGAAATTATATTCGTCGGAATCAAAATGTCTTATAGTTTCCGCCATAGCTTCTACGGCAAAATCATAGTGCTGACAGGATACACTAAACTCCGGATGATGTGCCTCGCCGGATTTAAAAGTTTCCTCCATAAACTGGGCCTGCTCGAGAACCTGTCTGGCGTGGGTCAAAAATATGTCGCCTT
The DNA here is from genome assembly GCA_045642345.1 of Lachnospiraceae bacterium. Lineage (GTDB taxonomy): Bacteria > Bacillota > Clostridia > Lachnospirales > Lachnospiraceae > JAILLW01. The sequence goes on from JAZUIS010000074.1 coordinate 17,253, forward strand.
CCCGTGTGATGCTGACACCTTTGTTGGAACGGTTGAATATTTTGATATTCATTTCCTTTTCCAGTTCATTAACGGCTTTGGTTAAACTGGGCTGTGATACGAAAAGAATGTCTGCCGCTTGTGTGATATTAAGGGTTTTGGATATGGTTACCACGTATTTTAACTGCTGAAGTGTCATGTTTCCTCCTCTGCCTTGCCATAACCGATTCATTATAAAACCCAACTTACCATAACAAAAAGTTATCGTCAATGCATACATTTATATATTTGTAAATTCTCATATGTATATATATAATCAATAATAAGTTGATATACAGATGCCCAAAATATATTTTTGCCATCATAATAATTATTTATATAGGAGAAAAGATATGAGTACAGCAATTGACACAAAATGCCTTCATGAAGGCTATAATCCCGGAAACGGAGACCCAAGACAGTTACCGATTTGGCAGAGCACAACATGGAAATACAGCACAAGTGATGATATGGGAGCATTATTTGAACATGAGGCTTCGGGATATTCTTATACAAGACTTCAGAACCCTACCAATGATTATGCGGCAGCTCAGTTATGCGCCCTGGAAGGCGGCGTAGCTGCAATGCTTACTTCATCGGGTCAGGCTGCAAACTTCTTTGCAATCTTCAATATTTGTGAGGCAGGTGACCACTTCATTGCTTCAAGTGCAATTTACGGAGGAACATACAACCTGTTCGGAGTTACCATGGCCAAGATGGGTATTGAAGTTACATTCGTAGACCAGGACCTTCCTCTTGAAGAACTTGAGAAGTACTTTAAGCCAAATACAAAAGCAGTGTTTGGTGAAACAATCACCAATCCCACATGTTCGGTACTTGACTTTGAAAAGTTCTCAACACTGGCACATAAGCACGGTGTTCCCCTTATTGTTGATAATACATTTGCAACACCGGTTAACTGCCGACCTTTTGAATGGGGGGCAGATATTGTTACACATTCAACAACCAAGTATATTGACGGTCAGGGCGTAAGCGTAGGCGGTGCCATTATTGACAGCGGTAATTTTGACTGGGAAAAATATGCGGATAAGTATCCGGGACTTACTACTCCCGATGAATCTTATCACGGACTTACATATACCAAGAAATTCGGTAAGGCAGCTTATATTACAAAAGCCACATCACAGCTTATGAGAGATTTGGGCTGCATCCAGTCTCCTCAGAATGCATTCTATGTGCATTTGGGACTTGAAACACTTCCGGTACGTGTAAGACAACATTGTGCCAATGCTCAGAAAGTAGCAGAATTCCTTGCTTCAAATGAAAAGGTGGCATGGGTTCACTTTGCAGGACTTCCTACAGATCCTTACCATGAGCTTGCAAAGAAATACTTACCTGACGGTATTTGCGGTGTGCTTTGCTTTGCTATTAAGGGCGGAAGAGAAGCTTCTATCAAGTTCATGGATAACCTTAAGCTTGCTACAATTGCTACACACGTTGCAGATGCAAGAACATGCCTTCTTCATCCTGCAAGCCATACACACAGACAGCTTTCGGACGTACAGCTTGAAGAAGCAGGTATTTCACCTGATTTGATTCGTTACTCATGCGGACTTGAAGATGCGGATGATTTAATTGCGGACATCCAGCAGGCACTTGATTTGATTTAATGTGACACCGGGGACGGTTCTTACTGTCACAAAATGTGACAAAAAGAACCGCCCCTACTGTCACATTTTGGTAATATGAAAAGAACTTTAGAATACGTAAACAAACTGGATAATCAAAATATATACTGCAAAAGCTGCAGTGCCACTTATGATATTCATCTTCCCAAATGTCCTTATTGCGGAGAGGTGAATGAATACGGCGATGAACTTTCGTACCAGGAACATCTTGAAACAATCCAGGATGATATGGAAGAAATGATAGATGATTCTCTGGAAGGTGCCACTGATGAGATGGTTCAAAGAGGCAGAGGCGCACTTAAGTATTTCATTATCATAGGAGCTGCCATCCTTAGCGTGATTATTATTGCGTTGGTGACCATTACACTTAAGGATAGAAAGGAAGCCCGGGAAGCTAAAGAAGAAATTCTTTGGGAGAGGCAAACTTATGCCGAAATGGACAGTCTGTATGAAGCGAAGGATTACGACGGACTTCTTAGATATATGGAAGACTTTTATTCCGACCCGGATCACGAAAAGCATACGCTTTATAATTGGAAACATATAGAGTTCCTGTCGGCATATATGGATTATAAATATATGTGCGTTGCGGTTGAGAATGCTTCGAAATATCCCGAGGATATTAAGGTGACAAAGCAGTCGGTGCTGCTATATGCTTTGGAACTTAAGAACGAAAACTGGGAAGCTAAATACACTACCGTAAAAAGCGTATCAAAGAGTGAATATGAGTTAATAATGACTTATGTTTCCGAAGCGGATGATATACTGCTTAATCACCTGGGCCTTTCTAAGGAAGAGGTTGATGATATAATTTCCGAAACGACTTACGATACCGGAAGTTCGATATTATCATCACAGAAGGTGTATGCCGTTGCGGACGAACTGACCTGGACAGAATAGAATGGTAATATTATGAAATGTGAATTTTGTATGGGAAACATGCAGATAGAAGATGCTGTATGTCCCAACTGCGGAAAACCCAATCCTTTTTATGAAGCTCACAGAAAGGATATGGACAAGTTCAAAAAGCAGTTCGAAACAACTAAATACGAAGCCATTGAAACTAATGTAAGACATACCAGAAAGGCAGTGCAAATTTCCATAATTGCAGTTCTGGTTGCACTTATACTGGCTTCTGTTCTTGTGCTTCTTTCTATGGACGATATTTACGATTCCCTGGCGAAAAGTCGCAATCGTAAGAATGCCGATGCAATTATTGCAACCCTTCGTCAGTATGAGGATGAAAAAGATTTTTACAATTTCAAAATATTTTACGATGCCCATTACGAAGGAATGTATTCCTATGGATATGCTGAGTTCTCTTCAGTAGATACTGCGGTATCTTCCTTTGATATAATTACATCCGTATTGGCAGGAGTTGTTATGGATGGAAATTATAATGATTATTCCGATAATGCCCAAACCATAAACAGATTCCTTAAACTGATATATACTGAAAGGGAAAATGCTGCCAAGAATAGTACGCGTTCCTGCTACAGTGACAAACATATGGAGTCGGTGGATTATATATTAAATGACATATATGTCATGTTTAAAGCGTACCTTGCCTTTAGCGATGAAGAGATAGCCGAACTTGAAAATCTCTCGGAAGCTGAGAGAATACTTGTTTTTGAAAAGAAATTTAAAGGGGCTCAACGTGATGAAGAATAAAAAGACGGGTATAAATAAAATAGAAAATCTTAAAAATGAAAAACTTTCCGTTGTAATAGGAATACTCGGTATTATTCTGGCAATACTTCTTATCGTTATTGTTTCGGATCTTTCAAGAGGCCACAGGCCTATTGAAGCACGTGATGTAAGTTCCCTGTCCTATTATTTGTCCAGAGGCATGTACACGGAAATCGCAAGGGGCATCAAAACCGACAGACGAAACGATGCAAAAATCGCAAATCCCAAGGAATACGATAAATTTGCCGCGATAGGCGATTATTACTATAATGCTTTTTATTATTATTCCTGTATAGAAGGCGGCGGTAAAGACGCCGACAGATATTATGAGCGGATGGAAGATGCCAAAAGCCGAATGGGTGAGTATATTTTTGCACAGGAAGAAATAGATAGTAAAATAAATACTTTTATTAGTAAACAGAATGCTGTAAATTAATACAGATTTGTGATATAGTAATTTTTGTAGGGGAAATTGATAGAGGTGTCTTTTTATGTCACAAGAAAACGATATCAGCAAAACTTCTTACAATATCAACTATAGCAAGTGGGATAAGGTTGTTACAACGTCACAACTTGTGATTGCGTGCGTTGTTTTCTTAACTGAGGTCGTTAACAATATTTTGCTCTATGTGTCAAGATCCCAGGGTTACGGTCCGGACACAATTCTTGTTAAACTTCTTAGATATTTAGTCTTAACAACATTCATTAATTTTGGATTATTCATAGTAAGTAAAGTAGTACTTGATAAGTATACGAATTTTGAAAAACGCAGATTTATTCTGATGTTTTTGACCACACTTATTTGTACGGATGTTTCTTTTTCACATTATCAGTTTGCAACGGTTCTGGCTATTTTTACGGTTCCGCTTATTTTAAGTATTCTGTATGAAGACTGGAAATTATCCGTATTTACATTCGTGGTTTCAATGATTGGCGAAACAATATCAATTATCGCAAGAGCCCTGGACGATGAGTATAACAAAGATATAGGTCCGGAGGCTGCAATCGCATGTGCTCTTACCATATCGGTACTTATTTTCTCTAAATTGATTCATACAACTCTTCGTCAGAGAAGAGATGATTTGGAACAGGCAATTATCAAAGTCGAAAAGGCTAATGTTTCGGCTGAGAAGATGGCTTTTTCGTTTAGAATGTTAGAGACTCTTACGGGAACCATTGATGCCAAGGATAAATATACCAACGGTCATTCCAAGAGAGTAGCATGTATAGCTACGAAACTGGCAGAGGCTTTAGGCTGGGATGAAGAAAGAGTTAAGAAATTAAGCTATGAAGCTTTGCTTCATGATATAGGTAAGATTGGTGTGCCGGATGTAATTCTTAATAAGCCTGCCAAATTAACAGGTGAAGAATTCGGAATGATTAAGTCACATACAGTTGTAGGTGCACAGATTCTTAAGAACATGGTTGCATTCCCGGATGCTGCGGAAGTTGCCAAGTATCACCATGAGCGTTACGACGGTAACGGATATCCAAGCGGAATTAAGGGTGAAGAAATTCCCGTTAATGCACGAGTTGTATGTATTGCGGATGCATATGATGCCATGAGCTCAAACAGGGTATATCGTAAGGCTCTGCCTAAGGAAGTAATTCGTAAGGAACTTGTTAACGGTCGCGGAAGTCAGTTTGATCCGGAGATGCTTGATGTTTTCTTAAAATTGTTTGATGAAGACAAGCTTACCTTAAGCAATACAATTTCCTTCTTCGATGAAGTTGATGCTATGCAGCAGGATGTTCTTGATGATATCGAGGATTTGATGGGAAGAATTTCATCTGTGGAAGAACAGTGTGACAGCGTTAATGACTTCGGTAAGTTCTACGAATATCTTACAAATATCGGAGTAAGATATAATCGTTCGATTGAGGTGCTTTCGATAGTTGTTGAACCTAAAGAAGGCCATAATTATTCGCACCGTGAAGAAGAAATTTCGGATATACTTCAGATGGCGATTCGTAAGAGTATCAGGTCCGTTGATGTATTCTATAAGTATTCGGCAACTAAATTTATGCTGATTTTGCTTGATGCCGGAGCTGAAAATATAGACGTTATCCAGAACAGAATTCAGTATGATTTCTATTCTAATGTGATTTGTGAAGGTTATAAACTGACATTCTCCTTAAACGAAAGCATTGATGAATTTAGGGGTCAACCTGCCGATTTAAACGAAAATTAAAAAAGACTAAAGTAATTAATTTAATAACCGATAAATAATATAGGACTGCCTCCCAAAAGGATTTGGGAGTGAATTTCAAGGATGAAGCAGATGAACACAATTAGTCACTATATTAGAAATTCATATTCTGCCCAACAGAATTTTGGGGCTGCAAATTATAACGCAGAATCTGTAACCAAGCAGCAAAAGCAGCAGGTTAGAGATATCAGGCGTATGTTAAACTGTGCAGACCAAAACAGCAATGGGGCAGATTTTTTTTCTTCAAAATCTCAATCCATTCTTGACAGTTCCAAAAGCTATTCAGACAGTTTAAGAAATCAAAGGCAACAGGCAAAGGATACATCTCTTAGCTTAAAGAAATTAAAGTATCAGCATAAGAGCATATCTTCAAAGATATTAAGAGCCAAAACCTCTGCCGCGGCCAAACAGGCTGTATCGTCAGCTAAACGTGAGGTTATTAAGCTTAAACGACAAAGGCTTGACCCTGACTGTGACATAGAAGAACTGGAAGCAGCAATCAGCCATGCTAAAGATATGGAAAGAGTCGCCCAAAAGAAAGCCAGACACCTGGAACTTGAAGAAATGGCAAAGGCAACAGGTTGTGTATTAGGGGAAAGTGATACTGAGGATACTTCATCATTAGAACCGGATAGGGGAAATTCGGATGAAAATATAGATGAAGTAATGGATATCGAAGATGAAGCATCCTCAGGGGATTCACTTTTAGAACCTATTGATATAGAAGAAGCGGATTCCGAAATTTTAGAAATATCAGATTTGAATATGGTGGAAGAATTAACTTCCGAAGTGATGGAAGACCTTGAGGAAGGTATGAAAGAAATACTTGAAGAAATGGGATTCGGAGAAATATCCGGGGAACTTGAGGTGTATTCGGGGGATATGAGCGATGAAGACATCAAAAAGATGGAAATTAAGCATCGTAACAGTGAAATGAAAGATATAGTTAAAGCAGATGCCGATTACCTGAAAGTGGTATTCGAACATTTTCAGGAATCAATTGATGTAAGTGTGTAAAGGAGGATTATTATATGGCAAACAATTTATTCGGAGTATCAAGTTATCAGAACAACACTAAGGCGTGGGAAAGTGCAACGTCAGCCAATAAGCTGGCACAGGCTGTAAAGGAGAAGAATACATCCGCAGCAAGCAATTCGGGCAATAAGAAGATAAGCGCCTGGAAAAGCATATCAAGCACAGGCTCCCTTGTCCCTTTAGAACATGAAGAATACGGAATGACCATAGGTAATGCAAAATTATCCGATGAGGGTAAGGAATATTACAACAAGTTAAAAGAGAAGTTCCATGGAATGGATTTCATTCTGGTAAGCAAAGATACTAAGGAGCAGGTTGAAAAGAATGCACTTAGCTATGGAAATTCCAGCAAGCCCGTTGTGTTAATCTGTGAAGAAGAAGTTGAGAAAATGGCTACGGATGCAGACTTCAGAAAGCAGTATGAAGGAATTATCGAATCTTCACAGGCTAAATTGCTTGAAGCCAAGAACAGTCTGGCAAGTACCGGCGCCAATATTAAGAATTTCGGAATAAGCGTAGGCGATAACGGAAAGATGTCATTCTTCGCAACTGTCGAAAAGAACGGTAAGGAGATGGCAGTAGCACAGAAGGAACGTATTGAAAAGAAACGCGAACAAAAAGCAGCCGAAAAGAAAAAGGCAGATAAAGAAGCTGCAGCCGAGCGTATCGAAAATCGCAAAGCCAAGAATGCCGCAGAAGAAGAGAGAATATCTTCAGAGGGCGAAGAAACAGGTTTTGAGGATGACAAAGAGTATTTGCAGTTTAGTGCCAATTCTTTAGAAGAACTTCTTAATATGGTTTCGGCATATGCTTATGAAGCTTCAAGCGATTCGATAATTACAACCCAGGAGAGCATGGTGGGACAGAACATAGACTTTAAGGGCTAAATATTATCGCGAAGGTCCTCCCCCCTTGGCGGTAATGAGCTCCATAAATTTGGAAGCAGCCATAGACGGCTCGGTGCCTTTAGGCGTAAGCATACTAACCGCACGGGTCGGCAACTCATTTTTGACTTTGAGAACTTTTACAGTGCCTTCAGCAATGGCCTCCTGTGAAAGTTCTTTTGTTATGCCGGCAACGCCTAAGCCGATTTTGGCCAAAGATATAAGAAGCTCATAACTGGCCAATTCAATTTCCGGTTCAAGTCTAAGTCCTTCTTTAAGAAAACAGTTCTCCAGGAAACGTCGCGAACCGGCTTCCTTTTCCAATAATATAAGAGGCATTTGGGCTATTTCGGACAAAGTATATACTTTGTTCATATCTATAGGATAATCCGGTGATGCAACAAAGGCTGTGTGAGTCCTAAAACAAAGATAGCTTTCGTAGCCCTCGGGCTTTTCGTTGGTGGTGGCAAAGGCTACATCAACCACGCCGGTATCCAGGTATCCCATAACACGCTTGGAGGTGCCGTTTAGGATACGTACTTTAACCCCGGGATAAAGCTGATGATATTTGCTTAAATAGGGCAACAGATAACCGTCCGTAAGAGTATTACTGGAGCCTATAACCAGTTCGCCGCTTGTTAATTCCTTAGTCTCGTTAAGTTTTGCTTCACCGGACTCGATTAATGAAAGTGCGGCAGAAACATATTCGTACAGGGTAAGCCCGTCTTTGGTTAAAGTTACGCCTTTGGTAGAACGGGAAAATAATCGTACACCAAGGGAATCCTCCAGTATTTTGATTGACTGGCTGATTGCCGATTGGCTGATATACAGTTGTTTGGCGGTAGCGGATATGTTGCCGGAATCGGCTACTGCTTTAAAAATTTTGTACTGTTCGAGTTTAGCTTGCATGTATACATTTTACCATAAGTACAACTTATAATAAACATAAGATTATTCTGTTTTGCTTATGTATATCTTTGTACTATAATCACTAATGTCGGTGAAAACCGGCCGCAAAAAATTACAAAAAATTACAAACAAAGTACTACAATTTCTTAGGAGGAAATGAACATGGCTAATGATCGTAGAGTGGGTACCGTATCACGTGGTATCCGTTGCCCTATCATCCGTCAGGGTGATGACTTGGCTAAGATTGTTACCGAAAGCGTATTGGAAGCTGCTAAATCAGAGGGCTTCGAAATGCGTGACAGGGATGTAATCTCAATTACAGAGTCAATCGTAGCAAGAGCTCAGGGTAACTACTGTAAAGTAACAGACATTGCAAAGGACGTTAAGGCAAAGACAGGCGGAGAAACAGTTGGTGTTATCTTCCCTATTCTTTCACGTAACAGATTCGCAATCTGTCTTAAGGGTATGGCTATGGGCTGCAAGAAGATTGTCCTTATGCTTTCCTACCCTTCGGACGAGGTTGGTAACGAACTCGTTAGCCTTGACAAGATAGATGAGGCAGGAATTAATCCATACTCGGATGTTCTTTCATTAGAAAAGTACAGAGAGTTATTCGGATATATCAAGCACGAGTTCACAGGCGTTGATTATGTTGATTACTACAGCAACCTTATTAAGGAAACAGGCTGTGAGGTCGAGGTTGTATTTGCTAACCAGGCAAAGGCAATTCTTGATTACACAGATACTGTTATCAACTGTGATATTCACACTCGTGCCCGTACAAAGAGAATCTTAAAGGCAGCAGGCGCTAAGTGCGTGGTTGGCCTTGACGAGATTATGAATGCTTCTGTAGACGGAAGCGGATGCAATGAAAGCTATGGCCTTCTTGGTTCCAATAAGGCTACGGAAGATCAGGTTAAGCTTTTCCCCAGAGAGTGCAAGCAGCTTGTTCTTGACATTCAGGCTAACATCTTAAAGGAAACAGGAAAGCATGTTGAAGTAATGGTATACGGCGACGGTGCTTTTAAGGATCCTAAGGGTAAGATTTGGGAACTTGCAGATCCTGTTGTATCACCTGCATTCACAGACGGATTAGTAGGAACACCTAACGAACTTAAGCTTAAGTATCTTGCTGATAATGATTTTGCTGCATTATCAGGTGAAGCACTTAAGGAAGCTATTTCAAAGAGTATCAAGGAAAAGGATGCTAACCTTGTTGGTAAGATGGCATCTGAAGGAACAACACCAAGACAGTTAACAGACCTTATCGGTTCTCTTTGTGACTTAACATCGGGTTCCGGAGATAAGGGCACACCTGTTGTTCTCGTTCAGGGATACTTCGATAACTACACCAACTAAAAATTGGCAAATTAATAATTTCTTAATCATTTTTTAATCCGATATTTATTGTCAAATATCCGTAAAGAGTTATATATTAATATTGCATTATGACGAAGCTGCCATCACAGAGTAATGTGATGGCAGTTTTTTGAGGAAAGATATTGCAGTATGTGAGGATAGTATGGATCGATTAATTGAAATCAGGGATATGTGTAAAATATACAATCCAGGAGAGAATGAAGTAAGAGCACTTGATAATGTTTCTCTTACAATCAACAGAGGCGAATTCGTCGCCATCATCGGCCAGTCAGGCTCGGGTAAATCAACACTTATGAATATGTTAGGATGTCTTGATGTTCCCACCAGCGGCACCTATGTTCTTGACGGCAAGGATGTTTCAACATTGACAGATGATGAACAGTCCGACATCAGAAACAAAGAAATAGGTTTTATCTTTCAGGGCTTTAACCTGATAGCTAATCTTACCGCAATAGAGAATGTTGAGCTTCCGTTAATATATAGGGGCGTCGGCCAAAAAGAAAGAAGAGAGTTGGCCCTTAAAGCTCTTAAAATAGTGGGACTTGAAAACAGAGGTACACACCGCCCAGCGGAAATGTCAGGCGGTCAACAGCAAAGAGTTGCAATAGCAAGGGCGATAGCTCAGGCACCTCCCATTATTCTGGCGGATGAACCTACAGGTAACCTTGATTCCGGTTCTACCAAAGAAATAATGGATATATTAAGAAGATTGCATGAGGAAGGAAGAACGGTTATCCTGATTACTCATGATAATGAAATAGCAGCATCTGCCAAACGAAACATAAGAATTCGTGATGGTAAGATTGTTGAAGATTTTACCAGATAGACATAGAGAATATTAATTTGAGGAGCTTAAAATGAAAAAGGAAGAAACAACAGTAATGAGTGAGGAAATTACGGAAAATGCCGACAGCATCAAAGTAAACGATGCAAAAGCAAAAAAGCTTGAAAAGAAAGCTGAGAAGATTAAGAAACACAAGGAAAAGAAACAGCGTACTCCGGAAGAAAAGAAAAAGAGAAGAAGAATTGTTATAGGTGTAATAGTCGCAGTTATTGTGCTTTGGATTGTGATATCAAACATTATTGCAGCAAATACACCCCCTGTGGTATATACAACTGCAGCGATCAAAGGCGATATTGTTCAAAGCATAGACGCCTCGGGACCTATCAAATCATTGGATAAAGCAGTGGTTTATGCCCCTGTTGAAGGTAAGGTAGGGGATGTTAACGTCGCTGTGGGAGACTTCGTTACGGAAGGAACCGTTCTTTTTACTTATGATGAAGAGACATTAAACAAGAGTATTGAAACAACAACTTTAAAGAAATCTGCTACTGACGGCGGTTACAATAAGTCAATTGAATCAAACAACAGAGTTGTATCAAAGTTAAGTGAAGCACTTACGAATTTGCCGGTACTTGATGAACAGATCCCTTTTGCAGAAAATTATATAGATGAACTTGAAAAGAAAATTGAAGATAAAAAGGCGGCATTAAGCTATGAAGGCGCAATGCTTAACGTGTCGCTGCTTGACTATTCTCCTTATGATGAAGAATATGTTGAACTTCAAAAGAGAATTCAGGAAAATGCATACGAGCAGCAGCATAATAAGGAACTTAGAGATATGCAGGAAGAACTTGAGGATGCAAACAAGATTCTTAATGATTTAAAGACACTTAAGTCCGAAATGAAATCACAAAAGAGCGGTTCCCAGGATTCTACCATGACTAAGGGGGCGAAGGAAGAACTTGAAGCCAATTATGAGATGAGCGTGGCTGAAATAGAAGAAACCCTTGAAGCCTACGAAGATGTTAAGGGTGGCGTAACAGCCGAATTTGACGGAGTAGTTACCAAATTAAATACCATCAAGGGTGCACCTATTTCCAAGAGCACGGAACTTGTTACCATCGAAAGCATGGAAAATGTTGTGGTTGAAATTAAGCTTACGAAATTTGACCTTGAAACATTAAGCGAAGGTATGGAAGCCGCAGTTACAATTAACGGTAAGGACTATACAGGTAAGCTTTCTCATATTAATAAGATGGCCGAAACCAATCAGTCCGGTTCTACTGTAGTAGGTGCTCAGATTAAGCTTGATAATCCTGATGATAATATTGTTCTTGGAATAGACGGTAAAGCGCAGATTAAAGTTGGTGAAGCAAAGGATGCAATATTGGTAGCCAATGAACTGGTTAACTACGATGTGGACGGAGCTTTCGTTAATATGGTGGTCGACGGCGTTGTAACCAAAGTTCATGTTACTATAGGTCTTTCGGATGATGTAAATACGCAGATTCTTGAAGGAGTTTCGGAGGGAGATCAGATTATTACAGAACTTCCGGATACGGTAACGGAAGGAATGACAGTAACAGCTATAGCTCAGTAAGAGGATAATTATGGGACAGATTATTGAATACATTAAAATAGCGATTATGAATATAAAGCATAATCGTGGACGTTCCGTACTTACCATGCTGGGTATTATTATCGGTATTGCATCGGTTATCATGGTTATTTCAATCGGTAACGGTGTTACGGAATCGGTTAATACGGAACTGGAAGGACTGGCAGGCGGCCAGGTTGCCTTGTATGTTGATTCTACAAGAAAAGATACATATGTAACTCTTAATATGGAGGACGTTGAATTACTGACCAACAGATTGGACCATATCAATGGTGCTTCTCCGGTATTAAATTCCTGGGGAACCGTGGTAAGCCCAAAGATATCAATAGATATGAACCTGACAGGCGGTACACCAAGTTACTACTATAATTCCAAGGAACCTATGCTTAAGGGAAGATATTTTGATCAGTCCGATTATGATTCAGGTGCGGCAGTGGGTGTTATCACTGATGCGGATGCAAAGGCTCTGTTCGGTACTACGGATGTGGTTGGAATGACAGTTGAAGGCACCTTGTGGGGAATTGCACAGGATATTACAATTGTCGGTGTAAGAAGTTCCTCCTCCTCAGGTCTTATAGCGATGCTTGACGGAGGTACGGTAACTTCCGTAACTATTGAAGTGCCACTTTCATTTATGGCCAACAAATTTGGTCTTAATATAAGTAATATAGGAGTTATTTATATTTATTGCGAGGGCGCGGAATATTCAGTAGAGGTTGCAAAGCAGGCAGTTAATCTGTTGGAAAACAAGTATCATTGTAAGGGTGATAACCAGATTCTTATGGAGAACTTTGCGGACGTAACCGATCAGCTGGGAAGTATTATGAGCATCATTACAATATTCATTTCCTTCGTTGCAGCCATATCTTTGCTGGTAGGCGGTATCGGAGTTATGAATATCATGCTTGTTTCCGTAACTGAAAGAACAAGGGAAATCGGTATTCGTAAATCTTTGGGTGCCAGAACAAACTATATTATGTGGCAGTTCCTGGCAGAAGCCGGAATTATTACACTGATAGGCGGTGTCGTGGGTATTGTGCTTGGAGTTTTGGGTGCAATAGGTTTGGGAAGCGCATTTGATATCCAGGCATCCATCGGAGCAGGCACTGTAATAGCAGCTTCAATGTTCTCGTGCGCGATAGGTATTTTCTTCGGAATTTACCCTGCCAAGAAAGCGGCGCGATTAAGTCCTATTGAAGCTTTAAGACACGAATAAAGATATATATTTTTGAACAGAATATTAAGTTATTATCGACAGCGGATTATTTTAGATTGAAATAATCCGCTATTTATTTGAAATTTCACCATATTTTATTGCCGAAAACTGAGTTACTATTATTTTTAGTTGGTATTATTTCAGAGGATAACAATTATGAATAATCACAGATCAAAGCTTAAATGGCTCTGGGAAAACATGAAGGGGAGAAGAGTCATTTTTATTCTTGGAATTATCGGAACGATTATTTATTCTTCGATGCAGATTGTTGTTCCGTATTTCTCAGGACAGATTGTTGATATCTTTTTAAGCGGCGGCGATGTCGCTACTAAGATTGATACACAAAGAACCCTGTTTTACACACTTATAGGTTATATGGTCGGACTGACTGTCTTTAGGGTAGTGGTGGTCTATTTTGACTGTATGGCATATGAACATGTGTCACAATATGTACTGTCCAAAGTTCGTAATTTCCTTTTTCAAAAAATTGAACATCAGGATATGACCTTTTATGGAACTTACAGAACAGGTGACCTGATGACAAGAATGACAGGTGACCTTGATGCGGTACGTCACAATATTGCCTGGGTAATAAGAGCCATTATTGAATCTGTTACTCTTTATTCTGCTGCGGCAATTTATTTTATGGTAATGAATGTAAAGCTGGCATTGTCTATTCTTGTTATTTCGCCGCTGATTTTCATTATTATTGTTTTGTTTAAGAAAAAAGTTGCTCCCATGCATGCGCTTCTTCGTGAAAAGTTTGCTTCGATGAATACGGATGCACAGGAAAATATTTCCGGTAACCGTGTTGTAAAAGCCTTCGCAAGAGAAGATTATGAAATCGAAAAATTCGATAAGGCGAATACCACTTATCGCGAAACAAACAAAGAAACAAATATGACATGGCTTAAGTTCTTCCCATATGTAGAGACCTGCTGTAATATTCTGCCGGTTGTTTTACTCCTTGTGGGAGGCTATTTCATTATTAACGGCGAACTTACAATGGGTGAATATGTTGCCTTTTCGGGACTTATATGGGCAATTGCCAACCCTATGCGACTGCTTGGCAATATTATGAATGAGTTCCAGCGATTCTCTGCAGCTTCCGATAAGGTTATGGAGATTTACTATTCCGAACCTAAGATAGTTGATCCGGAAAAACCGGTAGAGAATCCCGGAAGATTCAAGGGTAAGATTGAATTTAGGAACGTAACCTTTATGTATTCGGACGGTGTGTTAAATGTGCTTAAAAATATATCTTTTACCGCAAAGCCCGGACAGACTATAGCGATTATGGGAGAAACAGGATGCGGTAAGACCACGCTTGTGCAGATGATTCCCAGATTCTACGAGCCTACGGAAGGTCAGATACTGATTGATGATATTGATATAAATAGATACAGACTGGAAGACTTGCGACGTAATATCGGACTTGCCACTCAGGATGTTCTTTTGTATTCGGACACTATAGAGGGTAATATTGCATACGGCGTGGCACATATGTCGCTTAACGATATTATTAAGTATGCCAAATATTCGGCAGCTTCGGATTTTATTTCAAAGATGCCCGAAGGCTATGACACAATTATAGGCGAGCGCGGTGTGGGACTTTCCGGTGGACAGAAGCAGCGTATATCTTTGGCAAGAGCTCTTGCTGTAGAACCTTCGATTCTGATACTGGATGATACAACATCGGCAGTTGATATGGAGACGGAAAAAGAAATACAGCATGCCTTAAGGCACCTTGATTTTGAGTGTACGAAGCTTATTATCGCACAAAGAATATCAACGACTAAGTTCGCAGACAGAATTCTTATTTTAAGAAACGGTGAAATTATAGAAGACGGAACACATGAAGAATTAATAGCCAACCACGGTTATTATTATGATTTGGTGTGTCTCCAGACAGGAAGGGTGGTTATTGATGAGCACGAAAAACACTTATCGCAAGGATGAAGTTCTTGAAGAACCCTTTGATATAAAACACCTTCTTAGGGCTTCTTCATATATCAAAAAATATCTTAAACAGATGATAGTTGCCCTGCTGTTTAGTGCAGTGGGCGGAGCTACGGCGCTTCTTGGACCCATCATTACCCAGAAGGCACTTGATGAAGTAATACCGGACAAAGATATGCGTACTTTGATTATGCTGGGTATTCTCCTGGTGGGAGTGTATGCGGTGAGCGTTATTTTTGTAACGATTCGTTCCAAGATAATGGTTAAAGTATCCCAGACAATCATTTACGATATTCGTAAAGACTTGTTTGCGCATATGCAGAAGCTTAGCTTCCAGTATTATGATGACCGTCCTCACGGCAAGATTTTAATAAGAGTTGTTAACTATGTTAATTCCGTATCGGATATGCTTTCCAACGGACTTATTAATATAATTCTTGAGGTTATCAATCTTATCTTTATTATCGCATTTATGCTGTCGGTGGATGTACAGCTTTCAATTGTGGTTTTGTGCGGCGTGCCGGTGCTTGCGGTATTTATGCTGTGGATGAAGAATAAGCAGCGTAAGGCCTGGCAGGCAGTTTCGAATAAGAGTTCTAACCTTAATGCTTATCTTCAGGAGAATATAGTGGGTGCCAAGGTTACTCAGATGTTCGCCAGAGAAGATGAAAACGCCGATATTTTTTATGATTTAACGGAAGATTACAGAGGAACATGGATGACGGCAGTTCGTTACTCCAATGCTGTATGGCCGGGAATCGATACGATTTCGGTTCTTATAAGAGCTGCTATCTTTATAGCGGGATTAATTATTTTCGGTGCGGGTAATAAATCTGTGGGAACTATTGTAGCAATCTCGAGCTATGCTTCAAGATTCTGGCAACCCATTATGAACCTGGGCAATATTTTTAATAACTTCATAAATAACATCGCATACCTTGAGAGAATCTTCGAAACAATGGATGAGGAGATTACGGTTGATGATGTGCCTGATGCAACTGTTATGCCGCCTATTAAGGGTAAGGTTGAATTCAAAAATGTTAAATTCTCTTATGAAGAGGGCAAAGAGATACTTCATGATGTTTCCTTTACCGTTAATCCGGGAGAAAGCATAGCACTTGTAGGCCCTACGGGAGCCGGCAAATCGACAATAGTTAATCTGATTTCAAGATTCTATAATCTTGATTCCGGACAGCTTCTTATAGATGATGTGGATATTTCAAAGGTTACCCTTAAGTCTCTAAGATCTCAGATGGGAATTATGCTTCAGGACAGTTTCATATTTTCCGGAACAATTATGGATAATATAAGATACGGTAAGCTGGATGCCACTATGAATGAAATAATAGAGGCAAGTAAAAAGGTATGCGCCGATGACTTTATTTCATCACTTCCCGACGGCTATTTAAGTGAAGTGCATGAAAGAGGTGCATCTTTGTCCCAGGGCCAAAGACAGCTTATATCTTTTGCCAGAACCTTAATATCAAACCCTGCTATTTTGGTACTTGATGAAGCCACTTCCAGCATTGATGTTCAAACCGAAAGAGCTCTTCAAAAAGGTCTTGATACCATGCTTAAGGGACGTACATCCTTCATTATTGCCCACAGATTATCAACGATTCGTAACTGTGACAAAATTATGTATATAGATGACGGCGGAATAGTCGAAAGCGGTACTCACGATGAACTTATGAAGGCAAGAGGAGCATATTATAAGCTTTATACCGCTCAACTTGATGATATAGCATAGACTAAATCGCTTAATTGGCGATTTATGGAGCGTAATATATATGTTATAATGATTTCAATGAATCAGTTAAGGCTGATCGTGAAAGGAGAAATATTAAATGGAAGTTGGAACAATTGTAATTATTGCTTTAGTAATCATTTTGATTATTTTCTTATGCAGATGTATCAGCATAGTACCTCAGGCAAGCGCTTGGGTAATCGAGTGTTTCGGTAAATATTCTTCAACATGGAGTGCCGGACTTAACTTCAGAATTCCGATTATCTACAGAGTTGCCAAGAAGGTTTCTTTAAAAGAGCAGGTTGCAGACTTTGAGCCTCAGCCCGTTATTACCAAAGATAACGTTACAATGATGGTTGATTCGGTTGTATTCTTCTCAGTATTTGATGCCAAGTTATTCACATACGGTGTTGAAAGACCAATCGCAGCTATCGAGAACTTATCGGCAACAACTCTTCGTAACATCATCGGTTCTATGACACTTGATGAAACACTTACTTCAAGAGATTCAATCAACGGTCAGATTACATCAATTCTTGATGAAGCTACTGATAAGTGGGGAATCAAAGTAAGCCGTGTAGAAGTTAAGAATATTCAGCCTCCCGCAACTATCCGTGAAGCCATGGAAAAGCAGATGAGAGCCGAAAGAGAAAAGAGAGAAAAAATCCTTACTGCAGAAGGTGAGAAGCAGTCAGCAATCACACTTGCGGAAGGTGAAAAGGAAGCAGCTATCCTTAAGGCAGATGCTGTTAAGGAAAAGATGATTCGTGAGGCTCAAGGTGAAGCTGAAGCATTACTTGCAGTTCAGAAGGCAAGAGCTGAAGGTATCAAACTCATTAACGAAGCAGCTCCTTCGGACGGATATCTTAAACTTAAGTCATTTGAGGCAGCCGAGAATATGGCTAACGGCCAGGCTACTAAGATTATCGTTCCTTCGGATATCGCTAATTTAGCAGGTACAGTTACAGCAATCACAGAGACAGTTCGTAAGTAGTTTAAATTTTAGTAGGAGAACTTCATGGAAGGATTAATAGGAGTAATTGTCTGGGTTGCAATAATCGTAATATTTGTTAAAAAGGTTGTTAACAAAAACATTGCAGCAAACAGACCCAGTGATAAAGCAGTTACTCCGGCCAATAAGATGCCGTATATTTCACAGCCTTCGTCTTCGACAAGCACAGCATTCAATACGCCTAGCAGGGAACCTTCCGGTGCGGGAAATGTATATGCAGGCGGCGCGGGGCGCAAAACCTATAAGGCCGAAAAAGCTACCCACACTCAGATGGAAGACAGGGCCAACGACTGGCTGGCTCATCAGCTTAGTGATGAAAGACGCGCTTTGTACAAAGCAAACAGTATGTTCGGACAGCAAATGGAACATCGACAGGTATGTGACGCCAGAATGCTCAAAGAATATCATTTGGCTAACTGTAGCGCAGACGGTATAGATATGGCCGAGTACAGATAAGTTAATATGTTATAAGAATAATGCCATCGTCCTTTTTAATAATGGTTGAACCATTGGGGACGATGGTTTTGTTTACTCTTCTTATCATAAGAATGAGTTCGTTCTTGGACAAATCAAGCTCTTTGATTCGCTGTCCTACCCATTCGTTATCTTCTTCAACTACTATTTCCTTAAGGGAAATATCAACATCATCACGATAATTCTTAGCACCGATAACAAGCTTATCATCCGTATACAGGACGGTATTTCCGTTAGGAATAATAACGTCGCCGTGACGAAGAATCATGGCAAGAATAAGCTGAGGCGGGAAGACGATATCTTTAATCTTCTGATTTTCCCAAGGGTGGTTTTCCTGTACTTCCGACACAACGAACTGAAGCTCGTGTTCGGAGCTTTTGTAGGTTTTGATTTTAGTATATCTTTCGACGAAACCTGCACTTATGATACCGGTGGGGATAGCCACCATTCCTACGCCCAGGAAGGCTATAATGATAGCGAAGAACTGCCCCCAGAAAGTAACGGGATATATATCACCGTAACCTACCGTAAGGAGTGCCGAAACTGCCCACCACATACCGGAAAAGGCATTGGCGAAACTCTCGGGCTGGGCATCGTGTTCGAAACTGTACATACATAGTGATGAGAAAATAAGAAATATTGCAATAAGAACCATGGAAGAAATAAGCTGGTTCTTCTTTTCTTTAATAACATCAAGAATTACGTTAAAGGCATCGTATTGGGCATTAATCTTAAACAACCGGAAAATTCTTATTACTCTGAACATTCTGAATGCAACAGCACCTGCCGGGAAAAAGATAGGAAGATAATAAGGCAGGAAGGTCAGCAAATCGATTAATCCGAAGATAGAAAATACAAAGGCAAGAATAGCTCTTCCGCGGCTTTTTTGGGGGAAAAGAAGATCCGCAGTCCAGATTCTTAGGATATATTCAATGGTAAAAATTATGATGGTGACAAGCTCGATAATATCTATGATGCCGGTATAGGGAGCCATTTCATCAAAGGTATCAAGCAAAGTTACCGTTAGATTAATGATAATTGCAAAAACGATGAAGTAGTCAAAGGATTTACTTAATGCATCGGATTTATTACCTATTTGAATTATATTGAATATTTTTTTACGTAATTTTTGCATTTATTTATTCCCCACGGTTTATTTTGATGCGGTACCTGCCGATATACGTATCGGGCGTGTACATTAACATTTTAGCACATAATTGATTGTAATTGCTTTAAATGTGTATAGATGCCCTAAAGGAGCCATTCTTAATGAATATTGTATTTCACAGATACGGCAGTATAGTTGAACCTGATCTTATTGCCGCATTCAAAAAGTTTAATATAACGGTTATCGAAGAAGATATGGAGATTACCGATAAGTCCATTGATTCGGATACCCGTATTAAAGTTCTGGGCGAGGCGATTCTTGCCAATAAGCCTGAATTTGTATTCAGCATTAATTATTTTCCTTATATTTCGTCTATATGCGAGAAATTGTCCGTTAAGTATGTTGCGCTTAGCGTAGACTGCCCCGTGCTTGAAATCTATTCCGAAACTATTCGCAATTCTTGCAATCGTATATTTTTGTTCGACTATAATCAGTATGAATCAATTAAGGATGAGAATCCTACAGGGATTTTTTATATGCCCCTGGGAACCAATACGGAGCGTTGGAACAATGTGCTTGGAGACCCCTCATTTGGAAATATCGAATATAAATATGATGTTTCCTTCGTGGGCTCCTTATATACGGAAAAATCCCTGTATCGAAACCTTAAACTGGAAGAGTCGGAACAGGGCTATCTTGATGCCTTGCTGGCGGCTCAGAAGTTGCTTGGAGGTCTGTCGATTCTCAATGAAGTCGTAAAGGATGAAAAGCCAAGAAAGAGGATAATTGAAGCTATACGCAAAGGGGATTCCGAATTCTTTGATAAATATTCCATAGATGATCCTGTTATTGATATTAATACATATGCCGCGATTGAGAATATTATGGGCTTTGAATTATCTGCCAGGGACAGAATAGAATTATTTAATTATCTGGGGAACAAAAATATAAGAATCGATTTATTTACCAGAAGTTCAAATGACGGAATTATAAGCGATAATCTTAAGATACATGAGGGCGTGACAACACATGAAGGAATGCCTGATATCTTTAGACATTCCAAGATAAATATTAATCATACAATGCGCTGCATAGAAACCGGCCTGCCTCAGAGAATATGGGATATTATGGGTTGTGGCGGACTGCTGCTTACCAATTATCAGGCAGAAATTCCGGAGTATTTCGAGATAGGTGAAGACTTATTATGCTACGAAACAAAGGAAGACTGTCTGCAATTAATCAGTTATTATAAGGACCATGATGAGGAACGGGAAGAAATCGCCCGTAATGGTTATGAAAAGGTCAAGAGCTTTCACACATATGAGGTGAGAGTGGCAAGGATTCTTAAAGAGGTTTTGGGGGATCAGTAATTGGTAATTCTGATTAAAGGGAAACTGGAAACGCTTGATTATTTCATAGATGCAATGGCCCAAGGTCACGATGAGGTTATGGCCTTTGATATTAACAATCCTGAAGAGACGTTGCTGCCTATCGTGGATAAGATTGATAAAGACACGCTGGTTGTTACTTTTAATAATCTGGGGACTTCTTTTGATATTTGGAAGAGCCGCGGAGCGAAGATTGTTAATATAATGGTAGACCATCCGGCGTTTTATATACCTGTAATAAGCAGAGATTATTATACGGGATATTACGGAGCGTGCATTGACAGATACCATGCGGATTATTTGAAAGAATTATTTCCTACGGTTGAGAACTCATTTTTGTTTTTACCCCATGGTGGTATGGACAAAGGCGGAATGAATTATGATAAAGATATAGATATTTTGTACGCGGGAAGTTTCTTTAATGATGAGGATATTAATTTTTTGCCACTTCCGTTTGAACATAATTCCGAACAGTTCTATCGGTTTTTGCTTGAATATTATAAAAGTGATTCGTCAAAAGAGCCGCAGGATGTTGTAAAAGCGTACATGCAGCATTATGGTTATACATTTAAAATCGAGGAATACCTCGTTATGGTTGAATATACGTTAAAAACTGTCGGGCTGGCATTCCAGGCAATAAGAAGAAAACGGCTTGTTGAAGAGCTGGCAATGGTGGGAATGAACATACATATATGTGGAGGTGACGGGTGGAAGGAGCTGGCAGATAAATACTCCGATAATATTACTTTTCATGGTAAACTGTCTCCGGCAGAATGCCTGGAAATGATTTGTCGAAGTAAGGTGCTTCTTAACGATCACCCCAATTTTGCCGCAGGTTCACATGAAAGAGTATTTAACGGAATGCTTAACGGGGCTGTGGTTCTTAGCAATTACAGCGAATATCTTGCCGATAGATTTACGGACGCTGAAGATATATTGTTCTGGGACGGTATGAACTACATTGAAGCTCTTGATAAAGTAAAAACAGTTTTACAAGATGAATCCCTTCGGGAGGGAATAGTTCGGAACGCTTATGCAAAGGTTCAAAAGGATACATGGAGTAGCAGATTAAGTGAAATTACTTCTATATTTATGGGGCGCCAATAATGAAGAAGTGCTTCGTAAGAATTTAATCAAATCCGGTCATGAGATAATCACTTTTAGTCAAAAGTGTATGAATTATACTCGTGACATTGATTTGGCACAAAAGATGATAATGAAGATAAATGAAGTTCATGCCGAGGGCGTGATTTCATTTAATTACTTTCCGATTATTTCAATGGTGTGTGACGCAACCAAGACCACATATTATTCCTGGGTTTATGACTGCCCGCATTTTACGCTTTATGCAAAAACACTGTCTCTGCCCTGCAACCGAATCGGAATATTTGATAAGTCTATGGTTGATGCTTTAAAGGCCCGTGGAATTAATACTGTATTTCATCTGCCCCTTGCGGTGTCGGTTGAAGAATTC
>JAZUIS010000075.1:0-6574 GCA_045642345.1 Lachnospiraceae bacterium
GTCATCAGATGCACCTGCTGTAAGGTTTTCCTTAATGCTGGTAAATATCGCATCCGTCTGTGACAGAGCAGTCTCAGTAATAGTCATCCACGCCTGAGCATCTGGTATATTCTTATCATAATACTGATTCAGCTGAGCCAGACTGGTATTCAGTCTAAGTGCACGAATAGCAATTACAGGATCATCAGAAGGTTTTGTAATCTTCTGGCCTGTTGCCACCATTGTATTCAGCTTATCTGCGGAAGTTTTGTTCAGATTTATATTATTTTTCGTGTTGTTGTTCATCATGTTGTTGGTAATACGAATCATGCCTGAACCTCCTTATATCCTAGTACTAGGAGCCATGCCCATCATTAGCCCCGCTATCTTAACTACCAGGCAGCGCCTGTAATATATTTATCGGCATTTTTGCTTTATTCTACACACCTGTATTCAGAATCAATCGGTCATATATTTCTGTCATAACCTGAATCATCTTAGATGACAGATTGTAAGCTTCCTGGAATTTCACAAGATTCAATGCTTCTTCATCATTATCAACACCCGATACAGAAGTTCGCTGAGCCACAATAGCTTTTGAAATCTTGTCAAAGTTCTCACTGAAATTATTCGCGCTCGACGCTCCTAAAGCCACATCAGCCGTAAGACACTGTAAAAATTCGCCTGAGGAACATCCTCTGAAGACCATCTTGGTCTTATCGGATTTAACCTTCTCAAGTTCCAACGTAATATCTTGAGCATCCTGCCCCTGTGTTATATCCTTCGTTGTTCCGAACAAGCCCACATCGGCAATCATATCTCTGTTTACACTAAAATTAGCAGCTGTAAGCTGAAGGTAATTGTTCTTTTTTGAATCGGTTATGCTGCCTCCGATGTCGCTTTTGCTGACATAATCATAATCATCAAATTTGTAATTATCATTTATGCCGCAGGAAAAAATAACCGGTGACGGGTCTCCGTTAACATCCTGAGCTGTTTTCTCAATCTTATTAAATGCCTGTGAAAACGAACGTACCCACTCATTCATCTGTGCCTGATAGTACGGAATTCCCTGATAATCAAGTCCGACACCTATGGCCGCATCTTTTCCGTCATATGCGCTGGCATCCTGACCGGCCTTAAGCCTAAATGTATATGTTTCCGTGCTTGAATCATATTCCCAACTGTCATATTGAAACAATTTATTCGCAAGTTTTATTGTTCCGCCTGCACACAAAGTGGATTTATTCATATCCGTCAGAAATTCATGATTAACATTTGTCGGATCGATTTTTATCGTTACCGTATCAGTTGTAGTAGTAACATTCTTTCCCTTTTCCGAGAAGAACTCTCCATTATTTCCATCTCTTACTTCGAGTAAGCCCTTGAGTTCTCCGCCAAGGCTTCCACCGTACAGGTTAAGTGCAATTCCGTTAATATAAACATCATATAAGCCGTCAGCATCGGACTGGTTAACGTTCTCATAATCCTTTCTTGCCTCGCAGGTAAGGGTTGAATACTCGTAATTATTTACAAGATTCTGACCTCCGGCAATATCAACCGTAAACTTGAATATTCCGGATTCTTCGTTGCCACCGGCGGTTGTATATATTGGGACTTCTTTGGTCTGCACATCTACAACCTTTGATAACTGATCCACCAAAAGAGCTCTCTTATCTCTAAGTTCATTAGCTCTTGTTCCATGTACTTCAATATTGTTTATCTGTTTATTTAACGTCGCTATTTCCGAAGCTACTGCGTTAATCTCGTTTACCTTATTCTTAATCTCATCATTGGCATCAATCTGAAGTTTTGTCAGTGACGTAGACATATTGTTAAAATATTCCGCAAGCGTCTTGCACTCAGACAGAAAAGCCGATTTCTTGGTATCATCCCCCGAGGATTTATACACTTCATCAAGAGAATCAAATAAGTCACTGTAAACAGCATTAAATCCTTTTACATTATCAACATCCGTAAAATAATCCTCTATCTGCCTGTAGTATTGTTGTTTTATCTGATAAATTCCCAAGCTTGCATTATTTTCCCAGTATTTGTAATCATAATACTGCTCTCTTATCTGATCGATAGAGACCACGTCAACACCGGAGCCTGCCATACCGTAAGATGTATTCGTTCTTAAAGCTTCAGCTGCCTGCTGTACTGCCTGTTGACGCGTATATCCTTTTGTATCGACATTTGAGATATTATTACCGGTAACATTGAGGGCGGCGTTTGCTGCCTGAAGTCCGGTATATCCGATATTTAATCCAAAAAATTGTGATGTACTCATAAGCAACTCTCCCGATAAATACAACCTATGATAACTTAGAAAGCAAATCCTCAAGCATATCGTTGCATGCATTAATAAATCTTGATGATGCATTATATGCGTTTTGATATTTAATCATATTCGTCAATTCTTCATTTGACGATACACCTATAATCGAATCTCGCGAATCATACAATCTCTGTGCTGCTATCTGCTGCGCGGATACTATACTCGAATAAACGGAACCTGTTGTGGCAACCTGTCCGACCATTGCTGCGTAATAATCCTGATAGTTATATTCCTGCATAAGATTCGGATTAAGTGATGAAAATGTATTGGTAAATGCATCTGCCATCGCATCTGCCTTTGTAGAATCAACCTTTCTGTCCTCTGTCATAAAACCGTTTGCCATAAGAGACGGCATTTTGACAATGTCCGGGTTGATTTTAATATTTGTAATCGTATAAAGATTATCTATATCCGCATGAGACGGTTGTGCATCTTCGGGAACATATGTATATACTCCGCCGCTTTCCTTATATCTGGGTGTTCCCAAACGAACAAACAGTTCAAGAGGAAGTTCATCCGCAGAAGAATATGAAGGATTTGTTCCCGAATCAATTAAATTCTTCTCACCGGTAATAATATTGTTAACCTCTGTAAGAATACTGTGAACCATCTGATCAAGTTCAGCCTGGATATTCATTACAACAGAGGCAGACGTCGGAATAAGATTTTGAGTAACCGTAGTGGATGTAACCGGATCAAAATATGTATATTCTCCGTTATTGTATGTATCACTGTTCATATCGGTATAATTGGCACGTCTGTCACCTCTTGCAAGGTAAATGGCTTTAAGCTGCCCGATATCTGTATCATGGTTTGTATCAATTTCCTGATTTCTCTGAAATACTTCGGCATTTCTGTTAATCGGCCAAACAGGGGTATATAAACCACTATCCTCGTTCAGCATGGCCTTCATTTCAAACGACCTGTCACGTGTAACAAAAACTACACCTTCAACCATTACTTCAACATCATCGTCTGCATTGTAGGAATACGAAATATTTACAAGTTTTGACAATTCATCAAGGGCATAATTTCTCTGATCTCGAAGGTCATTGGCTTTCTGAGGGCCAAGTTCTTCCTTCTTTATTGCTTCATTAAGATCCGAGATAGTCTTCCCCAAATCATTTATTCTATTAACATAATCATATATTCTGGAATTTAAGTTATCCTGATATGCCGTAAGTCCGTTATAAACCGCCTGAGCTCTTTCAATGAACTGAGCCGCCGTATTTACAAACGCACCTTCCGTAACAGAACTTGAAGGATCCTTCTGGAGTTCCTGAATAGATGTCCAAAGATTTCCCAGAGATTCCTGAAAAGCCACTCCGTCAAATTCGCCGAGAAGTGTTTCTATTTCACTGATTGTTTCATAATCTATCTCGTAAAAAGCGGATCTTCCTGCTTCCTTACGATAAGACTGATCAAGAAAATAATCTCTGACCTGGCGAACCTGATCATATTCAACACCAATACCAATCTGCTTGTCCGAAACTGCAGCGTGTCCAATGGTGCTGTACTCTATGTCTGCAAGCAACGTCTGCTGACGGACATAGCCTTGTGTTTCAATATTAGATAAATTATGCGCTGTAGTATTCAGCGCATTCTGGCTTGTGCGAAGTCCGGTTGATCCAACAAACAATCCGCTCATTAGAGACATATCATCACCTCATTTAACACTCATGAAGCTTTTACTGTTTCGCATCAAAACCTTTTACGGAACCTAATGTTCCACCGACACTCATTGCACCTCTCCCATAGTTATTCGTTTCGGGAGCCTGTCTCATTGCTCTTAGCATATTAAGATCAAATTCAACCATCTCAAGAGACTGATCAATAAGTTGACGGTTATTTTCATTAATATTTCTGACATTCGAAACGGTAGTCTTCAGCTTGTCATGAATTATAGATAAAGCTTTCTGTTCTTTGGGCTGTTTATTTAGTAACTCCGTAAGAACAGACAGCGTAAGTTCCTCAACATCCTTGTTGATTACGTTAGCGATATCTTTGGTTAGCTCTTCACGCTTGGCATCAAGATTACCGATACACGTCATAACGTTTTGTTCATCATCCGTGATTTTCTCAAGGGCGGGGATATCTCTTTTAACAATTATCTCGCCCTTTAATCGGGATAATTCCAGTAGCTTCTCATATTCAGTATTTTCCTTACCGAGAGTATCAATTAACTCTTCTATTAAGCTTGCCACCGGAATCTCCCCTTAAAACTTTCCTTCAAACTTTTCCATGAGCTTTGCTGCAAAATCTTCATTGCTCACATTATAGGTGCCATTTTTAATGGCTGCTTTGATAGGCTCTGTAATCTCACTCCTAATATCTGAGGAATTAGCTACCGCCTGCTTCACAGTCTGAAAATCCTTTCCCAGGCTGGAAATCTGCACCTGATCTCTTCCGTAAGAAGTGGTTGTCTTGTTAATCTGACCGGGCTTCTTAGCTGAATAAATCTGGCTAACTGCATTATAAGCTTCTATACGCATAACTTCTCCTCCTTCCGTGGAAAAATTTTGTCATTCCCCTCATCTAACCTTCCATGGTTATTGAGAATTTCGATGTCATTTATATTATCGGAGATTTTTACACATACTTTAGTGTTTTTTTGAAATTTTTTATTTGTGGATAATTGTATGGAAAATACACGAGAAAAATACTACCCACGAAGAAAAAAGACTGCGATTTGACTGTCCCTTGCCCGACAATGTTATATACATAAGGGTACTTTCAAAGGCCTTTATACTCTGCCAGGATCCCGCAAGTTCGTTAATATCAACAATTGCCGGCTTTCCCCAGGTCGTAATAAGAAGTCTGTCCTCATCAATATCCGTAATGGTTGTAAAATGGCACTTTATCGAAACATCTCGGCCACATTCAGGCTCAAAACTCTTATCGAAATCACCATCCGGATTGTATAACCTTGCATTATGTTTGTTATACGAGGTCAAAAGAACAACCGCCCCGGATGTTTTTAACCCTTCTTTGATAAACGAGACGGCTCTGTCTTTGGAAACAAACGCTGTCGGAAGCGATTTTACGGACAGATTAATACCGTATCTGCGCGCAAATCGAATGATTCCGATAATAAATCCTGTATTCGTCAGGCCCTGACTCGGACGTACTTTGTTAAAAAACGCGTTATCCCTTCGTACTCTGTCGTAAATCAGATTAAGAGGAAACAACACCATTGCACCCATCGTATTATAAATTCCCGTCATCAGTTCCTCAAAAGAATCCTTATCCGGTTTGGGGGAGAGTATTGCATCCTTAAGTTCATAAGGCATCTTTGTATTGTCTTTTATATGATATCTTAACGAAGGGTTCGTTCTGAAAAGCGCGCGAAGGGCGTTTGCCCCTGCAATAGAGGAGCAACCGCCCTGAGCTCTTGTATTTGATGAGAACCACCCCTGATCTCCGCCGTATGCCGGCTTATTATCGGGAGCAGTAATCTTAAGTTGTTTCGCGCGATTAATATTCATAAAAATTACTTTACTTTAACTTTATCAAGATGCCAAATGTCATCTACATATTCCTGAATGGTTCTGTCCGAAGAGAACTTTCCTGCTCTGGCAACGTTCATAATAGCCATCTTATTCCATCTCTTTCGATCGTTATAAGCCTCTTCTATCTTCTCCTGTGTTACGGCATAAGACTCAAAATCCTTAAGAATGAAATATGTGTCCGCCTTGGAAGTACACTGTGTATTAAGAAGAGAATTATACAAATCTCTAAACAGTGCGGGATCATTTGGCTGGTAAGTACCGTTTACAAGCTGCATCAGAACCTTTCTGATATCGGCATTGTTATTGAATATAACATTCGGATCATATCCGCCGTTCTGCTCGTAATTAATTACCTCATCGGAAGATAATCCAAAGATAAAGATATTTTCTTCACCGACTTCCTCATACATCTCAACGTTAGCACCGTCCATAGTTCCGATTGTAACAGCACCGTTAAGCATAAACTTCATGTTACCTGTACCGGATGCTTCCTTGGAAGCTGTAGAAATCTGTTCGGATACATCTGCTGCCGCAACAATGAGTTCTGCATTTGATACACAATAATCTTCAATAAATACAACCTTAAGCTTGCCGCCAATTGATGCATCATTGTTGACAACCTCGGCAACAGAATTAATCAGCTTAATTGTAAGCTTGGCATTCTTGTAGCCTGCTGCCGCCTTAGCGCCGAAAATAAATGTTCTCGGTGTAAACTCCATATCAGGATGTTCTTTAATATTATTGT
>JAZUIS010000076.1:0-7939 GCA_045642345.1 Lachnospiraceae bacterium
TTAGTGTGTTCCTCACATCCAGCTTCCTTCAGATTCGAGGTCGCCCTCGACACCCTTGCCTTCGGCTATATCCTTCCCACTACCGGGCGGATTCGGGACTTTAACCCGTTAGAAACGTGCGCCGCTAGGCGCACCACAAAAAAGGTCTTATACATCCGAGGATGTATAAGACCTTAAAATTCAATTACAATAACCAATTGTGAGAGGAACTTAGACCTCTCAATTAAACTTATAGTCTTAATTAAGCGTATGCCTTAATTAAACTTAAGCCTTACCGTCAGATCCTAAAACGTTAACGATCTTGTGAGCAACCATGTCCTTAACAGCCTGACGAGCGGGCTTTAAGTACTGACGAGGATCGAAGTGATCAGGATGCTCAGCGAAGTACTTACGGATGTTACCTGTCATAGCAAGACGGATATCAGAGTCGATATTGATCTTACATACAGCAAGCTTAGCAGCCTGACGTAACTGCTCTTCAGGAATACCTACAGCATCAGGCATATTTCCGCCGTACTGGTTAACCATCTTAACGAATTCCTGAGGAACTGAAGATGAACCGTGAAGTACGATAGGGAATCCGGGAAGTCTCTTAATGCACTCCTCAAGTACGTCAAAACGAAGCGGAGGAGGAACGAGAATTCCTTCTGCATTACGTGTGCACTGTTCAGCTGTGAACTTGTATGCGCCGTGTGATGTTCCGATAGCGATTGCTAATGAATCACAACCTGTCTTATCAACGAACTCTTCAACTTCTTCAGGCTTTGTGTAAGCTTCGTTACCTGCTTCTACACATACTTCGTCTTCGATACCTGCTAATGTACCAAGTTCAGCCTCTACAACAACGCCGTGAGCGTGTGCATATTCAACAACCTGCTTTGTTAAAGCGATATTATCCTCAAAAGACTTAGAAGATGCATCGATCATAACTGATGTGAAACCACCATCGATACATGACTTACATAATTCAAAGCTATCACCGTGATCAAGGTGAAGAGCGATAGGAATCTCAGGATTTTCCTTTACAGCAGCCTCAACAAGCTTTACTAAATAAGTGTGGTTAGCGTAAGCTCTTGCTCCCTTTGAAACCTGAAGAATAACAGGGCTCTTTAATTCTCCTGCTGCTTCTGTGATACCCTGAACGATTTCCATGTTGTTAACATTGAAAGCACCTACAGCATAACCGCCGTCATATGCCTTCTTAAACATTTCAGTAGTTGTAACTAATGACATATCATTACCTCCATATAATTTTATACTACAACGACTAATGTCATTGAATTCAATAATAATTATCCGCGACTATTTATTCTGATTAAGTAAATAGTCTTCCATACCCTTTATCGCCTGGTCCTCATCCGAACCTTCGGCAAGTACGGTAATTTCGTCGCCTGTTCTAAGAGACAGACTCATCATTCCCATGATGCTCTTTGCATTAACCTTCTTGCCTGCTGTCTGAAGATATACTGTACTGTCATACTGGCTGGCAATCTGTACAAGCATAGCAATAGGACGTGCTTCCAAACCCAGGGGCACCTGAATCTTAACTGTTTTTTCCATAAATTCTCCTCTCGTCTACCTTAAAGTTTCTCAGCAATTTCGCTTAACTTACGTAATCTGTGATTAACACCCGACTTTCCCACGGCCGGATTAAGGTAACTCCCCAGCTCTGCGAGAGAACATGATTCGTGTTCCAGTCTCGCATAAGCAATTTGCCTAAGAGGCTCATCAAGCTTCTCAAGGCCCATCATCTCGTCTATTTTGCGGATATCTGCAATCTGCTTGGAGCAGGCACTTACTGTCTTGGCAATATTGGCCGTTTCACAATTCACTTGACGATTAATGGAATTCCGAACGTCCTTCTCTACCCGGAGTGTTTCCATATACATAAGAGATTTGTGAGCACCGAGGATGTTAAGAACATCAACTATTGCTTCAGCTTCCTTTATATAGACGACATATGTATTCTTACGATTCGAAATCTTCGCCGATACGTCAAAAGATATCAGTATATCTTTGATTAACCCGGCCTGTTCCATATCGTTACAAACAAATTCAAGATTATAACTTTTGTTCGGATCGTTAATTGAACCGATGCACATAAACGCTCCTCTTAAAAAGGCACGCTTACAACAGGACTTCCCCAAAGGAGCGTCCACATATCTTTGTAACATATTGGTTTTCTTTTGTAAAGTAAAGAATTTCTTACCGACAGCAGTATTCTCATCAATTGTTCTGCTGTTGAAGATATTGATTGCACTAAGCTCAGCCAACTGACAATGCCGGCCGGATGCTATATTCATCGCAAGTTCTTCTTTAACATCTTTTGAAAACGACATTATTCACCTTACTAATTCTGACCATGAATGCCCACGTCAATATCTCTGTGGGTTATTTTAATTCCGTATCCCTTTTTATCTTTAAGTGCTTCATAGAGGGCATTTGCCAATGTAACACTTCTATGTTTACCGCCGGTACAGCCTATCGCTATAACGAGCTGGTATTTTCCTTCTTTAACATAATTGGGCATCAGGAATTCCACCATATCCTGAAGCTTATTAAGGAACTGTCCGGCCTCTTCAAAACTCATTACATAGTCACGAACCGGGGCATCATTACCGCTGTAGTATTTTAATTCATCAATATAATAAGGATTGGGCAGGAATCTTACATCAAATACCAAATCCGCATCCTGGGGAATTCCGTGCTTGAATCCGAAGGAAACTATATTTACCATAAGGCTGTTGTAGCCTTCGTCATTAACGAATATTCTGTCCAGTTCTTCTTTAAGATCTCTGGTCAAAAGTGTAGAGGAATCCATTATATAATCAGCTTTTTCTTTGATGCTGCTTAAAATAGAACGTTCCTTTTGAATGCCTTCTTCTATTCTTCCATCGGGGCTAAGAGGATGCATTCTTCTTGTTTCTTTATATCTTTTAAGAAGTGTAGCATCGGATGCCTCCATATAAAGTATTTCCAAAGGAAAACCTGCTGACTTAAGTTTGTCTAATATAGAAGGAACTCTTTCAAATCCCACATTGGCACGGACGTCCACTCCAAGAGCAACTTTGGTAACTTCGCCGCCCTGAACTCCCAGCAGTTCCACGAACTTCTCGATAAGGTCAACAGGAAGATTATCTACACAATAAAATCCGATATCTTCCAACATTCTGAGTGCTGTTTTTTTGCCTCCGCCGGACATTCCGGTTACTACAACAAATCGCATCGTCTACTCCTTAAAATGTTCCCAAAAATATAACTTCGGGTTCCAGCATCACGTCAAATTTCTCTTTGACTTTTTCCTGAACTTCTATTATTACTTCATAAACATCAGCCGCAGTTGCGCTTCCTTTGTTAATAACAAATCCGCAATGCTTATCGGATACTGCCGCACCGCCTATGGAAAAACCTCGTAAACCTGCATCCATAATAAGTTTGCCTGCAAAATATCCTTCAGGACGCTTAAATGTACTTCCCGCACTGGGATATTCAAGAGGCTGTTTTTCTCTTCTTCTTTCGTTAAGTTCGCTCATCTTGGAACGGATTTCGTCGGCATTTCCGCTCTTAAGTTGCAACGTAACCTCAAGAACAGTAAAGGGGCGCTTCTTAATTGCACTGGTTCTGTATCCGAACTCCATGTCCCTGTTGTCCAAAGTGTATACTTCTCCGTCAGGGTCACAAACCGTCACGGAGGTGACAACATCCTTAAGTTCCCCGTCATAGGCTCCTGCATTCATTACTACTCCGCCGCCTATTGTACCGGGTATTCCGGATGCGAACTCAAATCCCGTAAGGGAATTATCAAGAGCCGCTCTTGCAATCTGTGACATCAGTGCTCCTGCACTTGCTGTTATCTTCGTTCCTTCAACACGGACCGAATTCATTTTAGAACCAATCTCAAGAATAACTCCGTTATACCCTTTGTCCCCAACCAAAAGATTGCTTCCGTTGCCTTTAATGTAATAGGGTTCACCCATCTTATTAAGATACGGGATAAGCTTTAAAAGTTCTTCCGAATCGGAGATTTCAACCAACAGTTTGGCCTCACCGCCCACTCTAAAAGTGGTATGAAGGTTCATTGGTTCATTTTGATATATATTTTCATTAGGTACGACATTACTTATATATGAAAGTATTGCCGAATTAATCTGTTCCATGAAGGTGTATTACCGTTCCTTATTTATTATCAAGTACGAGCTTTGCTGCGCCGTATATTCCCGCATCATTTCCCAAAGTTGCAAGAGCAAACTTGGTTTCTCTTGAGCCATGGAAAGTATTCTTAATATAATTAGGCTTAACGTAGTCGATAACTACTTCGCCGGCCTTTGATACTCCGCCGCCGATGCATATAATTTCAGGGTTTACCACACAGGAAATAGCTGCAAGAGCATTTCCCAAATAGCTACCGTACTGCCGGGCAATCTTAATAGCAACCTTATCCCCTGCCTTTACGGCATCAAAAATTGTCTTTGAATTGACCTCTTCATTTCTTAATACGGAAGATTCATCCGTTGAAGCCAGTATTTTTTTACCGATACGCGTAATTCCCGTAGCGGAAGAATACTGTTCCAAACATCCTTTGTTGCCGCATCCGCATGTATCTTCTTCATCATCATTAACATGAATATGTCCGATTTCCCCTGCAGAACCGTTAAAACCGTTAAGGATTTTACCGTTAATAATAATTCCGCCGCCGACACCTGTTCCGAGAGTAACCATTACAACGTCATCATAACCCTGCGCTCCGCCCTTCCACATTTCGCCAAGGGCTGCAACATTCGCATCATTACCTGCTACCACAGGCATCTTAATTATTTCTTCAAGGGTTTCTTTGATAGAGAATACTCCCCATCCTAAATTGGCCGCCTTACGAACGACTCCTGTATCATCAACAGGGCCCGGAACTCCGATGCCTACACCTGCCACATCATCCTTGGAAATGTTTTCCTTGGCAAGCTTATCTTCTATACTTTTAGCAACATCAGGAAGAATATCGGCTCCGCTGTTTTCCTTTCTTGTAGGAATTTCCCACTTATCAAGAAGTTCTCCTTCGCTGGTGAAAAATCCCATTTTTACGGTAGTTCCGCCAATATCAACTCCAAACGCATACTTACTCATTAATCTTCATCCTCCTCATCTCTGCCGTTTAGCAAAGATTCCTGTACTCTTCTGTATAGTTCTTGCGCAGCATTGTAACCCATCTTTTTCTGTCTGTGATTGATTGCTGCAGATTCACAGATAACGGCAAGGTTACGGCCGGGTCTGATTGGTATATTGTGACATACAACCTTGTTGCCAAGGTACTCAATATATTCCTCTTCCAATCCTAATCTGTCGTATTCCTTTTCTTTATTCCAATCCTCTAAATGGATTACAAGGTCAATGTTCTGTGTATCCTTAACCGAAGATACACCGTAAAGTGTCTTAACATCAATGATGCCGATACCTCTAAGTTCGATGAAGTGTCTCGTTACGTCAGGGGCAGAGCCTACCAGGGTTTCGTCGGATACCTTACGAATTTCAACAGCGTCATCCGTAACAAGTCTGTGACCTCTCTTTACAAGTTCCAGAGCTGCTTCGGATTTACCTATTCCGGATTCACCTGTAATAAGTACACCCTCACCAAAGATATCAACCAATACACCATGAATGGAAATACATGGGGCAAGCATAACATTAAGCCATCTTATTAACTCGGCAGAAAAAGGTGATGTGGCCTTTTTGGTTCCGAAAAGAAGAACATTATGCTCGATGGCAGCCTTTAGGAAAAGCTCATTGGGCTTAAGTTCTCTACAGAAAATAATAGCCGGAATATCATGACTTAATAATTTGTTATAAACTTCCTTTTGTCTTGCTTCCGGAAGTCCTTCCATATATGAATATTCAACAAAACCGATTACCTGAAGACGGGTAGCTTCGAAATGCTCGAAATAGCCTGCCATCTGAAGAGCAGGTCTGTTAATATCCGGAACTTTAACTCTGACCTTAGTAATATCAAGTTCAGGGGTGAAGTTCTCAAGCTTCATCTTCTCAACGATTTTTTCCATTTTTACACTTGGCATATACAATCCTCCTTAAGTTTCAAAGAAACACCATCTTTCATTTTACCATATTTTAATGGAAGAAGGTATAAATCTCCTCGGCAACATTCCTTGGAATCTCATCTACCATGGCCAACTCCTCCACAGTTGCGTTTTTGACCTCTTCAATTGACTTAAACGCTCTCATTAAAGCCTTACGTCTGCTTTCGCCCACACCCGGTATATCGTCAAGCACAGACTTGACGGAAGATGTATTACGAAGTGATCTGTGGAATTCAATTGCAAATCTGTGGGCCTCATCCTGAACGCGGGTTATAAGTTTAAATCCCTCACTTCTTCTGTCTATCGGGATTTCAACATTGTTAAAATAAAGGCCTCTGGTGTTATGATGGTCATCCTTTACCATTCCGCATACCGGGATTTTAAGGTCTAATTCCTTAAGTACTTCCAGGGCTATATTCACCTGACCTCTTCCGCCGTCCATCAGCAAAAGGTCCGGGAATTTGGTAAATGAGCCAAACTCTTCATCAAGATTTTGTTCTTTTCGTGATTTCTTTTCTTCAAGTCCGTGAACGAATCTTCGCGTCAGAACTTCCTTCATGCAGGCATAATCATCAGGGCCTGCCACTGTCTTCATTCTAAATTTGCGGTAGTCGGATTTTTTGGGTTTGCCGCCCTCAAAAACCACCATGGAACCTACATTCATAAATCCGCTTATATTTGAAATATCAAAAGCTTCCATTCTTACTATTGAAGGCAGATTGAGCCATTCTTCGATTTCATGCATGGCACCTATGGTCTGAGCTTCCTTTTTCTTAATTCTTTCTTTGTCGTTAGCAAGAACAAGAGATGCATTTTTAGCAGCCAGTTCCACAAGTTTTTCCTTTCGACCGATTTTGGGCACTAGGATACTTACCTTGGCACCACGCTTTGAAGTAAGCCACGCTTCAATGGTTTCGGCATCTTCAATTTCTTCTTCAAGCATTATTACATGGGGTATAAAAGGAGTTCCTGAATAAAACTGTTTAATAAATTCCTGAATAATCTCCGCGGATTGCTTTTCTGACACGTGTGTCATATAAAAGTGTTCCCGCCCTATCATCTTACCGTCACGTACGAAGAACACCTGAACCACAGCCTCGTCGTTCTCAATGGCAAGGGCAATTATATCTTTGTCCTCCTCGTTAAAGGCCGTTATCTTCTGTTTGTTAACTATATTTTTGACAGAATTATAAAGGTCCCTGACTTTGGCAGCCTCTTCGAATTCAAGCTTTTCGGATAGTTCTTCCATGCGCTTGCTAAGCATATCAAGAGTATCCTTATAATCTCCGTTAATAAAATCAATTGCCTTCGTAACACCGGCATTGTATTCTTCACAGGAAACATAACCCTGACAGGGTGCCATACATTGTCCGATATGGTAATTGAGACAGGGGCGCCCGTTACCTATATCTTTAGGCAAAGAGCGTGTACAGGTACGTAACTTATACACTTTGTTAATAAGGTCTATGGTTGCCCTTACATCAACACCGCCCGTATAGGGTCCGAAATACCTTGACTTGTCTTTTTTCATCTGGCGGACCATGGTAACACGGGGATACTCCTCCCCTGTCGAAACCTTAATGTAAGGATAAGTTTTGTCATCCTTAAGCATGGTGTTGTATTTGGGCGAATGTTCCTTAATAAGATTGTTTTCAAGTACAAGTGCCTCGATTTCCGAGTCGGTAACGATATACTCGAAATAATCGATAAGGGATACCATCTTATCAATCTGGGGACCGCGGCCGACGATTTTACGAAAATAAGACCTGACACGGGAGTGTAGGTCTTTGGCCTTTCCGACATAAATGACAGTGTCATTTTTATCATGCATTATATATACTCCCGGCTGATGGGGG
>JAZUIS010000077.1:0-11953 GCA_045642345.1 Lachnospiraceae bacterium
ACTGTTGAGACTGTAGATTGTTTTTTATTTTCTTTTAAAACAAAAATGTATATACTTAAAAAACTTTAAAATTTTGCTTGAAATATAGAAAAGTTTATATTAAACTATTTGGGAATTATATTGTGTTTTTAATTAGGAGGATATATTAGTTATGATTTCTGCAGGTGATTTCAGAAATGGTATTACCATTGAATTTGAAGGTTCAGTATTTCAGATTATCGAATTCCAGCATGTAAAACCCGGTAAGGGAGCTGCTTTCGTTAGAACAAAGCTTAAGAATGTCATAAACGGCGGCGTAGTGGAAAAGTCTTTCAGACCTACTGAAAAGTGTCCACAGGCACGTATTGATAGAAAGGATATGCAGTACTTATATTCTGACGGCGATTTGTACAACTTCATGGATGTTGAGTCATATGATCAGATTGCTCTTAACGAGGAAACTGTAGGTGATTCACTTAAGTTCGTTAAAGAAAATGAAATGGTTAAGGTTTGTAGCTATAACGGATCTGTTTTCTCTATCGAGCCTCCTTTGTTCGTAGAATTAGCTGTAACAGATACAGAGCCCGGATTTAAGGGCGATACAGCAACAGGTGCAAATAAGCCTGCTACAGTTGAAACAGGTGCTTCAATTGCTGTTCCGTTGTTCGTTGAAATCGGCGATGTTGTTAAGATTGATACAAGAACAGGCGAGTATTTGTCAAGAGTATAACTTATATATCATTCGTTAATATATTTGGCTTGTAAGGCATTGGTTTTTACCGATGCCTTTTCTTTATTTATTCCGGGAGAGGTGAGTTTTCTATGCACTATATAGAAAGGAACGAATAAATAATGAATTTTGACAAATATTGTAAGATGATTGAGTGCAAGGTATCCATGTACCTTGGCAGTGATTATGAGGTATCGCTTCGTAAGGTTACGAAGAATAACGGTGTGGTGTTAACGGGAATTATGGCCCGGCTTGACGGAAACGATATATGTCCGACCTTATATCTGGATGATTATTATGATGAGATGCTGACGGCAGATGAAATCGAATATATAGGACTTAAAATAGCAAACGGGTTAAGGGGTGTACCTAAGCAGGAATATCCGGATGTTTCGCAGTTTACGAATTATGAAAGCGCCGGTGAACGAATAGTATATAAGCTTATTAATGCCGAGGCGAATAAGGAACTGCTGCTTGATGTCCCGCATCGAAGATTTCATAATCTGGCGATAGTATGTTTTTATGCCGATGATACAAACGGTTCCATGATGAGCATTTTGATTAGGAATGAACAGCTTAAGATGTGGGGGATTGAAGAAGAGGAACTGTTTACAAAAGCGGATAGTAATACGCCTAAATGTTTTCCGGGACATCTTAGGACGATAAGCGATATGGTAAATGATTTGTGCGACCTCGATATTACGGATGACGTAAATATGTATGTACTTACCAACGAAAAGAAGATGTATGGGGCTGCAACAATGCTTTATCCTGACATGCTAAGGGAAGCTTATAACAGAATGGGGGGCGATTTTTATATATTGCCCAGTTCCGTACATGAGCTGGTGCTTGTTCCAAAGGATATGACGGTTGATGCAAAAGGGCTTTTGGAGATGGTTACTCAGATTAATCGTTCCGAAGTGTGTGAGGAGGAAGTGCTGGCGGATTCTGTTTATTATTATAATGGTGAATCGGGTTGCGTAGAGTGGATTTGTTAGTTGCAAATTACTATATGTAATGGCGGAAACGGCTTTACTAGACAAGATGTGGCGTCTGTGGTATCATATTGCAGTGGTGTGTGTAATAATTTTGTAACAACTTTATGCTTGGCACCCGTAGTCTAATGGATAGAACGAAGGCCTCCGACGCCTTTAATGCAGGTTCGATTCCTGTCGGGTGCACTTTATAACCCGATATAGAGTTGAAAGGAATTAATATTATTTATGAAACGAAATAATCGAGGTAAGTTTGCTAAAGTTCTTAATAAGCTTGCTGATATTAAGGAGTGGATTCTTGAACATAATAAGCTGGTAATGCCGATTCTTCTTGTTGTTTGCGTTGCGGTAACAGTGATTATAGCCTTAAATGCGAATAAGAAAGAACGCCTTGAACAGGAGGCGGAAGCTGCAGCTTTGGCAGCTCAGGTTGCCGAAAGTACAGGTGAGGAGGTTATCGAAGCTCCGGTAACCGAACTTGAAGAGAGTGCTTATCCTGAAGTAAATACCGTAGTTAAGAATTATTACGATGCGATGGCGAAGGGCGATCTTTTGACGGTTGCTTCATTAAATACATATCTTGATGATGTTCAGAAGATAAGAATTGAAGAACAGAGTCAGTTTATTGAGAATTATCCGGAGATAGTTGTATATACAAAGCCCGGTATTGAGGAAAACACATATATCGCCTATGTATGTTCAAAGACCAAGTTCACCGACCTGGATATAGCTTTGCCGGGAATGCAGACATATTACGTTTATCCCGATGAGGCAGGAGATTATCATATATCGGACGGTACTTACGATGAAACGATATATGAATATATTTCTACCGTTACATTGCAGGATGATGTAGTCGAACTTAATAACAGGGTAGTAGTTGAGTATAATGATATTCTTGCGGAGAATCCCGAGGTGGATGAGTTCGTGGCTTATCTTAAAGAAAAAATTTCCGAAGAGGTTGGCGTAATGCTTGCTTCTGCCGAGACTCCGGATACACCGCAGCCTGAGGATGCAAATACACAGCCCGAGGATGATAATCAGGATGAAATGACGGTAGTTACTACTAAGGTTAAGGCTACCGATGTAGTTAATGTAAGAAAGTCTGATTCGGAACAGGCCGATAAGATCGGTAAGGCTCAGATCGGTCAGGAATTTGAACTTGTAGAAGAAAAGCCTAACGGTTGGTCTGAAATTATTTATGAAGGCAACCATGCATTCATTAAGAGCGAATTCCTTGAAGGAATTCAGACAGTAACAATCGGCGATGCCGAGGTTACGATTACCGAGGAAGATAATAACGGCGGCGATGCTACATCTAATAAGACGACAACCTCAGGTAAGGTTAAGGTAAATGATTCCGGTGTACGTATCCGTAAGGAAGCAAGTACAGATGCCGAGATTATCGATACACTTTATACGGGAACGGAACTTGACCTGGTTGAGGCGATGACAAACGGTTGGTCAAAGGTAAAATATAATGGCCAGTACGGATACATCAAATCAGAATTTTTGGATAAGCAATAAGGATTTTAAGGGATGTGCCAAAGGGCACATCCTTTTTATTGTGCATTTTCGGGAAAAATATATAAAAATTTCTTGCATGATAAAAGGGCTCATATTATAATAATTAGTGGTTTTGTGATTTTGTATACAATTATACAATGTGTGTGATTTTTATAAGGAGGACAATAATATGTCATATGTTGATGAAGTCTATCAGATGGTCGTAGACAAAAACCCTGCACAGCCCGAGTTCCATCAGGCAGTAAAGGAAGTTCTTGATTCCCTTCGTGTTGTTATCGAAGCAAACGAGGAACAGTACAGAAAGGATGCTCTTTTGGAGAGAATCGTTAATCCTGAGCGTCAGTTAATTTTCCGTGTACCGTGGGTTGACGATAAGGGACAGGTTCAGGTAAACACAGGATACAGAGTTCAGTTTAACTCAGCTATCGGACCTTACAAGGGAGGTTTAAGACTTCATCCTTCTGTTAATATAGGTATCATTAAGTTCCTTGGATTTGAGCAGATTTTTAAGAATTCT
Source organism: Lachnospiraceae bacterium (assembly GCA_045642345.1). GTDB lineage: Bacteria > Bacillota > Clostridia > Lachnospirales > Lachnospiraceae > JAILLW01. The sequence continues at coordinate 3,749 of JAZUIS010000077.1, forward strand.
CTTACAGGACTTCCTATCGGTGGCGGTAAGGGTGGTTCCGACTTCGATCCTAAGGGTAAGTCAGACAGAGAAGTTATGGCTTTCTGCCAGAGCTTTATTACAGAGCTTTATAAGTACATCGGAGCTGATACAGACGTTCCTGCCGGAGATATCGGTACAGGCGCAAGAGAGATCGGTTTCATGTATGGTCAGTATAAGAGATTAACAGGTCTTTACGAAGGCGTGTTAACAGGTAAGGGATTATCATATGGTGGTTCACTTGCACGTACACAGGCTACAGGATACGGTTTGTTATATTTAACAGCTGAAATGCTTAAGTGTAACGGTCAGGACATTAAGGGTAAGACAGTTGCAGTATCAGGTTCAGGTAACGTTGCTATTTACGCTATCGAAAAGGCTACTCAGCTTGGTGCAAAGGTAGTTACATGTTCCGATTCTACAGGCTGGATTTATGATCCCGAAGGAATTGATGTTGCTCTTCTTAAGGAAGTTAAGGAAGTTAAGAGAGCTCGTCTTACGGAATATGCTGCAGCACGTAAGTCTGCCGAGTATCATGATAAGAAGACAGAAGGAACTAACCAGTGGCAGGTTAAGGTTGATGTTGCACTTCCTTGTGCTACTCAGAACGAGCTTAATCTTGATGATGCAAAGAAACTTGTTGCTAATGGTGTAATGGCTGTTTGTGAAGGTGCTAACATGCCTACAACCGCTGATGCTACAGAGTACTTCCAGGCTAACAAGGTTTACTTCGTTCCCGGTAAGGCTGCTAATGCAGGCGGTGTTGCTACATCAGCTCTTGAGATGAGCCAGAACTCAGAAAGATTACACTGGACATTCGAAGAAGTTGATAACAAGCTTCAGGGAATTATGGTTAATATCTTCCATAACCTTGATGATGCAGCTAAGAAGTACGGTATGGAAGGCAACTATGTTGCAGGTGCCAATATCGCAGGCTTCCTTAAGGTTGCAGAGGCTATGACAGCTCAGGGTATTGTATAGTAACCGATTGAAAGGTTTAAGACAATAAAGAAGCTCGGGTGAATTCACCCGAGCTTTATTTTTATTATTTAATAATGTGATTCTGTTTATACAGATGTTTATTTTTTGAAGCCGTCCTTAAGGGAAACACTTCTGTTAAATACCATATGGTCGGCAGAAGAATCACGATTATCAAGACAGAAGAAGCCGACACGCATGAACTGGAAAGTAGGAGCATTAATTCCTGTCTTATTTTCCTGTGCGTCAAATGCCTTGGCAACTTCAACCATGCTCTTTTCGACTTTACAATTCTTAAGAACTGTCAGCGAATCGGGATTTAAGCATTCAAGGAAGTTCTTATCGGGTCCGTCGGGCTGAACATCGGCGAAGAGATTATCATATAATCTGACTTCCGCATCTACACAGTTGTTGGAATCAACCCAGTGAAGAGTAGCACCTTTTACTTTACGTCCGTCTGCAGGATCACCGCCTTTAGAATCGGGGTCGTATTCACACAATACTTCGATTACGTTTCCGTTTTCGTCCTTAACGCATCCTGTACATGTAGCAAGGTATGCGCCCTTAAGTCTTACTTCGTTACCGGGATACATTCTCTTGTACTTGGGAATAGGCTCCTCAAGGAAATCCTCAGCGTCCATCCAAAGATTACGTGAGAAAGTAATTGTATGTGTGCCTGCCGAAGGATCAAGAGGATTGTTTTCCATTACGATGGTTTCGCTTTGACCTTCGGGATAGTTGGTAACCGTTAATTTAACGGGATTAAGCACAGCCATTGTACGCTCGGCCGACTGATTAAGGTCATCTCTTAAGCAACGCTCAAGTTCTGCAAATTCAATAATTGAAGTATTCTTGGCAACGCCGATTGTGTCACAGAAATTTCTGATTGAAGCTGCAGTGTAACCACGTCTTCTTAATCCGCAAAGTGTAGGCATTCTGGGGTCATCCCAGCCTGAAACATAATTCTCTTCAACAAGCTGACGTAATTTACGCTTACTCATAACCGTATGGTCAATGCCCAGACGTGCGAATTCAATCTGACGGGGCTTATGGTAAGGTATTGAAACATTATTAACAACCCAGTCATATAAAGGTCTGTGATCTTCATATTCAAGAGAGCAAAGTGAATGTGTAATTCCCTCAAGAGCATCCTGGATGGGATGAGCAAAATCATACATGGGGAAAATACACCATTTGGTTCCCTGACGATGGTGGTTAATAAATCTGATTCTGTAAATAACGGGATCACGCATGTTGAAGTTACCTGAAGCTAGGTCAATCTTAGCTCTTAAGGTCATTTTGCCTTCTTCAACTTCACCGTTTTTCATTTTTTCGAATAAAGCAAGATTCTCCTCAATAGGTCTGTCCCTGTAAGGAGAAGTAGCAGGTGTACCTATATCACCTCTGTTAGCCTTGAACTCTTCGGGAGTAAGCTCACAAACATATGCCAGACCCTTTTTAATAAGCTCGATGGCATATTCGTAGTCTTTCTCGAAATAATCGGAACCGTAGAAGAATCTGTCGCCCCAGTCAAAGCCGAGCCAGTGAATGTCCTGCTTGATTGCATCAACATATTCCGTATCTTCTTTGGCAGGGTTGGTATCGTCCATTCTAAGGTTACAAATACCGCCGAAACGTTCGGCCATACCAAAGTCAATGCACAGAGCTTTACAGTGTCCTATATGAAGATATCCGTTAGGTTCGGGCGGGAATCGGGTATGAACTGTCTGACCTTCATACTGACCGCCTTCGGCGATATCCTTTTTGATAAAATCATAGATAAAATTACTGCTGGGAGCAGTTTCATCATTTAGCTTACTTACGATTTCTTCAGCCATAATCCACCTCATATTTCTTTATCTTTTAAATAAAATTCATACCTATATATTTTAATTACAAAGCCGTTGTTTTGCAATAAAAAAATACCTTTGAAACGTGAAAACAGGGCTTAAATTTAAGCCCTGTTCCCTGTTTGATGTTTTAGTTTGATTTAGTGTATAAATCCAAAAGACTGTAACCTTATATTACCGCCCTTTTGATATGTAAGATAAATGGCATTTACGCCGTCCGGAACAGTAAAGTTGCTTTCAAAACGGGTAAAGACGTTGGTAAATTCAACTTTGATTGTTCCGAGTACTTTTCCGGTGGGATTGGTACGAACTTCGAAGTATCCGTCACCGTAGCCCTGAGAAAGGATATACATACCCTTAACATCATGGCAGTCAAAGTATTTAAATCCAAAGGTATAGCCCTCGGAAATGTTGGTGATATAAGCTTTGCATTTATCACCGTCGGCACCCATCTGGGATACCATAGGCTGAGCGGCACCCACATAGGTTTCCTTTTTGTCACTGAACATATTGCAGACAATATATGCCGGATACTCGCTTGTATCATTCAAAGGTCCGTTATTTGAACCGCAGGAAGTCATTTCTACCTGTGGAATGCTGCCGTCCGGATTAAATGATATCTTTTCGACACAGCCCTGGCGGCAGTACCAGTTGCCATTGGTGTGTCTGTGATAGAAGATATACCAGTCGCCGTTAATTTCAACAATACTTCCGTGGTTGTTGGCACCGTATGCTGCGGGAGTATCTATATCTTTGTAGGTATCGATACCAATATCGGTGTTACTTACAATAACGCCGCCGTACTTAAAGTCCCTATCGGGATACTTGGAGGTAGCATAGCAAAGCTCGTGCATTACCTCGGAAGAGTAGACGAAGTAATATGTATCACCGTGCTTTCTTATGGAAGGAGCTTCAAAGAAGGCATGATTAACAAAATCGGTGTTGTCGGAATATTGTTTGCCCGGAGCGATGAATCTTGGACCGTCAACGATGGTAAGCATATCTTTGTCCAGCTTAACATACATAGAACCGTGGCGGGATTTATCGCCCTGTCCGCAGAATCCTGTGTAAAGGTGAGTATAATCGCCCTCGGTTAATACGCCGGGGTCGAACTGAGGCTCGTCGCCTTCTTTATTGCCGTATAGTGTGCCGTCGGGGTACTTAACGTTGCCAAGGTATTTATACTTGCCGGCAGGTGTGTCACAAACAGCAACCGATACGATAGAAACCTTATCAAGTACATAATAAAGATAGTATCTGCCGTCGGGACCTATGGTAACATCCGGAGCATATAAGCACATTCTGCGGTCCGGATTAAGCGGGTCGTCCGTTGCCTTATAAATTACGCCTTCATATCGCCATGAGGCAAGGTCATCAACAGGAGCGGACCAGCAGACGTAATCGCCCAGGCAGAAAGTTGCACCTGCAAAAGTATCATGTGAACCGTAAATATATACACGGTCGCCAAAGACATAAGGCTCACCGTCGGGAATGTATTCCCAGGATGGAAGATAAGGATTGTAGCCCTGCTTCTTATAGCCGATATGGTCGGCAATTGAAGCAATAAGCTCCGACTTATCGATGCTTGATAAAGGGCCGTCCTTGGTGAAATTCATTTCGACTTTATTATCGATTGTGTAATTCTCCCAATAGGGCATAGCGTAACCGCCACGGTCCACGCCGTTAGGATCGCCGGTTTTAATGAAATTGGTAAAGTAATTACACATATATTCGGCTAGTTCGAAGTGACGTCCCTTATAAGGGCGTGTACATTTGCTTACGTTATCGAAGAAGAACCATAAATCAACGGAATGGAAGCATCCGGGATTATCTTCGCCGGGAATATCCGGCATAAATCTGTAATAATACAGGTTCTTCTTGGAAGGCTTTGAAGAATTACGGTTAAATACAGCTTTAATCGCCGGTTCAATAACGCTGAATTCACGGCCTGTGAATTGTTTATCATGGTAGTCTTCGGGAACTTTGCCGAAGAATTCGTCTACAGTATTACCGCACATAACATTGGCATCGGCATACTTACCGTCAAGGAAACGCTGATAGGGGTCTTCTTTGACGAACTTTCCGTCGATGCAGATGGCAAATCGCGGATGATTTGCAGCAAATTCGGCATACTTGTCTCTTATGTACATGGCGTCAAGTTTACGAGCTTCGGCCAGGGTTTTAACTCCTAAGAATTCGAAGAATTCTTCACCCCATTTTTCTACAGTTGTAAGTTTCTGAGGAACAATCAGCAAGTCTTCAAAGAAGGGATTGCGAATTAATCCGCTCATAATAACGGCGTTTTTGATGTCTCCGTAATTATCCTCACAGGTTAACTGAGAAAGGGTAGAAGCACCGCCGGCTGACTGACCTGCAATTGTAATGTTATCGGGATTACCGCCAAATGCAGCTATATTTTCGCGTACCCATTTAAGACCGGCCTGCTGGTCGAGGCTTCCGAAGTTCGAAGGAGCATCGGGAGCTTCTTTGGTAAGTTCGGGGTGCGCCAGGAAACCGAGAGCACCGAGACGATAGTTAACTGTTACAACAACAACACCGCGTCGTGCAATATGTTCGCCGTCAAATTCCATTTCGGCTGTATATCCCCACTGGAATGCACCGCCGAAGAACCATACAAGAACAGGAAGTTTCTCATCGGTTGAATTGGCACCTGTCCATACATTTAAATAAAGGCAGTCTTCATCCATGGGAATATCGGAATCTACGTGCCACTCGCGGCAGTATATATCTGTTCCTACACCGGGTCTGTCCTGAACAGAAATAGGTGCGAATTCATAACATTGTCTTATGCCTTCCCAATCAGCGGCAGGCTGTGGAGCTGCCCATCTTAAATCACCTACGGGAGGTGCTGCAAAGGGTATACCTTTGAACGCTGTAACTCTCGGGTCTGCAGAAGCAATACCTTTGACGGTACCGTTCTTGGTTTGAGCAATTCTTATCATATATATTTACCTCCGATATAAATCGTTTTACTGTTAGAAATAATTATATTTTTGTACATGGGGATATACTCTTTATTTATTGCGGGAATAAAAACATTTTTTGCTAAATTTACTTAAAGGGTTATGTGTGATAGAATACTCGGCATGAGAATTGTTAAACAAAGCTTTTATGATGATTTTAATTGTATAGCCGATAAGTGTCCGGACACGTGCTGTCAGGGGTGGGAAATCGATATTGATGAAGATACGTTGAAGTATTATGCCGAGTATGAAGGCCCGTTAAAGGAAAGGATTAACAAGTGCGTTGATTTCGACAAGTCCTGCTTCAGAATTACTAAGGAAATGCGTTGTACCATGCTTACGGATGAAGGATTGTGCCACCTGGTACTTAACCACGGCGAAGAGTCCCTTTGCGATACGTGCCATATGTTCCCCCGCCACGTGGAAGAATATGACGGAGTAAGAGAGTGGTCCATGACCATATCATGTCCGGAAGCCTGTATGACCACCATTACGGCTACAGAGCCGGCATCATTCGTAGTTGAAGAAAACGATGAAGAAGAGCCTCTTTATGATGACTTTGACGACTTCGATTACTTATTATATACAGCCCTTGAAGACAGCAGAGACTTAATTTATTCGGTGCTTCATAACAGAGATTTCGGAATTAATGAAAGAATGGATGTAATTCTGTCGTTGTCCCATAAGATGCAGTCCATGGTGGATGATAACGACATATGCGATATTGAAGATATGCTGGCTGCGTACAAAGATATACCGTCTGTGATAGATTCCGATTCTCCGGGAGAATTATTTGATAAGTACCTGTATGTTAAGGAACATTCGGATGTACTGTGGAAGTTTGAGCATCTTAGGGTGGCCTGGTCTGAGGTTTTGGATGACCTTGCTAAGTTTAATAAGCTTACGAAGGAAGAACTTAAACTGGCATTTGACTGTGTAGGTGACGGGATTAAGCCCTATGAACGAGAAATTATTCTTGAGAATCTTCTTACATATTTCATATATATTTATTATCTGGGTGCTGTTTATGATGATGCAATTCATGCAAAGACAGCAATGTGTTTATGGTGCACAGTAATGATAGACTACTTATTCGTATGTGAAGTGCATATGGGTAAATTAACAGCCGATATGCAAGGATATATGAATATAGCATATAGATTTGCCAGGGAAATAGAACACTCGGATATTAACCTTGATATGATTGAAGATTATTGTGCCGATTTGTTCTAAGATTAATTGACGTTTGATTAATATAATGCGATAATACATCTTGTGGGTTTTTATTTTTTAAAACACAAGGTATTGTATTATTTATATTAATCGAGGGGGTTAATCTCATGGCTAGAACAGCAAAAGACATTATTAAAATGATTGCTGATGAGAACATTGAGATGATCGACTTTAAGATGGTCGATATCAATGGTCAATTCAGACACGTAACTATTCCCGCTGATTATTTTAGCGAGGATACGTTAACGGACGGCATCGGATTTGATGCATCCAACTACGGATATGCGGTAGTTGAAAAGTCGGATATGGTATTTATTCCCGACCCTGATACCGCAATTATTGATCCGTTCTGTGATATCAAGACATTATCTATGACAGGTAATGCAATGATTATCGATTACCCAACAAACAGACCGCTTGCTCAGTACCCGCGTAATATCGTAAAGGCTGCGGAGCAGTATATGAAAGATTCGGGCATTGCAGATACAATGCTTATTTTGCCTGAATTTGAATTCTATCTTTTTAATGATGTAGGCTGGGAAAACAGCCCCGAGTACAGCGGATATCATATCGATGCTTCTCAGGCTCACTGGAATTCAGATACAGAGGGATTCGGATGTGTTATTCCCAAGCAGAAAGCATATCATATCGCAAAACCCTATGATGTAACTTATGAGTGCAGATCGGAAATGTGCATGGAAATCGAAAAAGCAGGTATTCCGGTTAAATATCATCATCCCGAAGTAGGTGCCGCAGGCCAGTTCGAAATTGAACCTAAGCTTATGGAAATGTCGAAGATGGCAGACGGAACCATGATGATTAAGTACATTATCCATAATGTGGCAATGAAATACGGTCTTTCGGCTACATTAATGCCTAAGCCAGTAGCAGGTGAAGCAGGTTCCGGAATGCATGTTCATATGCTTCTTCTTAAGGATGGAGAGCCTGTATTCTCAGATGATAACGGTTATTCACATTTGTCTAAGGATGCTCATTACTTTATGGGCGGACTTCTTAAGCATATTGCAGCATTATGTGCGATTACAAATCCTTCGACCAACTCATTTAAGAGACTTGTTCCCGGATTTGAGGCTCCTGTTACTGTAGGTTACGCAACATCAAACAGAAGTGCGGTAATCAGA
>JAZUIS010000078.1:0-6676 GCA_045642345.1 Lachnospiraceae bacterium
GTGAGCTTTTTGTAGATAGAAAGTATGCAGTAAAACTATATAAAGATGAGTATTTTATTGCTGATCTTATTGGTCTTAATGTAATAAGCGATGACAATAAATATAAAGGCGTTGTAACGGATGTACTTTCGGGAAGCGCAAATGATGTATATGTTGTTGATATCGAAGGCAGAGAAGTTATGCTTCCTGCAATAAAGGAATGTATTTTAAATGTTGATATGGATGAGAAGATTATATCTTTTCACATGATGGATGGGTTGCTTGACTAATGGTATTTGATGTTTTGACATTATTCCCGGAGATGATTAATAATTCTTTTGATCACAGTATTACGGGAAGGGCTCTAAAAGAAGGCCTGATAAAACTTAATACAATAAATATCAGGGATTATACAAAAGACAGGCACAACAGTGTTGATGATTATCCTTACGGAGGCGGTGCGGGAATGCTTATGCAGGCACAGCCCGTATATGATGCATACAAAAGTATAAATGCCAAAGAAGGAACAAGAGTATTGTTTATGAGTCCTGTGGGGGTAACCTTTAATCAGGAGCTGGCAAAAGAACTTGCCAAAGAAGAAGAAATAATAATTTTGTGCGGTCATTATGAAGGTATAGACGAACGTGTAATAGATAAGATTGTAACGGACAGAATTTCCATAGGCGACTATGTCTTGACAGGCGGTGAATTACCTGCGCTTGTGGTTATGGATACGATAACAAGACTTGTGCCGGGAGTGCTGGGAAACGAAGTTTCTTCGGTGACGGAAAGTTTTGATGATGATTTGCTTGAATATCCTCAGTATTCAAGGCCTGAAGAATGGGAAGGAATGAAAGTTCCGCCGGTTCTTCTTTCGGGTGATCACCAAAAGGTTGATGAATGGAGATTTGAAGAATCTATTGAAAGAACGAAGAATCTAAGACCCGATTTGTACGAAAAGTGGGCTTCTTCCCATGAAGAATATTTCATAAAGAAGGAAAAGAAACGTCTAAAAGCCGAACAAAAGGCTAAAAAGCTTGAAAAAAAACTTGCTAACTTTAAAAAGATGTGCTAAATTACTAATGTTGTCTAAAAACGTGATGGTCCTCTGGTATTCATACGTATGAACGTCTTAAGTTTTAGTGTAGACTCACAGAAAGGAAGAAAAAGATGAGTGATATTATCAGAGAAATCGAAAACGAAGCCTTAAAAGAGGTAAACGAGTTTAATGTTGGCGATACTGTTAAGGTATACGGCAAGATTAAGGAAGGTAACAGAGAAAGAATCCAGGTATTCGAAGGTACAGTATTAAAGAGACAGGGTACCGGCGCAAGAGAGACATTTACAGTTCGTAAGTCATCTAACGGTGTTGGCGTTGAAAAGACATGGCCTGTATATTCTCCCCTTGTTGAAAAGGTAGAAGTAGTAAGAAAAGGTAAGGTTCGCCGTGCTAAGCTTACATACTTAAGAAAACGTGTAGGTAAGGCTGCAAAGGTTAAGGAATCTAAATAATTTGAGTTAACGAATTAAGGGATTTGCGATTGCAAATCCCTTTTTTGTTATTAGCAAATAACCTGTATTTATGATAAAATATTTTGAATTGTTTTTTGCTTCGGAGTACATATGAGAAGAAATAAAGGATTAACATTTGTAGATAAGAAAAAAGTATTCTCCAGAGAACTGTTAAGGGAAATATTCGTTACCGCTTTTTATTGCGTGGCGGGAATAGTTATAGCAATTGTTCTGGTGGTGGCCTTTGGAATGAAAACTCCCGTGATAGGTGTTTCGATGGAGCCGGGCCTTAGCAATTCCCAGGAAGTGTTAATTGACAGGTTCGCATTTAAACTGGTTACCTTATCGAGAAATGATATTGTATGTTTTTATCCCAAGGGAAATGAAAACTCCCATATATATGTTAAAAGAATTGTGGGTATGCCCGGGGAAACCGTTCAGATTAAGGATGGCTATGTTTACATTAACGGTGTAAGGCTTCTTGAAGACGAACAGTTCGATAAGATTGAAGACCCGGGAGATGCAGAATCGCTTTTTGTACTGGGAGCTAACGAGTATTTTGTTTTAGGTGACAACCGTAATAATTCCGAGGACTCAAGAAACGGAAATATAGGAGCTGTCAATTTAGATACGATAGTAGGTAAGGCTTGGTTTAAACTAAGTATTAATGATAATAAGTTTGGTTTTATAAAGTAGGTTAATTATGAATTATCAATGGTATCCCGGACATATGACGAAGGCTGTTCGCCAGATGCAGGAAGACATTAAATTAATAGATTTGGTAATAGAAGTTATTGATGCTAGAATTCCCGTTAGTTCAAGGAACCCCGATATCGATAAACTGGCTGCCAATAAATCAAGAGTAATTATTATGAACAAATCCGATTTGTCCGATCCCAAAATAAATGCTCTGTGGAAAACGCATTTTGAAAATAACGGTATATACGTTCTGGAGGCGGATTCGAGAAACGGCAAATCCCTTAATAAATTAAATGACCTTATTAAGCAGTCATGTGCCCAAAAGATAGAAAGGGACCGCAAAAGAGGAATTATTAACAGACCACTTAGAGCTATGGTTGTGGGAATTCCCAATGTGGGCAAGTCAACTTTTATTAATTCCTTTGCGGGCAAAGCCTGTGCCAAGACAGGTAATAAACCCGGTGTAACAAAGGGAAAACAGTGGATTAAGCTTAACAAGAGTCTGGAATTGCTGGATACTCCAGGTATATTGTGGCCTAAATTCGATTCGCCTGAAGTGGGTGAACATTTGGCATTAATCGGTTCGATTAACGATGAAATAATTAATCTTGATGAGTTATGTATTGGGGGAATCAGATTTTTAATAAATGAGTATCCTTCATTGTTAAAAGAAAGATATTCCGCTGATCTTGACTATAACAAAAAAGAATATGAAATACTTGAAGATATGGCATTAAGCCGCAATCTTATTGCTAAAGGCGGCGTGGCGGATACCGACAGAATGGCTTCTATGTTCCTGGATGATTTAAGAAGTGGCAAAATCGGCAGAGTGTCAATAGAAAAGCCATAAGGAGTTATTGTGAACAGAAGCGTTAAGAAATTTTTGCTGATAAGTCTATATTTTTTACTGGTACTTGTCTGTGTATATCTTTTTATTACCTTCGTGGGTCAAAGAGTAGCGGTTATCGGCTGCTCGATGGAACCTACACTTAAAGAAGATGATCATTTGCTGGTAGACAAACTTTCATACAGATTCAGTGAACCCAAACGATTCGATATAGTTGTATTTCCCTATATTTACGAAAAGAATACATTCTATGTTAAGCGTATAATAGGACTTCCGGGTGAAACTATTTTTATTGATGATTTAGGCCAGATATTTATTGACGGCGAACTTCTTGAGGAAGGATACGGCAAAGAAATAATAAGAAACCCCGGCAGAGCATATGAACCGATTACTCTTAAGGATGATGAGTATTTTGTGCTGGGAGATAACCGAAACGATTCTTCCGATTCAAGGGATCCCAATGTGGGCAATTTAAAGCGGTCAAAGATTACCGGAAAAGCATTTATGAGAATATATCCCTTTGATTCAATGGGTATGATTAAACATAATTAAAAGATTTTATTTATAAAAAAGAGCTCATCTATTTAACGGCTTACGGGAGTTTATTGTGGCAAAAAGTATTAATGAAATAAAAGAAGAATTACAAAATACAGAGGTTAAAGGCTTGTCCGATTTTATTAAAGAATATGAATCGGATGACAGAAAGCAGGTAATTGCACTGGTAAACAGAGCTTCCAAGAATATCGAAGCTTACAATAAAGAACTTCTTCGAACCGAGAAAATGAAAGAATACGAAAAGAAGTATTCGGATTATGAGTATATCTGCGGTATAGATGAAGTCGGAAGGGGTCCTTTGGCAGGACCTGTTGTTACGGGTGCCGTGATTTTACCTAAAGATTGTGACATCCTGTATCTAAATGATTCGAAGCAATTGTCCGAAAAGAAAAGAGAAGAGTTATATGACATAATTATGGAGAAGGCTGTTGCCGTATCCGTTGGATATAATTCACCCGAAAGAATTGATGAAATCAATATACTGCAGGCTACGCTGGAAGCATTTGAACAGTCTATTGAAAAGATGGATCCAAGGCCCACATTACTGTTAAATGATGCGGTTAAGCTTCCACATATTGATATACCTCAGGTACCCATTATAAAGGGGGATGCAAAAAGCGTTTCGATTGCGGCTGCAAGTATTGTGGCAAAGGTAACAAGAGACAGACTTATGGTTAAATATGATGAGATTTATCCGGAATACGGATTTGCATCAAATAAGGGCTATGGAAGTGCGTCTCATATCGAAGCAATTAAAAAATACGGCCCAACACCTATACACAGGAGGTCGTTTATAGGTAATTTCGTATGAACATAAACAGTATTGTTAACCAGATTAATACTGCAAATATTTTAGGTGATTCCAATTCGGATATCGCCATGAGTTCTGATGCAAAATTATCGATGATAGAACAAAGCCTTCAAAACGGCTTTGATATTCTCAACTCTTTGAGTGTGGGAAGTTCGATTACGGGCAAAGTCGTTATGAGTGAAGAAAATATGATTTTGCTTTCGCTTGGCTCGAATAAGCTTATAGAAGCCAAGGTGTCTTCCGATATTATGCCCAAGGAAGGTCAGCTGATGACTTTTCTTGTCAACAGTAATTCTTCAAAGAATATATCTTTGTCGCCAATGTTCGTAAATACAAATACGGATTCAAATATTTCGTCTGCACTAAATAATGCGGGACTTCCGGATAATCCTAAGATGCAGTATATGGTAAAGGCAATGATGAAAGAAGGCCTTCCCATAAGTAAGGAATCATTATTTGTCATGAATAAGCAGATTAATGAATTCCCGGAATATGATCCTAAAATACTATCTGCAATGAAAAGACTTGATATACCCATTAATCAAAGTATGGTTTCGCAGTTTAGCAATTATCTTAATTATGAGCATCAGATAACTTCGTCCCTTAATGATGTTGCAGATGCCTTCAGTCAATCCGTGACCATGTTATCCGAAAACGAAAATCCTTCCGAAGTGTTAAATTTTGCAAAGGATGTTATTGTTAATCTGTTCCCGAAAGAAACAGTTGAATTAAAGGATGACGTTTTAAAGGAGAATGGTTTAGCAACTGGCAAAGAAACGGCGGCAAATTCGGCAGAAATAATAAATACTGCGGAAAAAGACATTAATTTAGTAAAAACAAATCAAACATTTAAAAATACAATTAACAATCTGTTTACGGACATTGATAATTTAATTAACGATAAGCTTCCGGAGCATGAAAAACAAAAACTGACACGTGATGTTGTAAGATTATTAAATGACGATAATTTTAAGGAATCCTTTAAAGAAACCTTAAAAGAAAAATTTTTGCTTAAGCCTGAAGATGTGTCGCAAAAGGATAATGTATCTTCTTTGTACGAAAGACTTAATACACAAATGAAGGCCCTGACAGGTTCCCTTACGGCAAGTTCCTTAAACAATACACCACTGGGGGAAGCGGTAGCGAATATTAATAATAATCTTAATTTCATGAATGAACTTAATCAGACCTTTAATTATGTTCAAATGCCGCTGAAACTTAATAATAAAGATGCCAGCGGCGAATTGTGCGTGTACACCAACAAAAAGTCCCTTGCTCAAAAGGATGGTAATGTTACGGCACTGCTTCATCTTGATATGGATAATCTCGGACCGGTGGATGTACATGTTATGATGAATGAAGCCAAAAACGTTAAGACGAAATTTGTGCTTAAGGATGATGCTTCCCTTGATTTGATTGCCGCTAATATAGATATACTTAATAAGCGTCTTGAAAACAGAGGATACTCCATGAACAGCGAATTTGTTACGAAGGAAGACAGTAAATCGGTATTTGAAACGATGGTGGAAGGCTCCAAAAACATATCGGTAATATCAACAAGCTCGTTTGATGCAAAGGCGTAAATATGAAAGAAGAAAACAAGAAGATTAAAACAGCGGTTGCGCTTTCATATGATCCGGATGAAGATGCCCCTAAAGTCATTGCTTCGGGTAAAGGTGCTTTGGCAGACAGAATTATCGAAAAGGCAAAGGATGCCAATATTGCGGTGCATCAGGACGATAAACTGGCCGATACGCTTTCGAAGCTGGAAATCGGCGAATTAATTCCGCCGGAATTATATGAAGTAGTGGCTGAAATTCTGATATTCGTTGATGCAATGGATAAGGTAAAAGCAAAAATAGACAAGGCAAAGGGCTTATGAACAACAGGCAACTTGGTAAGGAATATGAGGAAAAGGCCTGTACATTACTAAAAAGTAAAGGCTATTTGATTTTGCAAAATAATTATGTTTGCAGATTCGGCGAAATAGATATAATTGCAATTAAGGAAAATTATATCTGCTTTATTGAGGTAAAATACAGGAAAAACAACGCCTGCGGTTATCCCGAAGAAGCGGTTAATATTTCAAAAAGAAAGAAAATATGTAAAACTTCGCAGTTTTATATGTTTTCACATAAGCAATATATGAATTATCAAATGCGTTTTGATGTGGTTTCCGTTATGGGGGACGAAGTTAGAATATATGAAAATGCATTTGATTTTGTATGATGAAATTAAGAATTTCTTAAGAATAATCAATATATATATTTAGT
>JAZUIS010000079.1:0-18796 GCA_045642345.1 Lachnospiraceae bacterium
AACGGTCAGTTTATTGACGGACCGCTGCAGAAACTGCAATTACTTTTACCGGCGTTTAATATGATTGTCATTTTGGTTGTTGCCATTAAGAATCGTAAGCATTTTAGCGACGGAATATTGGGCGGAATGATATTTTTTATCATAGTAGCCTTTGGCTCGATTTCTCTGGAGTTTTTAATTGACTCGAAGGTATTGTTCAGCATGTACGGAACAATGCTTGGTACAGTATGGCTTCAGATATATATGGAAACTCCGGATTACGAGAAACTTATTATTGCGAATGAAGAGGAACGAAAGGCCAAACAAGCGGCGGAAGAAGCCAAGGAACTGGCCGATAATATGCGACTTGAAGCAGAAAAGGCAAGGGTTATTGCAGAAACCGCATATGCTGAGTCCCAGGCGTCCCGTCAGGAAGCTCTGGCTTCACAGAAACTGGCAGAAGAAGCCAAAGAAATGGCAATTGCGGCATCCACGGCAAAGAGTACCTTCCTTGCCAGAATGTCCCATGAGATTCGTACTCCTATGAATGCAATTCTCGGTCTTAATGAAATGATTGCCAAGGAATCAACCGAGAAGAATGTTGTAGGATATGCCAATGATTCTGCACAGGCATGTGAGAATTTACTTAATATCATTAATGATATTCTTGATTTTTCAAAAATCGAGAGCGGCAAACTGGAATTGCTTGATGTTGAATATTCTTTGAAGGAATTACTTAAAGAAGAATTTACTTTATTCTCATTTAAGGCAAGAGAAAAGAACTTGAAGCTTGTATTCGACATTGACAAAGATATACCCAATAATCTTGTGGGTGATGATGTGAGAATAAAGCAGATACTGACCAATCTGTTGTCGAATGCAATTAAGTATACCGACAACGGTACCGTTACATTAAAGGTTACTCTGGAAGGTGTCGGACGAAGTTCTTCGCTTCTTAAATTCGTGGTAAAGGATACCGGTATCGGTATCAAAGACGAAGATATAGGCAGATTATATGATGCATTTGAAAGAATAGAAGAGAAACGAAACAGAAACATTCAGGGTACAGGCCTTGGTATTAATATTTGCGTTCAGCTTCTTACACTTATGGGTTCAAAACTTCTTGTAGACAGTGTTTACGGATTGGGCTCCCAGTTTAGTTTCAGCATTCGTCAGACTATGGTTAATAAAGACCCCATAGGAGATTTTAACAGTACGGAAGAACAGCGTATTGTTGAAGAGTCGAAGAAGGCGCTTATTAAAGCACCCAATGCGAAAATCCTTGTGGTTGATGACAATATTATGAATCTTAAGGTCTTTGCCGGATTATTAAAGGATACTCAGATAAAGATAGACTGTGTATCAAGCGGTGAAGAAGCTCTTCAAAAAACAAAAGAAACCAAATACGATATTATATTTATGGATCACCTTATGCCTGAAATGGACGGTATTGAAACATTTAATGCCATCAAGGCTCAGCAGGACGGACTTAATAGCGAAACGATTGAAATTGCTCTTACAGCAAATGCCATTAAGGGAGCATTGGAGGAATATATCGGTTACGGTTTCATAGATGCGGTATTTAAGCCTGCAACACAGGATGAACTTAACGAGAAACTGTGGAAATACCTGGACTCGTCCCTCGTTGAAAATTAACGTATAATAATTTAAATATAGATACTACCAATATAAATGGCGTAAGGAACACGGTAATTTATATTGGTAGTTTTTTATTTGATAATAAGTGTGTTATGTATAAAAAGCGGCCGATTGTGGGATTGACTTTATACAGAAATATATGGTAGTTTGACAGTATCGAAAATATCATGTTGCAAGTTCTTGCCAGTACCCCGAGCAAAGAGAAATTATTTGGACTTATATCTAAATATACTGTAATTATAAAAATTGATGTTGACAAAATCGAACATTTGTTTTATTCTGATAATTGTTAGAACAAATGTTCCCATTTTAAAGGAGAATTATTTTTATGGAAAGAGATGAAAAACTTAAAGCATTAGACGCAGCACTGGGACAGATTGAGAAGCAGTTTGGTAAAGGCGCTGTCATGAAATTGGGAGATCCTGCTAACACTATTAATGTTGAAACAATCCCCACAGGTTCCTTAAGCCTGGATATTGCACTCGGACTTGGCGGAATTCCTAAGGGAAGAATTATTGAGATATACGGACCTGAATCTTCGGGTAAAACAACCGTTACACTTCATATGATTGCAGAAGTTCAGAAACGTGGCGGAATCGCAGGATTTATTGACGCGGAACACGCACTTGATCCTGTATATGCCAAGAACATAGGAGTTGATGTTGACAATCTTTATATTTCACAGCCGGACAACGGTGAACAGGCACTTGAGATTACCGAAACAATGGTTAGATCCGGTGCAATGGATATAGTAGTAGTTGACTCGGTTGCAGCTTTGGTACCTAAGGCAGAAATTGACGGCGAGATGGGAGACTCTCATGTGGGTCTTCAGGCAAGACTTATGTCACAGGCTCTTCGTAAACTTACTGCCGTTATTTCAAAATCAAATTGTTCTGTAGTATTTATCAATCAGCTTCGTGAGAAGGTTGGTGTTATGTTCGGAAATCCCGAGACAACCACAGGTGGTAGAGCTCTTAAGTTCTATTCTTCCGTAAGAATGGATGTCCGCAGAGTAGAGACACTTAAGTCTTCAGGTGAAGCAATCGGTAACAGAACAAGAGTTAAGGTTGTTAAGAATAAGATTGATCCGCCTTTCAAAGAGGCAGAATTTGATATTATTTTCGGTAAGGGAATTTCTGTTGTGGGCGATGTACTTGATTTGGCTGCCGAGGCAGACATTGTTAATAAATCGGGCGCATGGTACGCATATGAAGGTAACAAGATTGGTCAGGGCAGAGAGAACACCAAGCAGTACCTTGAAGACAATAAAGCGGTATTTGATGAGATTAATGCTAAAGTACGTGCTTATTACGGTATAGATGGGGATTCAAATGACAGTAACATCGATTCAGGAAGTAACGACTAAGAAATTTAAAATAACTTTAGATTCCGGGTTCGCCTTTGTATTATACAAAGGCGAACTTTGTACATACGGAATATCCGAAGGAGCGGAACTTACTGCCGAAAACTACAATACAATAATGAACGAGGTACTTCCTAAGCGGGCTAAACTGCGCGCCATGAATCTTCTAAAGGTAAGACCGTATACCGTTAAGGGCCTTACCGATAAGCTTATAGCAGGGGGATATCCTCCCTGGATAGTTGATATTGCCATTGAGTATGTTAAGAGCTATAAGTATCTGGATGATTATCAATATGCCCGTGATTTTATTTACACATATAAAGAAAGCAAGAATAAAAACAAAATATTTCTGGATCTAACATCAAAAGGTGTTCCCAAGGATGTGATTTCTCGGGCATATGATGATGAAATAGGCACGGATGGATCAGATGTCGAATTACTTCAGATTAAGAAATTTATTACTAAAAAAGGTTATTTTGACAGAGATTTTTCTTATGAGGAAACTCAGAAACTTTTGGCATCTTTATACAGGAAAGGATTTTCTCCGGAAATGATTCGTAAGTGCATTAATTCTTATGATGAAATCTGATAAAATTTACAGGAGTTTATTGCAGTTATTTTGGTAATTTATTATGGATAAAGAAGAATTTTTAAAGAGCAAAGATTTTTTAAAACTGGGTCAGGCTATAGAACATAATAACTGGCAGGTCGCAGGCATGACAGTCCAAAGAATTCATAAAAATTCAAAAGAAATAGGATTATCCGAATTCGATCGTAATCTTATTATGATTAAGCAGTGTATAGCAAGCCGCAAGAAAACCGAAGCCCAGAATGCATTGGCGCACATTATTGCCAAACGTGTGCAAATGCTGGAAGAGTATATTACTAAAAATGATTAACATAATTCGTTCGGTTTACTTGACACTGTTGTCCTAAAAGTTTAGAATATAAGCGTTGTAGTTTGCTAAATCGTCTATTTATGTGTTTATATGCATTCTATGATAGATACAGTACAATGAAAATTTAATAGGAGGTGCTCTTAAGATGCAGACAGTTGTTATAGCAATTGTCGTAACGCTTATTGTTTCCGCTCCTTTGGCATGGATTCTTTCGGCAACATATCAGAAAAAGGTTGCTAAGGGAAAGATTGGAAATGCTGAAGCAAAGGCGAATGAAATAATCGATGAAGCTCTTAAGACTGCTGAGACCAAGAAACGTGAAGCTTTACTTGAAGTAAAGGAAGAATCGATTAAAGCTAAGAACGACCTTGATAAAGAAATCAAGGAACGTCGTGCAGAGGCTCAAAGATATGAACGTCGTGTTCAGCAGAAGGAAGAGAACATTGATAAAAAAGCTGAGGCAATTGAAAAGAAAGAAGCTGCCATTTCTGCAAAAGAAGCTGAGTTAGCTAAGGATAAAGCAGAGATTGAAAAGCTGAACGAACAAAGATTGCATGAATTAGAGCGAATCTCAGGTTTAACCTCCGAACAAGCAAAAGAGTACTTATTAAGAATTGTTGAAGATGAAGTAAAACATGAAACGGCTGTGATGATCAAGGAAATGGAGAATCGCGCCAAGGAAGAAGCCGATAAAAAGGCTAAGGATTATGTGGTTACAGCTATTCAGAAATGTGCTGCAGATCACGTTTCAGAGACTACTATCTCTGTAGTTCAGCTTCCTAATGATGAAATGAAGGGAAGAATCATCGGTAGAGAGGGAAGAAATATCAGAACTCTTGAGACCATGACAGGTGTTGATTTAATAATTGACGATACACCTGAAGCAGTTGTTTTATCAAGCTTTGATCCTATCAGGAGAGAAGTTGCAAGAATTGCCCTTGAGAAGCTTATTGTTGACGGACGTATTCATCCGGCAAGAATCGAAGAAATGGTTGAAAAGGCGCAAAAGGAAGTTGAGACTATGATTAAGGAGGAAGGTGAAGCAGCAACATTAGAAGTTGGTGTTCACGGAATCCACCCTGAACTTGTAAGATTACTTGGTAAGATGAAGTTCAGAACAAGTTATGGTCAGAATGCGTTAAAGCATTCAATTGAAGTTGCGCAGTTATCAGGATTGCTGGCTGCCGAACTTGGCTTAGATGTACGTGTTGCCAAGAGAGCAGGTTTATTACATGATATTGGTAAGGCTGTTGACCATGAAATGGAAGGTTCACACATCCAGTTAGGTGTTGAACTTTGCCGTAAGTATAAAGAATCAGCTACAGTTATTAATGCAGTTGAATCTCATCATGGTGACGTTGAAGCCACATCACTTATTTCATGTATTGTACAGGCTTCCGATGCAATTTCCGCAGCGAGACCGGGTGCTCGTAGAGAAACACTCGAAACATATACAACAAGACTTAAACAACTTGAAGACATCGCTAATGAATTTAAGGGTGTCGATAAATCTTTTGCTATTCAGGCAGGTAGAGAGATTCGTGTTATGGTTATTCCTGAACAGGTTACCGACACAGATATGGTTATTATGGCCAGAGATATTTCAAAGAAGATTGAATCCGAAATGGAATATCCGGGACAGGTAAAGGTAAATGTTATCAGAGAATCCCGTGTAGTTGATTACGCGAAGTAAACCTAATGAATTATTAAGAAGTTCAATCATTTATTGATTGAACTTCTTTTTGTTTAAAGAAATATGATTAAATATGCTATAATAAATTGTTTGGTTTATTACTATGTAAGAGTGGAGATTATTATGCGACTTAAAGAATTACTTAATTTCAATCCGATTATAGTTCAGTGTCACGACAATCCGGATGCAGATGCAATAGCATCAGGATATGCGGTTTACAAGTATTTCCTTGATGCAGGTAAGGATGTCTGCTTCGTTTATGCGGGTGTTAATGAACTTCAGAAAGCAAATCTTAAGCTGATGATAGATTATCTTGGTATTGGGGATACACTTAAATACGTTAAGAATGTGGATGATTTCTTATATACCTACAAAGATGTGTATACCGAGAGCCCTGTATTTCCGGGACTGGTTGTTACGGTAGACTGTCAGTACGGTGCCGGCAATGTTACTAAGATCCCAAGCGTAGATATGGCTATTATTGACCATCATCAGATAGAAATAACCGATGTTAAATTAAGTGAAATTATGCCGGGACTCGGAAGCTGTTCAACCCTGGTATGGAACATGCTTAAGAAGGAAGGTATCGAAGTAGAAGATACTAAACTTGGAACAGCACTTTATTACGGCCTTTACACAGATACCAATTCTTTTAGTGAAATTGCAAATCCTATGGATATGGACCTTAGAGATTCCATCCCTTTTGAAAAAACCACAATTCATACATTAAAGAATTCGAATTTCTCTTTGGCTGAACTTGATATTGCAGGTGTTGCAATGATCCGCCATATTTACAATCCGATTCATAAATACGCAATAATTAAGGCAGAACAGTGCGACCCCAATATACTTGGTCTTATTTCGGACTTTTTATTACAGGTTGCGGAAGTTCATACATGTGTTGTATTTAATGAGTGGCCCAATGGATTTAAGTTCTCCACAAGAAGCTGCGTTAAAGAAGTATATGCCGATGAAATGGCTTCCTATCTTGCTGAAGGAATCGGTTCCGGAGGCGGTCATCATGAAAAGGCCGGCGGTTTTATTAATAAAACCCTTTATGAAAAAGAATATCCCACATTGCATCCCGAAGCATATTTTTCGGATAAGTTAAATGAGTACTTTGACAATTGTGAAGTAATAAGTGCCAAAGAGTATGATGTGGATGTTTCGGATATGA
Source organism: Lachnospiraceae bacterium (assembly GCA_045642345.1). GTDB lineage: Bacteria > Bacillota > Clostridia > Lachnospirales > Lachnospiraceae > JAILLW01. The sequence goes on from JAZUIS010000079.1 coordinate 6,771, forward strand.
AGCTTTATGCAAAGAAGAAAATTCCTCTAGGCTATGTAATGGCTACAGACGTGTTCCCGGCAGGAACTCCCGCCACCATAAGAACATTAGAGGGTGATTTTGACTTTACCATTGAAGATGACATTGTAATCAAGATTGGAATAAAAGGCGAAGCATATCCAAGCAAACTTGCCAAACTTCATGAGTCATACGAAGTTACGGATATGCCCTTCTCAATGGAGGACGGTGTGGTTATTCCCAAGTATAAGCCCACTTTGAGAAACAGACTTGACGGTAAGTCCGCTGAATTAATGCAATATGCCAAAATATGCATAGCTAACGGTGAAACCTTTATTTATGCCAAGCAGCTTGACAGAAGAGTTAAGATATTTACTCCCTGGGATACGGAAAAATATATGCTTGGACTTCCGGGAGATTATTTTGCGGTAAGACATAATGACCTTCATGATATGTATATAGTTGAAAGAGAAATTTTTGGCATTACTTACGAAGAGGCTAAATAAAATATTATTGTTACTTGATAATCCCAAATATCTGTTGTACAATAAGTGGAATGCAATTGTATAATTGTATACAATCAATGCCGATTGTGGCGAATCAGTATATTTTTGTAAGTAGTAACGAAAGTGGATTAGTATGAAAGCGTATAAGGATTTAAGTAAAGAAGAATTATTGTCTTTGCAAAAAGACTTGAATGAACAATATAAGGAAGCCTGTGCCAAAGGATTGAAACTTAATATGGCAAGAGGTTTGCCTTCGGCTAAACAGCTTGATATGGAAGCAGATTTCTTTGATACCCTTCATCCGGACAGTAAGTTTATTTCGGAAGCCGGAATAGATTGCAGAAACTACGGTGAACTTATGGGTATTCATGAGGCACGTAAACTGATGGCCGATATGATGGAAGTTGAAGATGACGAAATTATGGTATTCGGTAACTCATCTTTGAATATTATGTATGATACGGTATGCCGTTCAATGATTCTTGGCGTATGCGGATCAACACCATGGTGCAAACTTCCCAAAGTTAAGTTCTTATGTCCCGTACCCGGATATGACAGACATTTTGCCATAACGGAGCAGTTCGGAATTGAAATGATAAATATTCCCATGACAGCTACAGGCCCGGACATGGATTTAGTTGAAAAGTATGTAAATAATGACGAAGCAGTTAAGGGAATCTGGTGTGTTCCCAAGTATTCAAATCCTCAGGGTATCACATACTCTGATGAAACGGTTAAGCGCTTCGCCAATTTAAAGCCCGCAGCGGAAGACTTTAGAATATACTGGGATAACGCTTACACAATTCATCATTTATATAATGGAAAGGAAGACCAGCTTCTTGAAATCTTAAGTGAATGTAAGAAGGCCGGCAATCCCGACATGGTATTTAAGTTCTGCTCAACCTCCAAGGTTACTTTCCCGGGTTCAGGAATTGCAGCACTTGCAGCATCAAAGAAGAATCTTGAATTTGTTAAGAGCATTGTTACAATACAGACAATCGGACATGATAAGTTAAATCAGCTTCGCCATGTTCGCTATTTCAAAGATATAGAAGGCATGAAGAAACATATGAAGAAACATGCCGAGATTATTCGCCCGAAGTTCCATTTGGTAATTTCAACACTTACAAAGGAACTTGCTCCTTTGGGAGTCGGAACATGGACTAATCCCAACGGCGGATATTTCGTATCATTCCAGGCAATGAACGGATGTGCCAAAAATATAGTGGGAATGTGTAAGGAAGCCGGTGTTACATTAACGGGAGCCGGTGCAACATATCCTTATCATAAGGATCCGGATGATTCTAATATTAGAATTGCCCCCACCTTCCCGCCGATTGAAGAACTTGAGAAGGCGCTTGAAATATTCGTGCTTTGTGTAAAACTGGCAAGTGTAAACAAATTATTGGAACAGTAGTATTAATGCCATCGGACATCCGATGGCATTATCTTACATAAGGAGATATTAGATGGAAGAGATTAAAAGAATTGACAGACAGTTAATAGCCAACGGCTCGATCATAGACTATTATCAGGATACTATGCTTATGCCGGACGGAAAAACAGCCAAGTGGGATCTTATTGACCATAAGGGAGCGGCGGCTGTGGTTCCTGTATTGGAGGACGGAAGAATTATTATGGTACGTCAGTACAGGAATGCCCTCGAAAGATATACCCTTGAAGTTCCGGCAGGTGGTCTTAACGGAAGAACCGAGCCGACTTATGATGCGGCAAAACGCGAACTTAAGGAGGAAACGGGTTTTGATTCGGAGGATTTGGAATTACTTGTACGAATTAAAACTACGGTTGCTTTCTGCAATGAGAACATTGATATATACGTTGCAAGAAATCTTAAACCCGGCAATCAGCACCTGGATGAAGATGAATATATAGAGTATGAGGCATATTCGGTGGATGAGTTATGTCAAAAGATATACACCTGTGAGATACAGGATTCCAAGACAATATGCGCGATACTTGCTTATAAGGATAAATATTTGTCAAAATAATAAGACATAACATCATAATGATATACTTTTATGTAAACAAACTGATGTTATTTTATTATTATTTTTGATATTTTTTTACAATATCTAGTAGTCATAAATTGGTGTTTATCCCCATGTTGTACTTGACAAAATAAAAGCCAAAAAACCTTGAAAATAAAGCAAAAAATGGGTTTGCAATTTGTCAAAAATCTGTTTATAATGTGTTTTACACGGCGTTTATGTAAACGTTAATACAGTATGGGAGTTACCGAATGGACGAATACATTAATGGTTTTATGACATATTTACATAATGTAAAGAAAATGTCAGAGAACACAGAACTATCATACCGCAGAGATTTAAATAAGGTAGTAACATACCTTCAGGAGCAGGGCATTAACGATATTAAGAAGGTTACGGCAACTAATCTTACAGGATATGTTATGTACCTTGAGAAGAATAAGTTCTCTGCAGCTACAATATCTCGTAATATAGCTTCGTTGAAGGCTTTTTATCATTATATGGTAAAGGAAGGAATTGTAGATGAGGATGTAGCAACTGATTTGCATGCTCCTAAGATTGAGAAGAAGATTCCCGAGATTCTTTCGATGAACGAAGTTGTCAGATTATTGGAGCAGCCTTCGGGAGAATCATCCAAGGATATTCGTGATAAGGCTATGCTTGAACTTTTATATGCTACGGGAATAAGAGTTACGGAGCTTATCACATTAAAGACAGAAGACGTTAACCTTAACATGGGATATATCGTATGTAAGGATGCCAATAAAGAAAGAGTTATACCTTTTGGAAATGAGGCTAAAAAGGCTCTTACCAATTATCTTTCGGGAACAAGAGAGGCAATGCTTGCAGATCCTAATTCGGAATACTTATTTGCCAACTGTTCCGGACAGCCGATGTCACGTCAGGGCTTCTGGAAATTAATTAAGTATTATGCGAAGAAGGCCGGAATAGTAGCCGACATAACACCTCATACACTGCGTCATTCCTTTGCAGCTCACCTGGTTGAGAACGGTGCGGATCTTCGAAGTGTACAGGAAATGCTGGGACATTCGGATATTTCCACCACTCAGATATATGCTCATATGAATCATTCGCATATTAAAGAGGTATATGCCAAGGCACATCCCCGCGGATAATATTAAAAGTAAAGAATTTGACTATTTTAAGATACTCACGTGATTTTCGTGAGTATCTTTTTTTTGTATAATATGATAGAATATAGGCTGGTTTTTGCGCAGATTATAAATTGTAGGTTGTTGCGTAAGAACGAAAGGAGATAAGATGGCTTTAAGTAAAAAACCTGTTACGGGAATGAAGGATATAATGCCTGATGAAATGGTAATAAGAGATTATGTTATTTCTGTTATTACAAGTACTTATTCTAAATTCGGGTTTACAAGAATCGAAACACCTTGTGTTGAAAATATAGAAAATCTTACAAATAAGCAGGGCGGCGATAACGAAAAACTTATTTTTAAGATTCTCAAAAGAGGTGAGAAACTTAATCTTGAGACGGCTAAGGAAGAAATCGATGTTGTTGACGGCGGCCTTAGATACGATTTAACGGTTCCCCTTGTAAGATACTATTCAAATCATACAAACGAACTTCCGTCACCCTTTAAGGCACTTCAGATGGGTAACGTATGGAGAGCGGACAGACCTCAAAGAGGAAGATATCGTCAGTTTATGCAGTGCGATATTGATATCTTTGGCGAAAGTTCTAATCTTGCCGAAATAGAACTTATTCTTGCAACCACTACTACAATAGGCAAACTTGGTTTTAAGAATTTTGAAATAAGAATTAACGACAGAAGAATGTTAAAGGCCATGGCTTCATATGCAGGTTTTGATGAGGCTTCCTTTGACAGTGTATTTATCACCCTTGATAAAATGGACAAGATTGGAATCGAAGGTGTTACGGAAGAACTTCTGGAGAACGGATTTGATAAGGGCTGTGTAGATAAATACCTTGCTTTGTTTGCCAAGTTAAATGAACTCGGAAGCGAAGACGGTGTTAAAGCCGTTATGACATTGGCTGATGAATTAAATGAATTCCTGCCCACAGAAGTTAAGGACAATTTGACGGAAATAATAACTGCCGTTGAATCTACCAAGGAAGCCGAGTTTAAGATGGTGTTTGATCCTACCTTGGTAAGAGGAATGTCATACTATACAGGAACAATCTTTGAAATTGCAATGCCGGAATTCGGCGGAAGCTGCGGAGGCGGCGGAAGATATGATGAAATGGTAGGCAAATTTATAGGCAATAATGTTCCTGCCTGCGGATTCTCCATAGGATTCGAAAGAATAATACTTCTTCTTATGGAATCGGGATTTGTTGTTCCGGGAAGCTCCAAGAAGGTGGCGTTCCTTGTTGAAAAGAATATGCCTTCGGACAGATTAAGCCAGGTAATAAAGGAAGCTCAGGAACTTAGAAACAAAGGCGAACAGGTTCTTGTTGTTAAGATGAACAAGAATAAGAAGTTCCAGAAAGAGCAGTTAACGGCTGAAGGATACAGCGACTTTAAGGAGTTCTATATTAATCCTTTGGGATAATTCCTAAAATACAGGGTTTAGAGCAAAATGATTAACATAATTTTGTTGACATAACCCATACTTCCCCTTATAATGTGTTTATGTAAACAAACACACCATATATTTAGGGGGAGAGATAAATATGAAATGTCCATTTTGCGGTCATGAAAATACCAGAGTTATAGACTCAAGACCGGCTGAAGACAATAATTCCATTCGTCGTCGTAGAGTGTGTGATGAATGTGATAAACGATTCACTACTTATGAGAAGGTTGAAACTATTCCTCTTATTATTGTTAAGAAGGATGAAAACAGAGAAACCTTCGACAGAGCAAAGATTGAATCAGGAGTATTGCGTGCCTGCCATAAGCGTCCCGTTTCTGCCAAGCAGATTCAGCAGATTGTTGATGAAGTCGAAACAGAAATCTACGCTAAGGAAGAGCGTGAGATTCCAAGTTCAATGATTGGTGAACTTGTTATGGATAAGCTCAAGGACGTTGATTCCGTTGCTTATGTAAGATTTGCTTCAGTATACAGGGAGTTCAAAGATATCAATACATTTATGGATGAACTTAAGAAGGTATTAAAATAGTAATTGTCTTAAATTAAGAACATATGCCCCGATGCTTGCACATCGGGGCATTTTTTTATATACTAGTCTATGGAATGATTGTTATTTATTTAACATTCATTAAAATTTCATATCATGAGAGGAGAAAACATGAAAAAATTTAGTCTTAAAGGGCTATATTTGGTACTCATGTTATGTGCACTTTCTATTGCACTTTGCGGATGCAAAGGTGATAAGAAGGCTGACGATTCTTCGTCTATCATCATTGGAATACCTCAGGATCTAGAAGATAGTCTTGACCCACACAAGGTTGAAGCGGCAGGAACTAAAGAGGTGTTGTTCAATGTTTTTGAGGGCTTGGTTAAGCCTAATTCCGATGGTGATTTTATTCCTGCCGTAGCCGGTGCATACGAGATATCAGATGATGCTCTTACCTACACATTTACACTAAGAGATGGTGTTAAGTTCCACGATGGAAGCGCAGTTACGTTGGGAGATGTTAAATATTCTATCGATAAGTGCGCCGATGCAAGCAGTGGAACCCCGCTTGTAGCGGCGTATTCTAATATTAAGAGTACCGAAGTTGCCGATAACAGGTTCATAATCCACCTTAATAATCCGGATACGGAATTTTTGGCATATATGACAACTGCCATAATTCCCGAGAATAACAAGACACCGGATACCAATCCTATAGGAACGGGTCCCTATATGTTTGTTTCGCGTTCACCTCAGGAGAATTTTGTTATTAAGAAGTTCCCTGATTACTATGATAATGAAAGAGCGGGACATATCGAGAATGTTACCTTTAAGATTATAGGTAATATGGATACAATTGCCATGGAACTTGAATCCGGCGCAATTGATCTGGTGCCCAGAATTCCTACGGCACAGGCTGATTTGCTTTCGGACAATTTTGATGTATTGGAAGAAACCATGAATCTGGTTCAGGCTCTTTACATTAACAATGCGGTTGCACCTTTTGATGATGTAAGAGTAAGACAGGCATTGTGCTATGCAATTGATCCACAGGAAATTATGACATTTGTGTCAGACGGCAAAGGAACCGAAATCGGTTCTTCCATGTTCCCTGCATTCGGCAAGTATTATATGGAAGAACTTAATGATGTATATAACCAGGATTTTGATAAAGCAAAAGCATTGTTAAATGAAGCCGGTTTCCCGAACGGATTTGAGTTTGATATTACAGTACCTTCCAACTATCCTCAGCATATTGATACAGCTCAGGTACTTAAGGAACAGTTTGAGAAGATAGGCGTTACAGCCAATATTAAGCTTATTGAGTGGGACAGCTGGTTGTCCGATGTTTATAATGACAGAAACTATACGACTACGGTAGTAGGCGTTGATGCTTCTTCCTTAACTGCTGCAGCACTTCTTCAAAGATTTACATCAGACAGTTCGAAGAATTTCATCAACTTTAATTCAAAAGCGTATGATGAAGCTTTCCAGAAAGCCTATACTTCAACTGACGATGATGAAAAAACAAAGTACTATAAAGAGTGCGAAACAATTTTAGCTAACGAAGCGGCTAATGTTTATATTCAGGATATGCCTGAACTTGTTGCAATTAACAAAAAGTATACGGGATATGAATTCTATCCTTTGTATGTACAGGATGTTTCACTTATCAGATTGGCCAACGAGTAATTTATGAAATATGCCTTAAAGAAGATCGTTACCATGATAATTACGATTATCGTGGTAACGTTATTCGTTTTTTTCTCATTCAACTTCATATCGGGCGACCCTGCCATATCAATGCTGGGTACGAACGCTACTCCCGAAAGAATTGAATCTCTAAGAGAAGAGATGCACCTTAACGACCCTCTGCTTATTCAGTACGGCAGATGGGCTGTAAATTTCCTTACGGGAGATATGGGGACATCATATAGTTACAAGATGCCGGTTTCGGATATGGTTCTTGATAAGGTTCCGGTTACCCTTACCATGTCAATTATTGCGTTCATACTTATGATTGTTATATCTATACCCATAGGTATAAGAATTGCTAAGTATCAAGGGGGCGTACTCGACAGAACCATTACGATAATCAATCAGGTAATAATGGCAATTCCGCCGTTTTTTTCAGGTATTTTGATAACCTTACTTTTCGGAGTTATTTTTAAGTGGTTTACTCCGGGAGGATATGTTTCCTATGACAAAGATTTCTGGGGATTTTTAGGGTATATGTTTTTCCCGTCACTGGCGATTGCACTTCCCAAAGCAACTATGGCAATCAAACTTCTTAGAGGTTCGTTAATTAAAGAATCGAAGCTTGATTATGTAAGAACGGCTTATTCAAAGGGCAATTCCACCAATGATGTTTTGTATCATCATGTACTTAAAAATGCCATTTTGCCCGTAATAACCTTTATAGGAATGGCGCTTACGGATTTCATTGCGGGAAGTATTATTGTAGAGCAGGTATTCGGAATTCCGGGCCTGGGAAGAATTTTACTGTCTTCGATTTCCAACAGAGATTACCCGGTTGTAATGGCAATTATTGTAATCATTGCCGTTCTGGTATTGGTTGTAAATATGATAGTTGATATTGTTTATGGTTTGATAGACCCGAGGATTAGTCTTGATGAAAACTAAAAAGAACATCAATTTAATACTTGGTTGCTCTATAGTGGGCTTTATGGTGTTGTTTATGCTTCTGGGCAAAATCCTTCCCGGATTGGACCCTACGGCCATTGATGCATCACTTAAGTTCGCACCGATATCCCTGAAACATCCTTTCGGATGCGACAATTTCGGACGTGACATTTTAAGCCGTGTTATGGAAGGCACCTTTGCTACCTTTAAGGTGGCTTTGGGAACGGTAATTATCGGAACGTTTTTCGGTATTATAGTTGGTTCTCTTACGGGATATTTCGGCGGGATAGTAGATGAAGTACTTATGAGAGTTAATGATGCGGTATTTGCTTTCCCGAGCATATTGCTGGCATTATTGTTTATAAGTCTTTTGGGCCCCGGAACATACCAGGTTATGATTGCATTGGGAATCGCATTTATCCCCAGTTTTGCCAGAATTGTGCGTGCGGAATTCCTTAAGTGCAAAAATATGGATTATGTTAAGAGTGCCAAATTACTGGGAGCCTCCGATTTAAGAATTATTTTTGTTCATATTCTGCCTAATACAACAACGGTATTGCTTTCGTCCATAATGATAGGCTTTAATAACGCCGTGCTTGCGGAAGCATCCATGAGCTTTTTGGGAATAGGAGTACAGCCTCCGGAACCGAGTCTGGGACGTATGTTAAGCGAAGCACAGGCATATCTTTTTAAGGCACCGAATTTTGCCTTATTTCCAGGTATTGCAATAATATTGCTGATATTGGGATTCAGCCTTATAGGCGATGCTCTTAATGAGGAATAGAGTGACTTACCGGGTAAGGCACCGAAGATTAGAGTGAAGAGAGATTAGAGTGGAAAAAGATATCATATTACATGTTGAAGATTTGAATATTGAGTTTCACGATCATATTATCCCGGAGACGGTTGTTTATGATTTTGACCTTGATTTAAAGAAGGGTGAAATTGTGGGTCTTGTGGGAGAATCCGGTTCCGGCAAGTCAATGTCGGCCCTTGCCATAGCAGGGTTACTGTCCCGTAAGGATATGAAGAAGAGAGGCAGCATTGTTTACAATGATACAGAACTTCTTACCTGCCCCAGAGAAGAACTTCGTAAGATTCAGGGCAATGAAATAAGTATGATATTTCAGGAGCCCTTAACGAGCTTAAATCCGGTTATTAAGATATATGACCAGGTTGAGGAACCCCTTAGGATTCATACCAATCTTACCAGGGAACAAAGATATGAGAAGGTTCTTAAGATACTTAATGATGTTGAACTTAGCGATCCGGAGCTTGTAATGAATCAGTATCCGCATGAACTGTCAGGGGGTATGCGCCAAAGAATTATGATAGCAACGGCGATGATTAACGAGCCTAAGATTCTTATTGCGGATGAGCCCACAACAGCACTTGATGTTACTATTCAGGCTCAGATAGTTAAACTGCTTAAGAAGATTAACAAAGAAAGACATACTTCAATAATATTTATTTCCCATGACCTTAGCCTTGTTAATTCATTGTGCGAGAAGGTGCTTGTTATGAAGGGCGGATATATTGTTGAAAGAGGTTTGACAAAGGATATATTTAATAATCCCCGGGAAGAATATACTAAGAATTTAATTGCTGCAATTCCTAAACTTGAGGGAAATGTATACGGTAGAAACAATGAGTAAAATTGTAGAGGTAAATGACCTTAGAGTACAATTTAAGAGCAGAGTGGGAGGCGTGTTCGGACATACTGTTATTAAGGAAGTCCTTCACGGCGTTAATTTTGACATTGAGGAAGGTCAGATAGTAGGCCTTGTTGGAGAATCGGGTTCCGGTAAGTCAACAATCGCCAAAGCAATCCTGTCGCTTATTCCATATACGGGCGAGATTAAGACAATGGAAGAATCATATCCTTCCATGATTTTTCAGGATCCTTACAGCAGTCTTAATCCATCCAAGAAAGTAGGATGGCTGTTGGAAGAAGCCCTTTATCTTGATGATGTAAAAGATCCTGCCGAACGTAAGAAAAAAGCATCGGAGATGATTAATCTTGTGGGATTATCGGATGAATACTTATCAAGATACCCGAGAGAATTGTCCGGGGGCCAGAGACAAAGGGTATGCATCGCATTATCCCTTATGCAGGAACCTAAACTCTTAATAGCGGACGAACCTGTTTCGGCACTTGATGTTACGATTCAGGCTCAGATTCTGGAACTCCTTAAGAATCTCCAGAAAACATTAGGTTTGTCAATTCTGTTTATATCCCACGACCTTAGAGTGGTATATAACCTTTGCGATAAAGTTATGATTCTAAAAGACGGTGAAATAGTAGAGCAGGGAGCACCCAAAGAAGTCTACGCCAACCCTCAAAACGCTTACACTAAAGAACTTTTGTCGTCAATATAGATAACCTATTATAAGAGCCATATATCCAATATTAATGCCTTACTCTACGCGTTACTTGGCGAGGTACTTTCGAGCCTAGTAACGTACGCAAGAGTAACGGAGCGAAAGCGCCATTAATAGTGGATATATGGCTCTATTTTTATTCTTTTATATTTATTAAATTGACGCTAAAGTTTCTTTGGTTTAATCCGATATATTATTTACCAAGGATGGTAAGTTAGTTAAACTGTACATTATGTAAATTAGTTATTGTAAACCAATTTTTGTTATGGTAAACTAAAAGAGGTAACGGATTACCGCAAAAATCGGGAAAGGGGGACAGACAATGGGTATTCAGTTTTATAATGGATTATCTAACTACAATTCATACAGAATCGATATTCCTAAGGTAACACCTGATGACGTTCGTAAACAGGATGAAGAACTTAAGAATTCCGATAACCCTGCAGCCCTTCCGGTTAAGGAAGAAACACTTTCACCTTCACAGATTAAGAAAATTGACGAAAGATCGGCAACAGCCGACCTTGAAGATATATCTTTATCCTTCAATAAGGAAGAGTCCTATGATTATATCGGTAAGGATGCACCTATCAAGTCCCTTGATATGCAAAAAGCCATTTCCGATATGAAAAAGGATGATATCCTTCAGGATTACAACTATTTCGTCGGCAGCTCAAAGAATTTGTTCACTGATGACGGAATCGTTATGGCTAAGTAATTAACATGAATCCTCATTTCAATATAACTCCTAAAAGAATTTGGTGGTAAAGTCCCTTGCATAAGCAGGGGGCTTTTACTATAATCGAAAATATGTTTAATACTTTTTTCCCTGATAAATATTACGATTCAACATATCATATTGATTTTGACGCCCTGTATCGGGATGGATACAGAGGCATTATTTTTGATATAGACAATACACTTGTTCCACACGGAGCGCCTGCCGATGCACGTTCCAGGGAACTTATAGCACATCTTAAGGATATTGGTTTTAGCATCCTGTTCTTATCAAACAATAAAGAACCCAGAGTAAAAATGTTTAATGATGAAGTTGACTGTCTTTATTTGTACAAAGCAAATAAACCTTCAAGGAAGGGATATTATCATGCCATGGCCTTGATGAATACGAATCATTCAAACACACTGACTGTGGGGGACCAGCTTTTTACCGATATATGGGGAGCCAAAAGAACGGGAATCCTGTCTATTCTGGTTAAGCAGATTGATAAAAAGGAAGAGATTCAGATTGTTTTAAAGCGTATACTTGAAAAAGTGATTCTTAAGCGTTTTGAGTCCTTCTGTAAAAAGAACGGAAAGGTGTATCTATATGAAGGAAGATAGATTATCGGGATTAATCGGTCATCCTCTCGGTCATTCGGTTTCACCGTTTATTCATGAATTTTTGGG
>JAZUIS010000080.1:0-33706 GCA_045642345.1 Lachnospiraceae bacterium
GTTTGAGCAAACACATCTGATGGAAAATGCAATATACAATGAACTGATTTACAGAGGATATAACGTAGATGTCGGCGTTGTGGAAATACGAATTGAAGAGAACGGGAGAAAGGTCCGCAAGCAATTAGAAGTTGATTTTGTAATCAATCAGGCAAGCAAGCGGTACTACATACAATCTGTTTTTTCTTTGCCGGATCGGGAAAAAATATTGCAGGAACAGGCGTCATTGGTCAGAATACCGGATTCTTTTAAGAAAATTATTGTTGTAGGAAATAATCAACCTGTCTGGAGAACTGAAGAGGGAATTACTGTGATTGGAATATTTGACTTTATGCTCAATAAAGATAGCCTTGATGTATAGAAATTGTGCGACAGGATGTATGGAAAATCTAAAGATTGAAGAGAGGGTTGGCAATGCAAAAAATATATACTGAAAGAGCTCATTTAATGTGTCCCCAAATGAATTTTGGAATTATCATCGAAGTAAAGGATGAATACAATGAGAAAAAGCTGATTGATTCGTTAGACTTGATTGCAAAAGCACATCCTTTTCTGAGAGCACTTCTTGGAAATAGTACGGATGGGGCATTTTATTACAATATAGGTGAAGAATCAAAAATTGAAATATCGTTTGAAAAAGCAACTGTTTCGGACATATACGATGAGAAGATACAGGCAGATTATGAACGTCTTACGAGTAAGGAGTGGAATCTGCATCAGGAAGGTATGCTAAAGGTTGTATCGTACAAAGCAGGTGAGCATATCGTTTTACTTCTGGTATTTCATCATTTGCTCACGGATGGTAGAGGTGCAATTGCATTAGCTGAGGAACTTGCCGCATGCTATGTGAATGGAACAAAACCTCAATATGCGGAGGAAAACCTTATTGCATCTAAGCAGGACATGCCTGATAATTCCAATCTTCCGTTTATTAGCCGGGTCTTGGTAAAGTGGGCTAATAGACAGTGGATAAAAGAAAAACATAAACTCGAGTATTCTCAATACCTTGAGCTTGCAAATGATTTTAATCAAAAATATAAGGTAAGTCATGGGATAAGCATATTACCGAATGAAGAGTATAAGGAGATTGTAGAAAAATGTCATAAAGAGCAGGTTTCTGTGAATGATTATCTTATTGCGTCTATGATTTTAAAAGAGAAAACCAATAAAGTAATCATTGCCTGCGACCTGCGTGAGAGATTGAAATGCTATAATCAGGGAGCTCTTGGTAATTATTCGACGGCGTTTTCTGTAGAATATTGTGGAAAATCGCAAGAAGTGTGGGAGGTTGCTCGCCGGATTCAAAGTGAAGTGGATGGGAAGATTCGTAATCCGCGAGATTTATACCTTGTCCTGCAGTGTTACGCAGATTTAAACGGTGAATTGTTAGACGCTGCTTTTGCTTCGGCAAGGTGTGGATATGGCAGTAAGGCTGCACGGTTTATAGGTAGCGCATTCTTTGGATTTGCAAATGCAGACGGCTTAAGCATAACTAATCTTGGAAAGTTTGAAAGTGATTCGATAGAAATTGCGGCATTTATACCTCCGGCATCACCGGCAATAAAGAAAACATTAGGTGTAGTTACATTTAATGGCAAGATGGTTGTTGCAACATCAAAGCGATAGGGAAATTGTTGCCCAGCGTTAACGATGTCGAGACAATTTGTTTACTTTCACGAGAAACATATCCGTTATAAAAGATGCTGACGGGAAAAATATAGTTTTCATAAATGATATGTAATACGCATCAGTGGAATGCAAGACATGGCTGGTATAGATATGATTCGCGATTTGCGCTGCCGGTGTATGGTGATGATGGTGAAGTAAAGCTTTATAACATTTTTCATGCTTCGTTACTCATTAGGCATTCTAGCGATGGGAAGATGTATTTATATGATGTAATAGACATAAAAAAAGAAACGAGCAACCCGTTGGAGTCATAAGACTTTACTTGGGAAAAAACCCATTTCTTGATGCTTATATTAAATCAACCCATGAGAAAATGCAATACATTTTTGAAAGGAGATAGATATACTTCCAATTGTTTTCGTTTGTATTATAATAAGACAAAGTGATATCGACATATGAGGAGGCTTGGTTATGAATAATCCAGTTAGTTTAGAAGAGGCGTTAAATCGTATCACCGAGCTTGAGAAGGAGAACGCCAAATTAACAGAAGAACTTGATTATTATAAAAAACGCAAAATGAGTGGCAGACAGAAGCATAACGCAAAGTGGATGACTATTTACAATGATTTTGTGGCCGGATATGAATCTGGAATGACTATGGTGGAGATTGCTAAGCGCAATAATATCAGTGAACGTAGTATTTATAGGTATAAAGCTTATTATGAACAGATGAGAGTAAGCGGTATAACTGAAATGATGAACAGGGTAAAACTTGAAGAAGTGAGAGAAGATGAAATAGAGCAGCTTTATGATATGCAGATTGAAAGCTTCATGCCTTTATATGAAAAATATCATGATGAGGGTTCGCCGGCTGTAGAGTCTTTAGAAAGAGTAAAAGGCAGGGCCGCTCAGGAAAACAGGAAGTATTATTTTATAGTTAAGGATGGAGCAAGGGTTGGAGCTATCAATATAGGAGGCAAATCATCGGATTCGGAAGAGTCATGTTTATATATAAGTCCTATTTTTATTCTTCCTAAATATCAGAATCATGGAATTGGATTTGTGGCGATCCAAAAGGCATTTATGCTGTACCCCAATGCGAAGGTGTGGAAGCTTGATACAATTTTGCAGGAGTCGGCAAATTGTCACTTATATGAAAAATGTGGCTTTGTTCGAGTCGGTGAAGAACATATTATAAACGATAAGATGACATTGATAGATTACGAGAAAAGATAATATTGGGGTATTGTAGCCATTCGGTTAATCAACGAACATGGCGTCGAGACGGTAGCGTTACTTCAGAAGATGAACCAAAATCCAAAGCAACATCGTATGGAAACGTTGGTATCGATGCTGAGGATTATTACGTGTTAAAGAATGAGGATGCTCAAGAGGCTACTTTTGATTCGTGATTATAGGTGGAGTACGGTTTATTTGGCACTTTTCATATACGAGGAAAAATGACATGAAATTTGATAACGTTTATTTTTTTAACGGAACAGCATATGCCGGAAAATCTACGATGGTAAAAAGACTTGTAGAAAAATATAACGGAATTGCATGCGAGGAAAATTATCATGAAACTTTAATGGATAACCTTGATTGGAATGAGTTCCCTAATCTTGGATATACAGCTAATCTTAAAGATTGGGCGGAATTTATAAGAAGAACACCGGACGAGTATGCATGCTGGATCGCCGGAGTTAGTAAGGAATGTGAGATTCTTGAATTACGAATATTAGAGAAGATGGTTAAAACTACAGATAAGCCGATATTTGTAGATACTAACATTTCGTTGGAAACACTTAAGAATATTTCTGATATTGATCATGTAATGATTATGCTTGCGGACCCCAAAATTTCCGTGTCACGTTTTTTTGATAGACCAGACAAGGAAAAACAGTTTCTATATCAGCTATTGTTAAAGGAAAAAGATCCTGAGGCTGCAATAACCAATTTCAGGGAGTGCTTGTCAAAAGTTAATTCCAAAGAGAATTATGAAATGTTTCTTCAATCAGGCTTTCATGTCCTTTTGAAAGATGAAAGCAGAAGTATCGAAGAGACAATGAAGATTGTAGAGAAATATCTTAAATTAGATGATAGTAAAGTTGGTTAATCAACGAACATGTCGTCGAGACTGTGGCTTTACTGTCACGGTAAAATTCCAACGTTCAGTTGGAATTTTTTCGAGAATGCGTTGTTAGGAATTACACAGGAAGCTTTGGCTGCGGTAGAGTTCTTGGACCAAAAGTGTGAGGAAAACAGAGCACTTCAGGTCATAAGATATGCAGATGAGAAGGAATTGTCGGAAGAGTGTCACTATGCAGCGGTATTTGCTGAATTCGAGAAATTGATTTTTTGAGGAAAATAATCTAACCTTTGCTAAAATACCCATATTTTTCTTCAAATTTTGCTAAGGTACTAAAAAACTATTGAAGTCAAAGAATGTATAACATATTATAGGTGGCGTGACATTTGAGATTAACTGCCTTTTTGCTGATTTTTTCAATATGTCTCTGAGGCTGTGGTTGTGGTCAAAAAATATAAAGGTACCAGATATTGGGTATAATACTATGCTATTAGATAATAGCAATTTTTGATTATCCCAAAGCAATTTTTTTGATATGCAAATTGCTAAAAATCATAGGCTCAAAAATTGTAAATTCTGTGAACTATTTCAGAATGCTTTTATTGTGCAAAATAGATGCTTATGTTATAATTATTCAAGGCTTTTTACGTTTTTTTGACGAAAGTTGGTTTGAATGATGGGGACGAGGAAAAATATTAATTCTATAAAATGCGCTAAAACTGCGGGTTTCTCTTTAGTGGAACTCGTGATAGTTATTGCGATAATGTCAGTCCTTATCGGACTTCTTATTCCTGCGTTTGTTAAAAACATTGAAGAAAATAAAAAGAAATCTTGCAGGCAAAATAGAGAAGCAATTCTTGCTGTTTATGAAAGATGCCTGTTCGATTCGTCTATTGCAGATATAAAACTTGATGCCACGAGTTTGGGAAAGGTAATCCCTCAATCCCTCGGCGGCACATGGACTACAACATTTAAGCCTGTTGAAAGCGAAGTCGGCGAGTATCGTAATTGCCGTATGAAGGGTAATAACAGCGGTAATTCCTATACGACAGCCGGTAATTACGGCGTTGATGCAACGAGTCATACTGCGTGGATTAAGTGCCCGGACTGCGGCGATACAGTCTCTGTTGATTTAGTTGAGTGGCATACTAACTCGACTACGTCTACCGATGATGAAAAGGTAACGGAACCGGAGCCGACGGCAACACCTGATCCAACGACTAAGTATGAAGTTAGATTCCATGAGAATGGATACGGAACAATTAATTTCACTAATCCTCAGGAAGTTGCTGAAGGTGACAGAGTCGCGAATCCCGGAAATCTGGCCAATACTAAAACAAGAACATTCGCATGTTGGGCAGAGAGTGCTTCCGCATCGCCTACGGATGCATTTGATTTTTCGACACCTATAATGAGCGATATGGATTTATACGCTATATGGATTGGCGTTAAGACCGGTGAGGTTTGGCCCTATGCCGATGATATGACCTGGTGGGATGCGAATTATTTCAGTCATGGCAGCGAGGTCGACGGTAATAAATATGATTTAACGGGCGACTATAACAACATGTACATAACGTTAAAGGCTCCTTCGGGTGTGTTTACATCATTGTCAGGATCGCAGTTCGTTTATGTAGAAGCCAGCGGCGATCAGAAGATATGGTATCATGAAGCAATGAGCCCTGAATATTATTCGGCATTGCATCCTAATTATCTCGTTCAGTTAACCGGTAATAATTATGAGATTGATATTACGGGGAAAAATGCGTATAAGGAATCCGATCGTGTTTATATGCCGGGACAAATTATTAACGGCGATTTGGTAACATTTATTGATGGCAGTAAGGAGTATGTGTATGTTTACTGGCATGAATCAGATGAAACCCATAATCCCTTTAATTTAGACAGCATACGAAGATATGATTCACACCCTAACAATATGTACAGGGTTAACAAACCATAAATCCATCAAAACGAAAGAAACCTATTTAGTCAATGGAACTTAAAAGAAAAAAGCGTCTTGGCGACATCTTGATTGATGGTGGCGCCATTACGGAAGAACAACTTCAAAAAGGACTTGCACTCCAGAAACAAAAGGGTACAAAACTTGGTGTAGCCCTGGTTGAAGCCGGGATTACCACAGAAGAGGCCATAGCATCTGCTTTATCAAGTCAGCTGGGCTTTGAACTTATTAATGCTTCTGATTTGGAAATACCGGATTCTATCAAGTATCTGGTTGATGAAAAGATACTTAAGAAGTATACGGTTCTTCCTTTTGAAATACCGGATAATAATCCCAATATGATTCGTGTTGCCATGGCAGACCCCATGGATATGGCAGCTATGGATGATATTTCGATTATAACCAATATGACAGTTGAGCCTGTTGTTGCAACATCGAAGAGTATTTTGATGGTTTTGGACAGACTCTTTGGCCAAAGTGAACTTAATTCACAGCTTGATGAATATACCAAGGGCAAGGAAGCTGCCGAGGTTGAAGAAGACGAGGATATGTACTCAGAGGATGTTAATAATTCTCCTATTGTACAGCTCGTTAAATCAATGATTGAACAGGCGGTTCGTCAAAGAGCGTCGGATATTCATATCGAACCTATGGAAAGACAGGTTCGTATCAGATATCGTATTGACGGTACATTATATGAGAGAAATACATATTCCCATCGAATTCTTCCAGCCCTTGTAGCCAGAATCAAAATTATCGGTGGAATGGATATAGCTGAGAAACGTAAGCCTCAGGACGGTCGTATTACCCAAGTGGTTGACAGATTGGAATTTGATATTCGTGTATCTGTGCTTCCCACGGTTTATGGCGAAAAGATTGTTATGAGACTTACGTCGAAGACCGCTCTTACAAGGGCAAAGAAAGACCTTGGATTTTCGGATTCGGAGCTTAAGGTTTTCGACCATATTATTTCAAATCCCCATGGTATCCTGCTTGTTACGGGACCTACAGGTTCGGGTAAATCGACAACATTGTATACGGCACTTTCGGAACTTAACAGTTCGGAAGTTAATATCATAACGGTAGAAGACCCTGTCGAAGCTAATATTGATGGTATTAATCAGGTTCAGACCAATAACAAAGCGAATTTAACATTCGCATCGGCTCTAAGATCTATCTTAAGACAGGACCCTGATATTATCATGATTGGTGAGATTCGTGATAATGAAACAGCATCTATTGCGGTTCAGGCATCCATTACAGGTCACTTGGTTGTATCTACACTTCATACCAACTCTGCGGCAAGTACGATAACTCGTCTTGAGGATATGGGAATTGAACCCTATCTGATAGCAGATTCAACGGTCGGAATCATTGCACAGCGTCTTGTTAGACGCCTTTGCCCGGCATGCAAGGAAGAGTATATACCTGATATGGAAGAAATGACTATTCTTAACGTAAAGCCACAGGCCGAACCACTTAAGATATTTAGACCAAGAGGATGTAAACTTTGCGATAACACAGGATATAAAGGTCGTATCGGTGTATACGAAATTATGGAACTGACGCATGACTTAAAACTTGTTATTGCTAAGGGCGGTAGTGCCGATGATATTAAGAACCAGGCATTAAAAGAAGGTATGAGTACTCTTCGAATGAGTGCCACAAGATATGTGTTACAGGGTATTACTTCTGTAACAGAAATGAAAAAAGTAAGTTTTGATGAATAAGCGCTGATTATCAGCATAGCAAAGGAGAAAATTAAAATGGCAGACTATGCCTACGAAGCCATCGCGGCCGATGGTAAAGTAATGAAATCAACAATTCAGGCTGATAGTGAAGAACTGGCAAGAGCTCAGCTTAAGAGCAAAGGACTTATTGTTACCAATGTGTCCGAGCAGAGCGTACTTAACAAAGATATCAGCATCAGCTTTGATAAGAAGCCGGGACCTCGTGATATGGCAGTATTTTGCAGACAGTTCGTATCAATGTCGAGAGCCGGTGTGTCAATTCTTGAATGCTTGAACTTACTTCGTGAGCAGACTGAGAATGTAGTGTTGGCAAGAACCATTCGTGAGGTTCAGTCAGAGGTTGAAAAGGGTGAACCGCTTGCCGCAGGACTTGCTAAGCATCCCAAGATTTTCTCTGACTTAATGGTTACTACCGTTAATGCGGGTGAGCAGTCAGGTTCCTTGGAAACTTCGTTAGAGAGAATGGCTGATCAGTACGAAAAATCAGCAAAGACCGCAGCTCTTATTAAAAAGGCTATGATTTATCCTATAGTTGTTGCGTTAGTAGCTGTTGCAGTAGTAATTGTAATGCTGGTAGTTGTTATTCCGTCGTATACAGATATGTTCGCAGATTTGGGTACGGAATTACCAGGCATTACGAAAGCGGTCGTTGCCATGTCGGATTTTATAGTTCAAAAATGGTTTATTCTTGTCCCAGTTATTGGTGCACTTGTTTTTGCTATCAAGACGTATCTTTCAACTCCGAGCGGTAAACGTCTTACAAGTATTGTTGCCCTTAAGTTTGGTGTTACGAAAAATATGGTTACAAAGTCAGCCTGCTCGCAGGTGGCAAGAACCTTATCAACACTGCTTGCGGCCGGCGTTCCTTTGGTAGAGGCGGTTGATATAGTGGGTGATACAATGCAGAATCTTTTGTTTAAGGATGCCATGAAGTATGCAAAAGAAGAGGTCGTAAAGGGTGTTCCGTTGTCGGTTCCTCTTGAAGAATCGGGCATTTTTCCTCCTATGATGTACCACATGATACGAATTGGTGAGGAAGCAGGTAATACAGAAGAGATGCTTACCAAGATGGCCGATTATTATGATGAAGAGGTAGAGATGGCAGTACAGTCATTAATGGCTGCTATGGAGCCTATGATTATCATCGTACTTGCTGCTGTTGTCGGTGTACTTATCGGTGCAGTTATGGCTCCTATGCTTACAATGTATTCGGCACTTGACAGTCTATAATTTTGAATTAAGTCTTCGGTGTAGGGGCGGAGATTTAAGATATATTTTAAATAGAAAAGGAGATTATTCTATGAAAAAGAACAATTCAGGTTTCTCACTTGTTGAGTTAATCATCGTTATTGCCATTATGGCAGTTTTAGTTGGTGTTTTAGCACCTCAGTTCCTTAAGTTCGTTGAAAAGTCAAGAGAATCTACAGACTTACAGAATGTTGAAGAAGTTAAGACAGCTGTTGAGACATATGTTGCTGATAAGGGCAGCAGTGCAACTCTTCCGACAACTATTAATGTTACGCTTACAACAGGTGCTACCGGTGCTATCAAATCTGATACTTCTGTAAAAGAATATGGTGTTGCAGATGCAGGAATTAAGACGAAGTCATCAAAATGGCAGGGTACATTTACTTGGTCATACAATACGTCAACATATACATGGACAGCACCTGCAGCAGGTGTTCATGCTGATTATTTTAACGCTGATGGTAGCGACTATGTTTCTACTACTCCTTAATTTAGCAAGTTGAGCAATTTATGACCACATTTCCGCTAGTTGTGCTCTACACTATTATCTTCCTCTACGGTATAGTGATAGGCTCATTCCTAAATGTATGCATATATCGCATACCACTAAAAGAGAATATTGTAGTTGTGCGTTCGCACTGCATGACCTGCGGTCATGAACTGAAATGGTATGAATTAGTACCGCTTTTCAGTTTCTTGGTTCAAAAAGGAAAATGCCGCAAATGCGGAACGAAGCTTTCTGTTCAGTACCCTCTTATCGAGGGACTGAACGGGGTGCTTTATGTTATTACATTTATTATTAATGGGCTTACAATAGATTCCCTACTCTATTGCCTGTTAATATCAGCACTTATTGTGCTTAGTGTTATCGATTTTAGAACTTATGAGATACCCTTTGGTATAAATGTTTTTATATTTGTACTGGGTGTAATAATGACTGCGCTTCATTATAAAGACTGGCTTAATCATGTGATTGGTTTTTTCGCAGTCAGTGTGTTTATTGAGATTATAATTTTAGCAACCCGCGGACGCGGGATGGGCGGCGGAGATATGAAGCTTATGGCAGCCGCCGGATTATTACTTGGATGGAAACTCATTATTCTATCCTTCTTATTAGGTTGCGTTTTTGGCGCAATCATTCATGTTGTCAGGATGAAAGTTACGAAGGCCGACCATGTATTGGCATTTGGCCCGTATTTGTCAATGGGAATATTCGTGGCAGCGTTGTTTGGAAATGAACTTTTGACCTGGTATTTAGGATTGCTGGGTATATAAATAGATAATTAATTATAGAACTCATTAATGAGGAAAAGGGAGAAAAATTAAAATGGCTGAAAGAGTTTTGAGCGTAGAAATTGGTTACTCGCTTACCAAGGTCTGCGAAATTGAGCGAAATGGCAAGACCCCCAAGATATTGGGCAGCTTCGTCATTGAAACTCCTGAGGGAATGCTCAAAGACGGTGCAATTGAAGTATCCAATGATTTCGTTACTTTATTTAACGAAATGATGGATTCTCACAAGATTAAGACGAGAAAAGCAGTTTTTACTATTGCAAGCAGCAGAATTGCAACAAGAGAAGCAATTATTCCTTATGTTAAGGAAAAGCAGATTACCGATGTTGTAAGAGCCAATTTGGCAGATTACTTCCCGGTAGATCCCAGTACTTATATGTTTAGCCACTCTATTATCGGTGTGGTAAGAGATAATTCCAATGCACTTCCCAAGAACGATTCCGAAGAAGAGGGTGCTAAGAAGGAAACCAAGGAATCTTTGGGAAGACCTACAGGATATAAGATTCTAGTATTGGCAGTTCCGAAGCCTATCATAATAAGTTATGAGAATTTAGCTAAGGCTCTTGGCTTGGAAATTACAACAATTGATTATAATGGTAACTCAATTTATCAGGCAGCTAAGGAAGAATGTAAAGACGGCGTTCAGTTAATTGTTAAGATTGATGAACGTAGTGCGCTTCTTATGGTTATGGAGGATGGTGTTATTGCCCTTAACCGTACTATTCCTTACGGTATTGATGAAGCCCTGACAGTACTTAGCACAACGAAGCATTTAGGCCCTGCATCTACATATCCCGAGGCTCTTGAACTGGTTCGCCGTAAAACAGTTATTCTTAATAACTTCCAGGGCGCATCAATGGCAACGGAAGATGCAACCGATTCTCAGGCTGAGATAATAAGAACCGAAAAGAGAGCAGTTACAGATTCCCTTCATTCTCTTGCAGGTGGTATTTTAAGAGTTATTGATTTCTATAATTCTAATCACTCTTCAAGACCTATTCAGAGTGCATTGATAACAGGTATCGGTGCCGACTTTAGCGGAATCGGTGCATTACTTAGCAATGAACTTGATATTAAAGTAAGAAATTTAACTCATTTAGCCGGTATAGATATCGAAAAGGTATTTAAGGATGTTACATACGGAGAGTACGTTACCGTAATCGGTGCTACTATGGCGCCCGTTTCATTCTATGCAGATCATGACGAAGTTAAAAAGGCCGGAAACGGTAAGGGCGGCAGCAGTAATGTGTCGGCTGATTCTCCGGCAGGAACAGCTATCGCATTAGGCATTCTTGTTGTTGGAATAATAGCAGCTGCTGTATTGTTCGTACTTTCATATTTCCCTTATCTTGATGCCAAGAAGACTAATGAAGGATATAAAAAGACTATTGAATCTCTTCAGCCTGCATACGACAAATACATAGAATATAAGCAGTCTGAGCAGCAGGTTCTGTATGCAAGAGGAATTGAAAAGGCAGCTACAAATACGCTTAGTCAGTTACCTGATTTCATTCTTAAAATGCAAAGTGATTTGCCTTACAGCATTTGCTTTAATTCAATGGAAGCAGATACCGAAAAGGTAACTTTTGAGGCAATGGTTCTTAGCAAGGATGAAGTAGTTGCCGCACTTGATAAATTACAATCATATGAAATGTTCTCTTCGGTTGAACTTGAAGGAGTTAAGTATGAAGAGAATGATCTAGGTGAAATGGTATATACCTTCACAGTAAATCTTTATTTTGCATCCCTAGATCCTGTAGATGAAGAAGTAGAGGAGGATGCATAAGATGAAAGTTACCAAAAAAGAAATAAACATGTTAATAGGTCTGCTTGGTGTTTTGATAGCAGTTCTTGTATATTTCTTCGTATATACGGATTACAAGGATAAGACCGCATCACTTCAGGCAGAAAGCGCATCTTTGCAGCCCAAGGCAGAAGCTTATGAAGCTGCCAATGCAAGACTGGATGAATATGAACTTGGTATTGTAAGCAATCAGAACGAGTTTAATTCAATTGTAGACCATTATCCGGTAGATATTAAGATTGATGATGCTGCTATGCTTTGGAATAATTTTGATAAAGCATATCCCGAAGATATCAGATTTAATGATTTGGAAATTGAAGAACTTGACGTGGTAGCTGTTGAAGGAGTAACAGATACAGGTGATGCCGAAGTGACCGATAACGGAGACGGCACCAGGACATTTATGGACGAGGATATCGAGGAGATAACAGCGAATTATACGCTTTACGGTTTCCCTACGGGAATGAACTTCAGATGTTCCAATGCCGGTATGTTAAAGTTGTTTGAATTCTTAAACTCACAGCACAATCGTAATTCTCTTATGTCACTTAGCTTAGAGTACGATGAAGAATACGGATGTATTGTCGGTGAAATCTGGGTTGAACAGTATTATCTTGAGGGAACAGGCAGAGAATACTCACCTGTATTTGTACCTACAGTACCTAAGGGACAGAGTAACCTCTTCCATATTGGCGACGCTTCTCTTGAGGAGTTTAGAATCGCTCATGATGAAGAGGATGGAGAGAAATTATCTCGTGATCCATATGGTGATTATAACTTCGATGATGCGTTTAACAATGCAGATGATAATAGCGATGAAGATGAGGATGAAGTTGACGAAGACGAGGAAGAATAATCAACTGAATAGTGATGGTTTTACTTTACTCGAGGTACTTATTGCCGTAATTATTCTGGCAATAATATGTATCCCTGTGTTTAAGTCGTTTGTTACTTCAGCCAATACGACGGCCAAGTCTAAGCTTAAGATGAGAGCAACCAATGCTGCCGAGAATATTATGGAAGATATTCAACATCTTACACTTGAGGAAATAGAGACTAAGTATGGCACTAAGGTGGCTTTAACACCGTCAGACCCTGATTACAATATTAATCCTGCAGCAGCAGGAGCCTCGGCTGTTAACTACAAGATAACTCTTGCAGGCTCAGACCCTTCATATGATGATGATATTAATAAGGTTCTTGATGATGGATATGAGGCGGTGATTGTACTTGACCCTTCGTGGTATACCAATACCAACAGAGTTAATATGCCAAATTATGCGGCAGTTGATACGAATACGGCTGCTATATATAATATGGCCCCCACCGTTGAAAAGGAAGTATGTAAGTTCTATGCAGATAAGAACGAAGAATACCGTGACATGTACCCATCCGGCAAATTGGTAGGTGAATCTGATTTTCCGAATTATCTTAAGCGTGAAATAAGAGTCGATATCAAGAAGTCGGGAACGGTAACTGATTCCGACGGCAATACGGTAGATAAGGTTACTGTTAATCTGACAGTATCATATCTTATTACGGAAGATAATATTGTTGATGATGTATATAGGACAAGAAAGGCAGTAAGCAGACAGCTTTTCTCAAATGCGGTATCTAAGAAGCCCCTTAACGCAATCTTCATTATGTATGATCCGTTATATAAGGGAACAATAACCAATAACGACAGAGATATAATCATCGTGCACAATCATGATGATGTTGAGACCAATCTTTATATTTGTGCACAGAATGTAGAAGCAGATGCTGAGAAGTTCAGTAAATATATTGATAAAACCGGTGATCCCGGACTTATTCTTGAAATATATGAGAATGAGATTACCGGAGCCGACGGAAATAAGAAACAGCCTATTACATTACGTACCAATGTTATAGACAGCACTAAGGTTGAATATTTACGAGATGAAACAATAGCCACTGCCGAGGGACATATAGTTCCCATACAGTGTTATTTGAATATCGGTACGGCAAGCTCTGATCCTGAAGGTATCAATGATATTTTTGACAGGTCTACTTATAACAAAATAGTGGCCAAGAAAGGCAGCTTTGCAGATAAGGCGGATTCCAAGGCGCTGAATGCTCAGTCCCTGGATGGTAAGACCCTTGATGCTTCAACAATAGAAGACAGAATCTACGATGTTAAGGTAAGAGTAACAAAACCCACCGCTTCGGCAGAAGATTGGCCGGTCAGTGTTGAACTTACAGGTTCGTTGGTTCCCGAAAAGAAGGATGAATAAGAATTATGTTTAGACGTTTAGTCGCTAAACTTCATAAGAACAATAAAGGTATGTCGATTGTTACTGTAATTGTAGCTATTGGCTTTGCTTTGGTGCTTGTTAATGCGCTTCTTCTTACATCAACAATTAACTATAAGATGCGTAATGTTAACGTTTATTCCAAGGATTCCTTTTATTCTGCCGAGCAGGTTCTGGATGAGATTAATGTAGGACTTCAGCAGGTGGTTTCGGACGGTATCAGTAATGCCTATATGAAGGTACTTACCAATTACGATACTACCGAAATGAGTACTGCCGAAAAGAATGAACTTGTTAAGGCATATTTTTATGAGCATGTAGAAAAGGAACTGGCGGTTAAGACGGGTAAAGGATATTCATATATCGCTATGCCTGCCGATGCTGCTTCATTGGCTGTTAAACATTCGACCGCAACTACCCAGGAAGGTCTTTACGGCCTCCTTAAAGAATCAACCAGATGGCATAATGAAGGCGGCGACCAGTCGAAAGCCTATGGTGCTTTCTTAAGAACAGGCGGTGTTACAGATGCTTCCGGTGCGGTTATTACGGACTACACCTTGCCTGATGGTTCACAGGCTTTTATAGGCCCTATGATTGAGTCTAATAAAGACGGAATTTATTTAAGAGATTTATATATTTATTACAGAGATTCCAATGGATTCGTAAGTACTATCAAAACAGATATCCATTTGGTATATCCCGAGTTTAGTTTTGACAATACGGATGTACCTGAAATTTCAAAGTATTGCTTCGTTACGGATACCAAGTTTAGTGAGAAGCATACAGGTGTCGGCAAGGCTTTGGCATATACCACTACTGTTAAGGGTGATTCTTATGCCTATGCGGTAGAGACATCGGGAACGATTCTTGATTATGCACCCACAGCCACCGGCTCTGATTTAATTGTTATCGGTTCGGAAGCAAATATAACCAACGGCGGAATTAAGACCTATAATTCGACCGAATTATGGGCTGATGATATTGTTGTTAAGAGTTCTGATGTTGAACTTGCAGGCAATACATATATGCAGGATGACCTTAATCTTAAAGGCCGCGGATGTAATCTTAAGATACTGGGTAACTACACAGGTTACGGCAACAGTGTAGATGATTCTTCCGACAGTTCGGCTATTTTGGTAAACGGTGTTGATACGACTATCGATCTTCAGTATGTTAATAAGTTCTCATTGGCAGGAAGAGCATTCGTTTCATTTACCAACTCCACCACCAAGGATAAAGCAGACGGAACAAAGGCTAAGATCGGTGTTGATTCAAATGATACCGATAAGAAGACTCTTGATATTTACACAGGCTCTTCAATCGGTGCCAAGTCAGATCAGCTTATGTATCTGGTGCCGGCAGACTGTCTGGGTGTTGCCCTTACAGATGACGGTACGGGTAACAAGATTGAAGGTGATTCGATTTACGGTCAGAATCCTATGACCCAGTCACAGTTTAATGATGTTGCAAGCAAGGTAAACAACGGTGAGGCTACAATGGTTGCCATTAATAAGCCTGTAGCTAAGTTGGGCGGAGATAAATTAGGACAGTACCTTAAAGACGGTAATTCAGTTCAGGCTGTACATATAAGATCGGCATCAGGAACTGATTCACTGGTATATTACTATATGAAGTTTACTGACGAAGATGCAGCTAATCTGTTCTTTGCCAAGTATTACGGACTTAATAAAGCGGCAGTTAACGAATATATGGATAAATATATTAAAGCAATTGATTTACCAAGTTCGGGAAATGTTTCCCTTAAGGTATCACTTGCGGGAAATGCCGTAACTGATAATTCCGCATCAGCAAGTACCGCATACGGATCTTCGGCAGGAACAAGAGATACTGCAGGATTTATACGATCTAAAAACGGATATGATACTATTTCGGAATCGCTTCAGGGTGAATTCGATAACTATTCTAAGCAGTTTGAAGGATATTCAACTAAATTATCCGCTGACCTTCAGACTATAGCCGCAACATTGCATGTTGACAGATCCGGAGATAACAAGGCAGTATTCAGAAATCTTGTTAATATGGACAGCCTTAAGGAAGTAGCAAGCGGCGGAAGGGTTGACTTTAAGGACGGCGACGGTAAGGTTCGTGCAGTTGTAATCTATGATTCGACGGCAGCAACTCTTGCTGATAATCTTGACAAGGCAACTACCGTAGCTGAAGTAGAGGCCGCTACGAAGGCTTTAAATGACCATCTTGCCAATCATTCGGATACTATTAACGGCAATGATGTTAATCTTGTTATTACCAACGGCTCGGTAAAGGTTACCGGAAGCAAGTTCACAGGTACAATTCTTGCCATGGGCGAGATAGTTGTTCCGGGAACGGGAGATTATACCTTTGAAGCCGACTCAAAGAAGGTTGATGAATGTATGTTCCTTACTACGGATGACGGTGTTTATTCTGTAGCTGATGTATTTAAGGATGCCATGGATTTGGCAGCAACAGCCACTATTGATGCATCGGGTGATGTATCTGATATTAAGATTAATGATTTAGTAATTCTTGAGAATTGGACGAAGAATGTTGATGTTAAGTAAGAAGACTGACAATAGAGGCTTATCGCTTGTTGAACTTATTGTCGTTATGGCAATAATGATGGTTCTGCTTGCGGCCGGTGTTATCGGTATTGCATTTTTGACCGGTGCACAGGCTAAACAGGCTGCCAAGAAATTCGATGCCGAATTAAACGATGTTAAAACAGGTAATCTTGCCAAAGCAGGCGAAGTCCTTGAACTGACATATTTTGGTGAAACCGATATTGATGAGGAAGCGGGTATCGACAGAGTCGGTTATTATACGATTAAGGATTCGTATACCATAATGAATACTTCGGCCGGCTCTGATATTAAAGTATCTTTGGCAGGTAAGGACGGTTCGGGCAATTTCCTTGACAGAGAGTATTCATATCTTGCTGACGGAAGAGTAGAGATATCAGCTGTCTATTCGGACGGTTCTGCCAAGAACCCCAAAACAGATGCTGTTGATATCGAATTTTCCCGTAAAGACGGAAGTCTTCAGGGAGATTCCGAGGAATTAAGTTATATAACATTTAAATCAGGAAGTAAGACCTACGGTATTACTTTTGAAAAGGTAACAGGAACACATAATCTGGTTGATGAAGATCCCGGTGCAGCTACACCGTGATAAATGGTATTAAGATGAAAAGTAGAAATAACAAGGGATTATCATTAGTTGAATTAATTGCTGCAGTTGCGATTATGGCTATAGCCGGAATCGCTATTTGTGGTTTTATATCTTTTTGTTCCAGATCATTTGCTAATTCTAACGAGAATGTAAAACTCCAGTATGACCAGCAGATGGTTGTAAACAGGGTTCGTGACACCGTACTTGAAACAAGTAACGGTATTTCTTATGACCCTGCCACACATACACTTCGTGTATTTAGCGAAAATCCTAAGTTTAATAAAACAGCAGTAAACAGCGCTACTAATCCTAAGTATATGGTAACGGTGATTGCCTGGAACGGCAATAAGACAGATCCTGATGATACGTCTTTTGATCCCACGGCCGAGTCTGAGTTTACGTTAGGTTCAATAGCTACCGAAAAGACATCACTTGCCGATATTTCGACAATTACATTGTCAACTCAGGCAGTGTTAACCGATACCCTTAATGATTTTGATGTTGATTTGTCTGAACTTGAAGAAGGCAAAGTTAAATTAAAGTTCGTATTCCAGGTAGGTAAAGATAAGGAGATTACGGTTACCCCTGTTGTGGCTTTAAGAAACTATCTTACCGAAGTTACGGATACGACCGATGTAGATGATGTTTATGCACCTGAGATTACAGAATTGTATTCTAAAGTTGCTAAAGTTGAAATAATGAGAGACGGCAAGATTTTCTCTCAGTCAAGAACAGATACTCTTGCCATGGTAAAGGGCGGTACAGGTGCTAACTCTACTTCGGCAACATATACTGCTTTGGTTACCAAGAAGAAAAACTGTACTACAGCTATTGATACCGGTGTTACATGGGAAATTGATACAACCACTGTTAAATCGGGATATGAAAAGTGTATCAGCATAAGTAACGGTACAGTTACTGTTAAGAATGAAATGAGCGGTTCTACGGTATTGCATACCCCTCAGGAATATATGAACGGAAGCTATTTCGTTATTGTGGCCCGTTCTAAGGAAGACCCCACTAAGACGGGACGACTTAGAATAATGGTTACAAATGACGGTATTTATCCTGTATCTATGACCACCACGGTAAAAGATACTCCGGACAATACAAACGGACTGATGGTTTATCAGTTGTCTCATTCGATTACATATACGGATAAAATCAAGGATCCTACCACAAATAATATGGTAAATCCTTTGACCGGAAACGGTGCATTTACCAAGATTAACTATGAAGTAGTCAGTGTTACATACACAGGTTCGGATGCTGCCAAGGCTCTTACGAAAGTTCCAAGAGGTGCGGGCTTCTCCGACACGGTTGTTGACGGTAAGTTTGTAGTTAACAAGTCAATGGAAGAGCATACTTTCAAAATAAGAGTTTATGTAACTCAAAGAGACAAAGACGGTCAGGTTGTTGAGAACATTATCGAAATTAAGGTGCCTAAGAATGCGGTTCCGGGTAAATCAGATGTTACGGTACCTGTAATAACGGGCCCCGATTTGGCTTTGCGCGGTGATATTACTTCTACTGCAGCCGCATGGTCTGCAGGTGTACCTACATTCAAATATAACGGCTATGATAAAGCATATTATTACTGGTATGAGTTTACCATCGAATCTGTAGGAGACGGTTGGGGTAATTCGGACATTAATAATTTTAAGAAACTCGTATACTTTACTAAGGACGGTTCCGGACGTAATGCAGAGCCCAGTGACAACAAGGGCCAGGCAGTAACATATTACCAGACTACACGTAACGGACTTATATATGCTAAGCCATACCTTGACTGGAGCAGGTCATTCTCATACAAGGTTACATTAAGAGTTAAGTTATCCGAGAATTCATCGTGGGGTGATAATCCGCCGGGTGATGCACAGTACTACATGGTACCGAAGGAAGGATCAACTAATTTCCTGACCGGAAATAAGAATGAGGCATATGCTGCTACGAAGATAATTACATTTGAACCTGTTTCATTAACATTGGAACCGGCTGTAGTTAAGACTACCGATAAGAACGGTCGTGAAAAGACGGAGTACATTGAATTATATAATAATAACAAAGTAATTGATGCTATTTTTAATGATGAATTGACAATCCGCAGGGGCAAAGGAAACAAGAAAGATTACTATAAGGTATTTATTCCGCAGTATAAGGGATTAAGTGCCACAATCTTTAATTATTCCAATAATGTAGGAACTATTCAGACCGTTATAGGTAATAACAGTTCCGCACTTGAGATGTCATATTATAGAAACGGAAGACAGGAGTTTGAAAAGAAGACTTCTGTTATTACAAACAGTTGGTTCTCATCGGGTATTGCAGCACCCAATGCAGGAATAAAATCTAAGAATAATCAGCTCTATTATTACTTAAGGTTGTCTCCTAATGAGTGGATTAAGGGTACCAACTCAGTTCCACAGGGATGTAAGTGGACATGTATATTAAAGGATAGTAAGAATAATACGGTTACGGCCAAGTTTTCACAGAATGCCAACAATGATTACATTTACTATACCTTTGAAAATGCGAACGAAAAATAATAGTCGGATAACAGGTTATCCATATGAGGAATGAGTAATTTATCATGTTAAAAGCAAGTAAAACACGTAAGAGAATAATTGCAGTTGTATCAGCTGTTGCAATATTTGCAGGTGCACTGTTTACCGCATTACAACTAACCGAGGCGACCGCGTATGCTGCCAAGGTTACTTTGCGTGGAATTGAAGATATTGTAAATGCACATACTTTTACGGCTGATGATGAAAATCCCAAGCCTTTTGTTATCGTTGAAGTAGTTCCTACCATGAATGATGCAGCTTTGGGATATCTGGTTGCAGGTGAGGAACCAATCTATGAGGGCAAGTCGATTAAAGATATGCCTTCAAAGACAGAGCGTGAAAGATATATTAACGGAAAGGATTATCATGATGTAGGCGGAACAATGACATATGAGGTTATTCCGTCAATGTCTTATAATCCGGCTATAGATCCAAATACAAATCCCGATAACCAGAGACCTAATGTTAGTGTGGATCCAAATGATCCCAATGCACGCAAGTATGATATTGCATATGATCTTAACGGAAAGGCTTTTACCTGGTCGGAATATCATGAATTTGCGCGTGATTATGCATTTGGCGCAGATGAATCATATCGCGAAAGTGAAATCCGAGGTGAATTTGCAGGTGACGATGACGGTGCCTATATTACAGGAGATATGACTTCGGTTTACGAGGCTGCTTACGGTAACGGTAATGGCTCTGACGTTGATCCGTCATATCCGGATGTCCCGTCTATCACAACCATATACGGTCAGACTGTGTCCGATATAGGTGAATTATACAGAAGAACGGTAGCTTTCAGATTGGCAGATGATTTCTATACAGGTGAATATTACTTTGATATTACGAGGATATCGGATGTTTCTGAAATGCCTGTCAGTGTTGAAGGATTATCATATCCGGATGAATTATATAATTGGCAATATTTTAGTGCTACCAAGATTAGTGATACGGAAGAATTAGCAGAAGGCGATTGGGTGTTTACATGTGAGAAGGGAACTGCAGGCGACACATTAAATTTCTTCGGAATTGTAAAGGCTGATCCTGCTGATTTGGATGCAGACGAAAATCCTATTAAAAAAATATACTTAAATGATGGTGATGTGGTTTTATTTAGCGAACTTGAAGATGTTGATTCGGGTTCACATACACCACCGCTTTTATTGGCACCAAGACCGAATATGGCTTCGCCGTCACCTACACCTACAGGAGATGTAACGCCAACACCTACAGCTACTGGCGATGAAATGCCAACACCTACTGCTACGGAAACTGCGACACAGACACCTGATTCTAATCCGGACGGTGAGCCGACAGCTACACCAGATGGCTCAGATTCGGTATCTCCGACTGATGTACCGCAAGCAACACCTGAAGGCGAACCGACAGCCGCACCTGATACTTCATCGGCAGATGATTCGTCGTCTAATGACAGTGGCGATGGAACCGACCCTACTGCAAAAGGTAGATACTACGGTTCTTTGGCAGATTATGTTACTTATAGCGGTGTAAGAGGCATTGGCGACACTGCTGTTTTGGGTGCTCTGGATGAAGACAGAACTTTAGATTATTATGTTGTTACCGAGTCATCTTCAGGTGAATACCGTATAAGTACTGTATATGATACAGGAAGTGATGCTTCAGTAACAGGACCTTTTGGACGTAAGACCGGATATACCAGAATTATTGAAGATGAATATAACGAAACTACGGCAGCTTCTAATAAGGGACCATATTTTAAGAAGGTCGGCGATGCCGATGAGTATGCATATGATCCTAAGGACTGGCCGGGAGCCAGCACAGAGGCTGACAGATACAGATTCATAACCAACTATTCGCTTGCTCAGTATCAGCTCTTTAGATATAACGGCGGATTTAATAACTATGAATGGTTTAAGCAGTATGTCTTTGACCGTAATACACAAGAAGAATATGACAGCTTGTACATTGATGTAAAGACAGTTCATCTTGAGGACTTGGGTAAGTACATCGATGATGCAAATCTTATATACTTTGCAGGCGGCAAATATCCTAATGACAGCGCAGATAAGGATATTTCCGTGGAGGATGCAATTAAGTTATACAGCAAAGTAGTAAATGAAAACTTCCCTGTTATGATGGAGAGGTCTACTTACTATGCCAATGCTGATGTGACAAATCCTAACAGAGAGTATACTAAGAATTTGCAACTGCTTTCACTGCTTCTTATGCAGGGTAATTATAAGGATGTGCCGTCAACAGATGAGTGGGCTTGGATATTGGAAAATGATTTGGCAACAAATCCTGAAACTCCATATACATTAGAAGACCTGCTTGACGGATTATATTATGCGTCCTATATTCCGCAGGATCCGTCTACAATAGATCCGACAGATCCCTCGTATATGCATGACTTAAGTTATGTGCACGGAACAATATTCGTAAATGATGACTGTAACTGGTCCTTGGTAGATGACGGAGCGGGCGGATATACTTTAAGTTTCCCCGAGAACCCAAGTACGAAGATAGTTCGTTCTGATTTTAAGACTAAGTATACAGATGAAAAGATATCAGGTTCCCGCGGCATTAACGGATTTACCGAAATTATTGATGAATTCGCCAATGAAAGACCGATTATCGAAACCTACGGAAGTTGGGATGATTTTAATTCCGAGATTTCAAAGGCTACCTGTATTCGATACATTTTGAATGCAAATAACAACCGTTATGCAGTCAAAACTGTTCTTAACATACTTGATTTGGAACCTTATGAGTCGGCGCAGTATGATGTTAATTCTTTGAAATATTACAGGAATACGACTGAATTAACTGTTCAACAGCTTGTACGTGATAATCTTGAAAAGAACTGGATTAGGGATAATCTTGACTTCGAAGGCGATCTTGATAAGGTGGGTATAGTTCAGATTGGTACCAAAGAATTCATTGGTATGAATCAGGATCTTAATGCCACATACGATATGATTTATATTGGCATGGATACAACCATTATGAATACCAGCGTTTCGTATGCAAGAGAATCTTATGGTAAAAAGACTAATGAAACCCTGTACAATGATAGTAATATGAAGGGTCTTATATATTCTCATGTAGGTGATGAATATTATTATAATCATTTCAATTCCGGTGATTATCGTGCTTCCGGTAATGATATTACATTTGATAAGAAGAGGGAATTAAGCGAATATATTAAGGCCGGTTATTCCGTTATCCTTTCGGATTCTTTCTTCGTAACCGAAAACGGAAAGGTTGCCAAGGATGATAACGGCCATGTATCAATTAACACGACAACCCTTGATACATCATCCAATATGTATAAGTTCGTTCGTGATGTTGTTTTGGCAACAAATGACGATGGTAATTATATTTACTTTGGTAAGAATGTAATGTATAAGGGCGCATTGGAATCGGCTACAGAAGGATATGCCAATAATCGAGTTACATTCGCAAGATATCTTAATATTTCAAAACTTACGATTGAGGCTATCAAGGTGCCCAAAGCGTATAATTCAGAGGTTACGGACAGATACCTTGATCCTAACGCCGCAGGAGAATATTCTCTTGATTTTGAAGTAAATTTAAAGAATGATGCAGCATTAAGTGATTCCGGAACTACTTATAACTGTAAGCTGTATATTGACCTGGACGCAGACGGTAAATATGAAGAGGGAGAGTCCATGTCTAATCTGGTTATTAACGGAGGCTCGGTATCTCCTGATGCTGATGGTAGATATCATCTTCGCGCAGGTAATACGTATACTATTTCAAGACCTGTTCCGGAGGAATATGTCGGATTCCTGGCATGGAAATTGGCATTTGTTCAAAATGATAATGATACCGTAGGCTCTACTTCGGACTATGCGTCAGTTCGATCAGCGATAATCGGCTATAGTGCTGTTAAGGCACAGGGTAGTAAGCCTACTGTTAATATTTTGCAGATAGTACCTGATTTTGAGAGTGAACAGACATTTGACCTTGATTCTACCGAAATGAATGCATTGTACGATCAGGTTGAAGACTTTGATGTGCAGGTATATCAGGTTACGGTAAGCAATTTTGTTAAGAAGACCGGTACGACTCCAATGGTTTCACGTCCTTGGGAATTGTCGTATTTTGATAATTTGTGTCACTACGATATGCTTGTTTGCGGATTTATGGATTGCTTTGACTTAAGAGCATATGGAAACGCTGAGAAAAAAATTGATATTAGGAATAAGAACGGATCCGGAACCACCTCATTCCCAAGGGCAGATGTTTCCTATGATTTGATGCTTGCGGTTCGTGAATATGCCCTATCCGGAAGAAGTATATTGTTTACCCATGACTTGACGTCAATGTATCAGCGTGACAATGACGAATGGGGACATTTCGTTAATGAATATCTTCGTGATATACAGGGTATGGACAGGTACGGAATTACTAACGCTAATACCGCATCTTTGACCTATAAGAATGCTAATAACGGAAGTACATCTACACCTATTAAAGCATATCAGTCAATATATGATTCACCGCTTCTAAAGGGTGAAGAAAAAGATAAAATCGGATATACTGATTCCAATTTGATTAGATATACCAATAGTTATAGTTATGGTCTGACTTCTATGTATGCGACTCATAACTATGATACTAATACCGAGAATATGATTCAGGACAATAATAACCCGGTTAACGGTGTATTTCCTAAGAAAGAAACAGTTACCGCAATTAACGAAGGCCAGATAACACAGTATCCTTTCCTTATTACAGAAGGTGTGGGCGGTGCCAAGAGAGGTAAGGCGAATTCAACATTTGATGTAGCATTTACTCATGACCAGTATTATCAGCTTAATCTTGATACCGATTCCCGAGATGAGAATACGGATGATGACGTTGTTGTGTGGTATGCGATTTCTAATACCGGTGAGGACGGAAATTACCAGACTCATGCGGAAGCGGCACATAAATATTATCAGGCAATGCATAACGATGTTCGTAATAACTATTACTTATACAGTAAGGGTAATGTTATGTACACAGGTGCGGGACATTCGGTAATTACGGATGATCTTGAAAGAAAACTTTTCGTAAATGCACTTGTTGCTTCATATAACAGCGGCTTGCATGCGCCTAAGGTTACTTTTAAAGAAAATCCTTGGGATAGTTCAGCTAACGTAAGCGGTGTATATTTACCTTATGATGTTAATATGACCCGTAGCGAAGATGCAGCCGATGAAAACGGCGGATTCTTAACAGATAAGATTACTGTTAACTTTAAGACAATGAACAATAACTTCAGAGAGACTAGTGCCAAGTTAGCAGTTAAATATTACGTTAAGTCAAGCATCCCTTCCGATTTGAATGTGGGAACCGACTATTATAAGGAAATTACTCCATTATCCTTTAAGGGGGCGGATCCTGCAGGAAATTTGGTTGATTTGGGTACAGGAGCGGCATATTCACTTGATAACTACAAAGTATATCAGGCAACCTTCTCAACGGCTGATATTAATGCAGCAGATTCATCAGGACTTATTAAAGAAGATTCTGTCAGAATCTACATCCAAATCGGTCTTGAAAAGGACGGCCTGTCATCAGGTACCGTATCGGGCGAAAAGGCTACAGAGTCAATAAAGAGAAATATGCTTGCGGTATATACAACGAAGTTATTCGATCTTGAATAATGAAGTTATAGGATTATATTGATTTAATTTCAATAGGTTACATTTTTATAGGTTATATTTTTGCAGGTTACATTTGGCGGCACAATATGTGCCGCCTTTTTAATTCTATATTCCGATAATCGGAGTTGGTAATTAACTCTGGGTAGTTATTTTGATAAGCGGAAGTTATATCCGTAAAGTAGGCAGCGGAGTGGTCTTGGATTACGGATAAATGAGTCGACAAGGAAGTTATATCCGTAAAGTAGGCGCAGATAGTAGCTTAGATTACGGATAAATGAGTCAACAAGGAAGCTAATATCCGTAAACTGGTTTTTGTGGGGGAATCTGGCAGGAGGCAGTTGCTCGGATTACGGATAATGAGAAACGGATAATGAGGATAATGAGCAACAAGATAAGTATATTTTTCTTGACAGAATCACTTGAAATTATTAGAATACCAAAACATAGGGCTTAATCTGAGAATTAGGCATAGTTGAGTAACATAGGGCTTAATCTGAGAATTAGGCATAATTTAATAACATAGGGCTTAATCGGAGAATTTAGGCAAATCGGTGAGAAGGAAGAAATATGGCAAAATATCTTGTTATTGTTGAGTCACCTGCCAAGGTGAATACAATTAAAAAGTTTTTGGGAAGCAACTATGAGGTTGTGGCAAGTCAGGGACATGTCCGTGATTTACCAAAGTCTCAGCTTGGAATCGACCCCGAAAATGGTTACGAACCTAAATATATTACAATAAGAGGTAAAGGCGATTTGCTTGCTTCCCTCCGTAAGGAAGTTAAGAAGGCAGATGCTATTTATCT
Source organism: Lachnospiraceae bacterium (assembly GCA_045642345.1). GTDB lineage: Bacteria > Bacillota > Clostridia > Lachnospirales > Lachnospiraceae > JAILLW01. The sequence continues at coordinate 26,246 of JAZUIS010000080.1, forward strand.
TGCAACTGACCCTGACCGTGAAGGAGAAGCAATAAGCTGGCATCTTACCAAAGCCATTAATATGGAAGGTAAGAAGGTATATCGTATAACTTTTAACGAGATTACCAAAACAGCCGTTAAAGAGTCGTTAAAGAACGCAAGAGCCATAGATATGAATCTTGTTGATGCACAGCAGGCCCGCCGTGTGCTTGACCGAGTAGTGGGATACAAGATTTCTCCTATTCTTTGGGCTAAGGTTAAGAGAGGATTATCCGCAGGCCGTGTTCAGTCTGTTGCCCTTAGAATTATCTGTGACAGAGAAAATGAAATTAATTCCTTCGTTCCGGAAGAGTACTGGACTATTGATGCTTCTTTGAACGCCAAAGGTCAGAAGAGCCCGGTTATTGCCAAGTATTACGGTGAGGGCGACAAGAAGGTTGAGATTACATCAAAGGCTCAGACCGATCAAATAGTTAAAGATATAAATAATAAAGATTTTCAGGTTGCAGAGGTTAAGCTTGGAGAACGTACCAAGAAATCACCTCTACCGTTTACAACATCTACACTTCAGCAGGAAGCTGCAAAGGCACTTAATTTCTCTACCTCAAAGACAATGAGAATAGCCCAGCAGTTGTATGAAGGTGTAGCTATCAAGGGTCACGGTACCGTTGGTATAATTACTTATCTTCGTACCGATTCTACCCGTATATCCGATGATGCTCAGAAAATGGCAACGGAATATATTAAGTCAAACTACGGTGAGAAGTATTTAAGCATTAAATCCGCAAGCACCAAGGATGATAAGAAAATTCAGGATGCTCATGAAGCTATTCGTCCTACTTATCTTGAACTTAATCCTCTTGAAATTAAGGATTCATTGTCAAGAGACCAGTTAAGACTGTATCAGCTTATATTTAAACGCTTCCTGGCAAGCCAGATGACAAATGCGCTTTATGAAACTACTTCCGTTAAGATTGATGCAGGTAAACACCGCTTTACTGTAGCTGCTTCAAAGGTTAAGTTTGACGGATTTATGAGTGTTTATACGGATGCGGATGATAAGGACGAGGCTAATACACTTACTGCTTCTATCAAGAAAGACGATGTATTATCACTTAATAATCTTGATCCCAAGCAGCATTTCACACAGCCGTTGCCGCACTATACAGAAGCTTCCCTGGTTCATGCCCTGGAGGAACTGGGAATAGGACGCCCCAGTACTTATGCGCCTACAATTGCGGTTATTCTTAACAGGAGATATATCGCCAAGGAAGGCAAAAATATATATGTTACCGAAGTGGGTGAAGTTGTTAATGATATGATGAAGGATGCGTTCCCTGAAATCGTTGACGTTAATTTTACCGCCAATATGGAACTTTTGCTTGACGGTGTTGAAGAAGGCAATGTTAAGTGGAAGACTATTATAGAAAATTTCTATCCTGATTTGGAAACTGCTGTTTCAAAGGCTGAAGCAGAACTTGCCCAGGTTGAAATCAAGGATGAATTGTCTGATGAAATCTGCGAAGAATGCGGACGCCAGATGGTAATTAAGTACGGCGCACACGGTAAGTTTATTGCATGCCCCGGATTCCCGGAATGCCGTAACACGAAGCCCTTCTTCGAAAAGATAGACGTAGCGTGCCCTAAGTGCGGCAAAGATATAGTTGTTAAGCGCACAAGAAAGGGTAGAAGATATTACGGTTGTATCAATGCTGACTGTGATTATATGACATGGGCACGTCCAAAGAATACCGAGGATGCTGCCAAAATTATGGAAAAAGAGGCAAGAAACGAAAGTGCTGCTTCTTCCAAGAAATAAATTGCATGCCGAGTGCTTTAGAACAGAGTTCATGGTATATAATTTTTAAATAGTTTGTGAATTTTTGGTTTTAAACATAAAATAACGCACGTTTCTGAGAATTGTGCGACAATTTGTTGAAAAGTAAAAAAATGTATGATATAATACCTCCATGGTGTCGTCCTTTGGACACAAATGGAGGTAATTTTATGAGCAGCGTACAATTGCTGGACAAGACAAGAAAGATTGGGAAACTCCTTCATAATAACAATTCAAGCAAAGTCGTTTTTAACGATATTTGCAGTGTTTTGTGTGAAATTCTGGATTCCAATGTTCTTGTGATTTCGAAAAAAGGAAAAGTTCTTGGTATTGGGGATGCCAACGGAGTTGATTCAATAACGGAATTAATTGTCGATCATGTCGGTGGATTCATTGACGGAATGCTCAATGAAAGATTACTTGCTGTCCTTTCAACAAAGGAAAACGTAAACCTGGAGACTCTCGGTTTTAATGAGCGGGATGTCAATAAGTTTCAGGCAATCATTACCCCTATTGAAATAGCAGGTGAAAGACTCGGCACATTATTTATCTATAAATGTGAGAAATCATACGAGATTGATGATATTATTTTGTGCGAATACGGTACTACGGTAGTAGGTCTTGAAATGCTTCGTGCCGTAAACGAGGAAAATGCTGAAGAATCACGTAAGTTAGCAGTCATTCAGTCAGCTATCAACACCCTGTCATTTTCGGAGATGGAAGCCGTTATTCATATATTTGATGAATTAAATGGCATGGAGGGTATATTGGTTGCGTCCAAAATAGCCGATAGAGTAGGTATAACCAGATCGGTTATTGTTAATGCGCTTCGTAAATTTGAGTCGGCCGGTGTTATTGAATCAAGGTCTTCCGGAATGAAGGGAACCTATATTAAGGTGCTTAATGACATGGTATTTGACGAAATTAAGAAGCTAAAAGTAGAAAACTCAAAATAGCTTCCGTATATCTTTGCAAGCAGGTATACGAACCAAAAGGACTAACATGGTAATAAAGGGATTTATGCAGTAAACCGCATAAATCCCTTTTTAGTTACCTTAAAAGTACCAAAGTACCAAACTACAATATCTTGTGGTTATGTAATCCAATTGCTACATAGTTATGCTATGAAAAATCGGCATTTTATAGCAAAAGACACCCCAACATGTAGTATTATGTCAACATCATATTCCACAATATAAAGTGGTTTTTGGCGAAAAAAACCTTGAGTTTTTCACAAGATTATCTATAATTAAATAGGGTGGGTGTATTGTGCCCTGAATACCACATATTGTAGTTGGTGATGGTATTTGGTATATCTTTTGCCCACAGAAAGAGAGTGTATATGATTAATACCAGCGTATTTGATTATGTTAATGTCCTGGGTAAAACAGCAGATGCTGCATGGCAGAGGAATAATGTAATTGCTAATAATATGGCGAATGTTAATACTCCCGGCTATAAAAGACAGGATATAAATTTTGAAGCTCAGCTTAGGCAGGCCCTGGGTAATTCGAGATATGAATCGGTTGATTCAAAGGTTGCCCACCTTAAGGGAGCGAAGCTTACTCCGAGAGTTTATGAGGATGCTTCCAATTTCTCATACAGACTTGACGGAAACAACGTAGATATAGATACGGAAAGCGTTGAACTTGCGTCGAACCAGATTAAGTATAACGGACTTATTGCCGGAGTTAATCAGGAGTTTTCCAATCTTAGACTCGTTCTTAAGTAAGGAGGTAGCGTATGAGTATATTTAATTCTTTTAATATAAATGCTTCAGCTATGACTGCCGAGAGATATCGAATGGATGTTATAGCGGAGAATGTTGCCAATGTTAACACAACACGTACAGCTGACGGTACTCCCTATAAGCGTAAGATTGTTACTTTCCAGGAGAAGAACGCAACTCCTGCACAGTTTAGTTCCTTCCTTGGACGTGCTACGGAACAGTTCGCAGGACAGGGAGTTAGGGTATCAAAAGTTACCGAAGATGATTACACACAGATGAAACAGGTGTATGATCCTTCGCATCCCGATGCCGATGAAAACGGATATGTTTATTATCCTAATGTAAATATTGTAACTGAAATGACGAATCTTATTGATGCATCCCGTTCTTACGAAGCCAATGCAACTGCGTTTAATACCAGTAAGAGCATTGCCATTAAGGGCTTAGAGATGGGGCAGTGAGGAATACTTTAGATAAGGAGTACTAAATGGATATTTCAAGTTTTTACAATATATCTTCCAACGCTATACGTAATGCTGCCGAGAATTCTTCGGTAGCCCAGAATGCGTCGGCTTCTACGGGAGAGTTCAAAACACTTTTTGATCAAGCGATTGATAATTTGAATACGACGAACTCATATCTTTCGGACGCTGAGAATGAAGAATTAAGATGGGCACTTGGCGAAACCGATAACACGCACGAGTTGTCAATAGCCCTGCAAAAAGCTTCGACATCATTGCAGTACACGGTTGCAATTCGTGACAAGGTACTTGAAGCGTACAAAGAAATAATGCAGATGCAAATTTAAAAATAATTAACTAGGAGCACTTCCATGCCTGAGAAATTAAAGGAACTTTTGCAGAAGGTTCTTGACTGGTGGAACAGATTCACAACTAAACAAAAGACATATATTATAGCAGCGGCAGCCGGTGTTATTTTAGCCCTTGCAATTGTAATTACAATAATTTCGCAACCGCAGTATGTGGCACTTATTAATTGCGAAACAACCAAGGAAGCTTCGGAGGTTTCCGAACTGCTTGAGGGAGAGGGCCTGGATTATCAGGTTTCGGACGACGGTTACCAGATTAAGATTAATAAGAATCAGCAGTCTGAGGCCAACCTTCTTCTGGGTGCCAATGATATTCAGTCAAGTGCGTATACAATCGATAATGTAACGGACGGCGGATTCTCAACAACGGAATCCGATAAGCAGAAGCGTTATGAAGTATATCTGGAGACCAGATTATCCGAGGATATTATCGGAAAGTTCAATTTCGTTAAGTCTGCGGTAGTTGATTTGTATATTCCGGACAACGACGGAACTCTTATTTCAAAGGATGAAGAGTCTTCGGCATGGGTGCTTGTTGACCTTGACGGCGGCGAAATCAATCCGGACCAGGCAGCGGGACTTGCGCATGCGGTAGCGGTTGCCATAGGAAACAAAACCGATCAGAATGTGGTAATTATGGATACCGAAGGAAATACTCTTTTCTCCGGGGCAGATAATTATACGGTTTCGGGAACCGCAACAAGCCAGCTTTCGGTTAAGTCTCAGTTCGAAAATGTAATTAAGTCGGAAGTACGCCAGGTTGTTTTGGGAACAGGCGAATTTGATAAGGTTGAAGTTGCCGTTAATCTTGACGTTGACTTTAGCACATATTCCGAAACGGACCACCATTACTATGTTGACGATGGTCAGTCGCAGGGATATTTAAGCAATGAACGTAGTTACACTTCCGAGTCTACTAACGGAAACGAAGATGTTCCGGGAACGGACTCGAACGGTGATACAGAATATGTATGGCAGGATAATCAGTCATCAAGCTCTACCGTAGAAGAAAAAGAAAAGAATTATCTTCCTTCGGAGAAGATTACCGATAAGTCAACTCCTGCAGGTGCAATTAATTATGGCAGTTCTTCTATATCTTTGGCCATTACGGATATTAATGTAGTGCGCGAGGAAGATATTGAAACTCAGGGGCTTCTTGACGGAATCATATGGGAAGAATATAAGCTTGCCAACAGTGCAAGAGAAATGATGGAAATTGACGACAGCATCTATGACATGGTTGCCAAGGCAACAGGCTTTGATGCCAACAATATTTCTATCGTGGGTTACAAGGAACCTATGTTCATTGATAAGGAAGGTCTTGGAATTACCCTTACCGATGCAATGACCATAATTCTTATAGTAGTAATATTGGGATTGCTCTTATTCGTAGTATTAAGAAGCATGAAGACCGAGAAGGAACCGGAAGAACCGGAAGAACTTACCGTGGAAACATTATTACAGTCAACGCCTGAATCTGATCTTGAAGATATCTCTACAGAAAATGTATCCGAGACCAGACGTCTGGTTGAAAAATTTGTTGAAGAGAATCCTGAGGCAGCTGCGAGTCTACTTCGTAACTGGCTTGGTGATGATTGGGGTTAAGCGTTATGGCCAGAATGATAGATGAATCACTCACAGGAATCCAAAAAGCGGCGGTTTTGTTAATTTCCCTGGGACCGGAAAAGTCGGCGCTCATATTTAAACATCTTAAGGAAGAAGAGATAGAAGAACTTACTCTTGAGATTGCCAATACAAGATCTGTTACACCGGCAATCAAGGAAGAGGTTATCGAAGAGTTCTACAGAGTATGCTTGGCACAGCAGTATATTGCCGAGGGTGGTATTAACTACGCAAGAGAATTGCTTGAGAAATCGTTCGGTAATGACAAGGCGGTTGATGTTATCAGTAAGCTTACCGCGTCGTTACAGGTTAAGCCTTTCGAATTTGTTCGTAAGACAGATGCTTCACAGTTGTTTAACTTCATTCAGGATGAGCATCCCCAGACAATTGCCCTTATCCTTTCGTACCTGCCCGCATCTCAGGCGGCACAGATTGTATCCGCACTTCCACCTGACAGACAGGCGGATGTTGCAAAGCGTATAGCTGTTATGGACAGAACATCACCGGATGTTATTAAGGAAGTTGAAAAAGTGCTGGAATCAAAGCTTGCATCACTGGTCAACCAGGATTACACAATTATCGGTGGCGTAGATGCAGTAGTAGAAATTTTGAATACAGTAGACCGTGGTACAGAAAAGCATATCATGGAAACTCTCGAAATCGAAGAACCGGAATTGGCAGACGAAATCAGAAAGAAGATGTTCGTATTCGAAGATATCTTGCTGCTTGATGACAGAGCTATTCAGAGAGTACTTCGTGATGTTGATAATAACGATCTTGCCACAGCACTTAAGGGTGCTAATGAACAGGTACAGAATGCAATATTCAACAACCTGTCTAAGCGACTTGCTACCATGATTAAGGAAGATATGGAATTCATGGGACCTGTTCGTATGAAGGATGTTGAAGAGGCTCAGCAGAAGATTGTTAATATCATCAGAGCTCTTGAAGATTCAAATGAAATTGTCATTTCTCGTGGTGGTGGAGACGAAATAATTGTCTAGTAATCTTTTAAAATCGGGAAACATAATAAAGAATGAAGAGGCCCGTGTAATAGACTCAAATGAGAAAATTGCTGAAAGACTTCAGATGCTTTCGGAAATTATGTATGGTGACGATGAATCATCAAATGAAGGCGAGTTCTATGGCGAGGAATATGAAGGTCTTGATCCGGAACAATTAAGTCAGCTTCTATCTGATCCTGAAGCAGGTGAATTTGCAGAAGGATTAAATGCTGAGACAGTTCAGCAGGTTGATACTGCTTTTATCGAGCAGATGGTCGAGGATGCGAAGGCACAGGCAGAACAGATTCTTTCTGATGCAAATGCTCAGGCAGAAAGAATTATTAATAATGCGCAGAATGATGCGAAGGGCCTCTTTGATGAGGCAAAGGCCAGTGGTCATAGCGAAGGTTATCAGGCTGGTTATGATGAGGGAATGGCTGCAACAGAGTCAAAAATGCAG
>JAZUIS010000081.1:0-9287 GCA_045642345.1 Lachnospiraceae bacterium
AAGCAGAATTATTGTGTGATGAGTATCACATTATTTTGCCTGTTATCGATGGACATGCAGATAGTGGCAGTGAGTTTGAAAGTATAGAGACAGTAGCCAATAAATTGATTGAGTATATTGATGTCAATTTTGATGGTAAGATAAAAGTGCTTTGCGGATTATCGTTAGGAGCACAAATTGCAGTAGAGATGCTATCGCAGGCGAATAGTATTTGTGACTATGCGTTGATTGAGAGTGTATCGCTTGTTCCATCTAAAATAACAGAGAAGTTAATTGGTCCAACTTTTTCATTGAGTTATGGACTTATTAAGAAAAAATGGTTTTCACAATTGCAATTCAAATCACTGCATATTGATAAATCTTTTTATGAAGAGTATTACAGAGATACCTGTTTAATTACCAAGAAAGATATGATTGCTTTTTTGAAGGCAAATACTAGATATTCACTTTGCGACTCAATTAAGAATTCAAAAGCAATAATTAAGGTTGTTGTTGGTGGAAAAGAGCAAGCTAATATGATTAAATCGGCAAAACAGATAAGCGAGGTTATTTCCAATTCAATATTAGATGTAAAGAGTGGTTTATATCATGGAGAATTTTCGCTGAATAGGCCTGATGAATATGTAAAAGAAATTAAAGAACTAATAACATGAAAATTGTTATCTAACGCGTCTATTACACACATTAACGCACTAAAGTTATGGGTGCAATTTATGCTCTTCGGTGGACAGTATTATCGGAATCATATCGTTCTTCGTAAGATGATAATATGTGATCATATTTTAGAGAGATGCCCTGAGACTTGGTGGGATGTGCTGAGTAATATACAAACAAGTAACAAATGAGAATGTGTATCTAAGCAAGAAGCTCCATTTTACTGCCTTTCCCTGTAGAACATCTCTATTTCAGCCGATGTGTAATCTCCAAGCGATGAGTGAATATGGATAAAATCCGAGCAATATGCTAGTATGTACGTGACTCAATCTTGTGTGTCGAGAAACGTTTTTGGAGAAAGAACAGTGTTATCTGAAGAAAAGAAAACTCAAATATATAAAGATTATGCAGGTAAGGTAAAAGGATATTTTTATACGCAGACTTCAGACGAATATCTGGCAGAGGACTTATGCGCAGATGTTTTTCTTAAGGTCTACGAAAAAATAGATGACTTTGATGAAAAAAAAGCTGCTGTATCCACATGGATATATACAATAGCTCGTAATACACTTATTGATTATTTCAGAACCCGTAAGGTTTATGAAGAAGTCCCTGAAGATTATACGGACGATAGTACCGTAGAGGACGCGGTCCTTAATAATGAAGCTATGGAAAAACTTGCAAGTGCTCTTGAGAAACTTGATGAACGTGAAAGAGACATTATTATTTATAAATATTACTGCAAAGACACCCTTAAGGATATTGCGGAAAAATTAAGAATATCATATGCATATGTGAAGATTTTACATAATAAGGCACTTGGGGAACTTAAGAAGGAATTGAACGGATTAGCCATAACGGACATCTGATTCGTATAGTATGATGTAACATGATGTTTTACAGAAAAATGGCAGGAGGATATTCGCATATGGATAAATTAGAAAGAATGTTTGATTTTCAAAAATATGAAAAGAATGCACATCTGCAGAGTATAATTGATGATTCGATGTCCAGGTATGTACAGGAACTTTCGGATGATATGCTTGAAGAGGTAAGCGCTGCAGGAACCCCTGAAGCTGCAATGACAGGACGGTCTAAATTTTCGGGGAAAGAAAAAGTGTAGATTAATAAAAATGTAATCGAATCTGTGAAATGTTATAAATTTATTATTCTGATAAGAATGAATGGAGAGGTATAAAGGAGAGGGAAAACTATGGAAAACAAATTTGCCGGCATGGAAGTGAAAGCGATAATTAAAAAAACGAGACACAAAGCTGAATTACCGCTGAAGTATATTGCAATAGCAATGACCGTTATAGGTATGCTTATTATCGGTGTGTTGGCGGAGGCTGTTAATCAGGATGCTTCAATGAAAACAGCATTACTCGAAAAATTGGGTACGGAAGATCAGATGACAACTGCATTGGTAGGCGGGGTTCTTGCCTTTGGAATAGGTTGCGGTATTGTTGTATTAATCTTCTTTGCATGTATAATTCTGTTTCAATATTACAAGCTGTATGCGCAGATTATGTCCGCTGCAGTAAAAGTTACACCTGTCAATTTTCCGGAAATATATGCCAAGGCTCAAGAATTTACCGATAAGCTCGGACTCAAAAAAGTGCCGGAAGTATATATACAGCAGCATAACGGACAATTGAATGCGTTTGCGACGTTCGTGGTAGGTAAAAGATATGTTCAGTTGAATGCCGAGATGGTTGATGTTGCATATATGGAAAATAAGGATTTTGATACACTTTATTTCGTTATGGCTCACGAATTCGGTCATATTTATTTCCATCACGTAACACTGTTGTATAATCTTGCTACACTTGTTGGAAGACTTATTCCTATTTACGGCAAAACCTTAATAAGAGCACAGGAATTTTCTGCCGACAGAGTTGCCCAGGCTTTAACCGACAATGTAAACAGTGATAAATGTATGGCACTCCTTTCGGGAGGACGTCATTTGTATAAGTATATTGATATCAATAATTATGCCGAGAGTGCTGAAGAAAATCACAACTTCGTCGAAAGACTCGGACGTTTTATTATCAATTTACTTGCGGACCACCCCATTACTCCTTTCAGAGTTAAGGCAATAATGGATCCCGACAGAAAGAGCGGAAGACTTATTTAATTTAGAATTTTACTATTCCGATTAACTATAGAACAATGACAAAAGCAAATACACCCATTAAGATTGGCAACAGAATATGTAAAAACAGGATAACAATGGCGCCCACCGTTAAATTCGCTGCGGGCGAAGACGGACTTGTTACTGACGAATTTGTTAAGCATTATGAAGCAAGGGCTAAACATGGTGTGGGACTGATTGTGGTGGAAGCAACCTGTGTCGCCAAAGAAGCGCGTCTTCATCCGACTCAGCTGGGGCTCTGGTGCGATGAACAGATTGAGGGACATAAGAAGATTACGGATGCGGTTCATAAATACGATACTTTGATTATTCCCCAGATTCATCATGGCGGATTGGGCACACATCCTGATTGTGGCCCTCTTACGTCTCCTACAGGGGTTAATTGGAACAATGGCTTTGCCGAAACCGAAGCAGTCGAACTTAGCCATTCGGATATAAAGCGTATAGTACAGCAATTCATTGATGCTGCAATCAGAGCTAAGAAAGCTAATTATGACGGTGTGCAACTGCATGCGTGTCATGGATATTTGATAAATGATTTTGCGTCTAATGTGAATAAAAGAATCGATGAATATGGTGGCAATAATGAAAATAAGGCCCGCCTTGGATGCGAGATTATTAAAGGCATTCGTGAAGCCTGCGGTAATGATTTTATTATTTCAGCCAGAATATCGGGAGCAGATCCAACCGTGTCGGAATCCCTTGAAATAGCGCAATACTATGTAGATGCGGGATGCGATTATCTTCAGGTATCCTGCGGTATAGGTGAATTCGGTGATGTCCCTTATGACGAATCATTACCTTATAATAACATTGCAGCCCTGGGCGTTCATATGCATAATCATTTCAAAGGCCGGGTTCCGGTTTCTACGGTAAACGGACTTAGAACAGTTGAAATAGTAAGATATATGCTTGATAACGATTTGGTGGATACAGTTGATTTGGGATGCGGATTGTTGGCAGACCCGGCATTTACAGAGGCGATACTTAATGATGCGCCATATGTTAAATGCTATAATTGTCCGGCCTGCGCATTCGGACCGGGGCATACCCATCCTTGCCCTGCGATGAAAATCAGAGGAGTTAATGAATTTAATTCTTTGCATTTTTCTTCATAGGAAAGACAGCAACATTTGAGTATACGGCCTAATATAAACGTGATATTATTCCGTAGGTATGAAATTATTTAGCAAAGATACTCAATTTTATAAACGTGTATTTAGACTGGCACTTCCTATCGCAGCGCAGAGCTTAATCACAATAGGCGTCAATATGCTGGATACCATTATGGTAGGAAGTCTGGGTGAATCTGCATTGTCGGCAACTTCGCTGGCTAATTCATTTATCAGTATTTATCAAATATTCTGCATGGGTCTTGGAATGGGAGCTTCGGTTCTTGTTTCAAGATACTGGGGTATGAAAACTTCGGACGAAAGCGATCCTAACGGGGCAGGTCATGCTCTTAAGCAGACAGTGTGTCTGATGCTTAGACTGACACTTGCTCTTGCTACACTGTTTGCTTTGGTCACCTTAATCATGCCCGATATTCTTATGCGCATGTATACGGATGATGCTGAGATAATCAGACTTGGAAGTCTCTATTTTGATTATTCGATAGTTACGTATTTCTTCCTGGGAACGTCACTTACGACAACAATTGTATTAAGAAGTGTAGGCCAGGTAAGACTTCCGTTATTCTGCTCAATAGGAGCATTCTTTATCAATTTCGGAGCAAATTATATCTTTATATTCGGTAAGCTGGGTGCCCCCAAGATGGGAGTTGCCGGTGCTGCTTTGGGTACATTAATCGCCAGAATTTTTGAGGCAACCGTCATTCTCGGTTTCCTATTTATTAGGGACAAACGTATAGGCTTTAGAATCAAAGATATGTTTATGAAGACCAAGAGCCTTATCGGAGAATACTTCAGAATATGTATTCCTGTTTTAATAAGTGACGGAATTCTGGCAATCGGAAACAATTCGGTAGCAATGGTAATCGGAAGATTGGGCGCTGCTTTTGTTGCAGCCAATGCAATTACCAGTGTAACCCAGCAGCTTAGTACGGTGCTTATTTCAGGCGTTTCACAGGCAGGTGCTATTGTGACGGGTCAGACCCTGGGCGAAGGCAGCAGGGAAAAGACTATGAAACAGGGCTGGATGTTCCTGGGTCTTGGATTAGCTCTCGGCGCGGTATCGGCTTTGTTTATCATGCTTATTAAGGGCCCTATTATAGGTACATATACCAACGTAAGTGACGAGACTGTCACAATTGCTCATCAGCTGATGGTGGCAATCAGTTTGATTATTATATTCCAGGCAACCAACAGTATTATGACCAAAGGCGTTCTTAGAGGCGGCGGCGATACCAAAATGCTTATGCTTACCGATAACATTTTTCTTTGGGTGCTGTCGATTCCTGCAGGAATTATCGCCGGATTTTATTTTCATCTTCCCGCATTCTGGATATATGTTTTGCTTAAATCCGACCAGATTGCCAAAACCATCTGGTGCGTATTTAGATTAAAGGGCGGAAAATGGATTAAAAAGATAAGTACAGGTGTACAAAAATAGACTTTCATTGTATAATAGTTGTTTGTGAAAACACGCCGTTAGGCTATTTATTATAGGAGAGTAATATTATGAAATTACCAGAGAACAAATGGGTAAGAGCTGCAATACCCGCATTATTATTACATTGCAGTATTGGTACAGTTTATTGTTGGGGTACATTCTCTAAGGAAATCGGAGAGTACATCGGACATACAGACGGAATTCAGTGGGCATTCTCACTTGCAATCTTCTTCCTTGGTATGTCAGCTGCTTTCTTAGGCGATGTCGTAGAGAAGAATATCCATAAATCTTCACTTATTGCAACTATCTGCTTTACAGTAGGTATGATAGGTACAGGTTTTGCCATTATGCTTAAGTCATTCCCACTCATCCTTTTATTCTACGGATGCATCATGGGTATCGGTTTAGGTACGGGTTATCTTAGCCCTGTTAAGACACTTATGTTATGGTTCAAGGATCGTAAGGGATTAGCTACAGGCCTTGCTGTTGCAGGATTTGGTCTTGCAAAGGCTATCGCAACTCCCGTTATGCAGTTCTTCCTTGATAAATTTGATAATAATCCGGCACCTATGTTCTTTATCATGGGTGGTATTTATTGTGTAATGATGTTCATTGGTCACTTAATTCTTAAGAAGCCTGCTGACTGGGTTGAAGCTCATGACGATAACGGCGGCATTAAGGAATTCTTCGCTACTTTAGGTAAGAACTTCAAGACATCATTCTCTAACAAGACTTTCATTGGTATCTGGCTTATGTTCTATATTAATATCACATGTGGTCTTGCACTTATTTCTCAGGAAAAAGCAATCTTTAATTCAGTTGGTATTTCTGTAGGTGTTGCTGCAACTTTAGGTTCCGTAACAGCTATTGCAAATGCAGCCGGTCGTCTTGGATTCTCTGCATGGGCTGACTGTTTTAAAGACAGAAATACTATTTATAAGATGATTTTCTTACTTTCAATCATCTTTACAGGTGCTGTTGTTGTTACAAGCGGTATCGATAACAAAATTGTATTCCTTTGCGTAGCACTTCTTATTATGGTTAATGCAGGATACGGCGGAGGCTTCTCTAATGTACCTACATTGTTGTCGGATCACTTCGGAATGAAATCAATTTCGGCAGTTCACGGTATGTGCCTTTCGGCTTGGGCTATGGCAGGACTTACAGGTAACCAGATGGCTACGGCAATCGTTAATCGTGTAGGTGAGTTTACCGAAATTACATTATCTGACGGTTCAACCACAATGGTTAACCCTACAGGTTACCAGACAGTATTATATGTAACACTTGCCCTTTATGTAGTAGCAGCAATTATCTGCTTTACAATGATTCCTAAGAAAAAGGAAAAGTCTGAAGACTAATTTGAGTCTTTAAATTGGGCAGCTATTTAAGGAGATTTATTAAAAATGGAACTTTCAACATTGTACAGGGATGTAAACCTGGGTCAGTTATCCGAAAAAGATATAGATAAAGAAGTTAAGGTAGCCGGCTGGGTTGAAAATATAAGAGACCATGGTGGTGTGTCATTCGTAGATTTAAGAGATATGTATGGCGTACTTCAGGTTGTTATGCGTAATACCGATTTGCTTAAGGGATTGCAGAAGGAAGATTGTGTTTCTATTTCCGGAAAAATGGAAAAAAGAGATGAAGAAACATATAATCCCAAAATTCCTACAGGTACCATCGAACTTGAAGCACATAGTGTTGAAGTTCTTGGTAAGGTATATCGTCAGCTTCCCTTTGAGGTTGCAACTTCAAAGGAGACAAGAGAAGATTTAAGACTTAAGTACAGATATCTTGACCTTCGTAATCGTAAGGTCCTTGATAATATGAAGTTCAGATCTGAAGTTATAGCTTTCCTTAGAAGTAAAATGAGCGAAATGGGATTCATGGAGATTCAGACGCCGATTTTGTGTGCATCATCTCCCGAAGGCGCAAGAGACTATATTGTTCCTTCTCGTCATTATAAAGGAAAGTTCTATGCACTTCCTCAGGCACCTCAGCAGTATAAACAGCTTCTTATGGTATCCGGAATAGACAAATATTTCCAGATAGCTCCCTGCTTTAGAGACGAGGATGCCCGTGCCGATCGTTCGCCCGGTGAATTCTATCAGCTTGACTTCGAAATGTCATTTGCTACTCAGGAAGATGTATTTAAGGTTGGCGAGGAAGTATTAAGCGCTACGTTTGAGAAATTTGCGCCTGAAGGATATACGGTAACTAAGGCTCCGTATCCTATCATTTCCTATAAGCAGGCAATGCTTGAGTTCGGTTCTGATAAGCCGGATTTAAGAAACCCTCTTAGAATTATTGATTTATCGGAGTTCTTTAATAAGTGTACTTTTAAGCCTTTCCAAAATAAGACTGTAAGAGCAATCAAGATTGAAGGTCATCAGTCTAAGGGATTCCACGAGAAGATGCTTAAGTTCGCTCAGGATATCGGAATGGGCGGATTGGGTTATCTTGAAGTACAGGAAGATATGTCATACAAGGGACCTATTGATAAGTTTATTCCCGATGAACTCAAGGGAGAACTTAAGGACCTGGCAGGACTTAAAGTTAACGATACAATATTCTTTATTGCAGATAAGGAAGCAAGGGCAGCATCCTTTGCAGGCCAGATTCGTAATGAACTCGGTGCACGTCTTGGCATCATTAATGAAAAAGCGTATGAGTTCTGTTACGTAAATGACTTCCCTATGTACGAACTTGATGAAGAGACCAAGAAGCCGGGATTCACACATAATCCGTTCTCTATGCCTCAGGGCGGCCTTGATGCACTTATGAACAAGGATCCGCTTGATATTCTTGCTTATCAGTATGATATTGTTTGTAACGGTGTTGAGCTTTCTTCGGGAGCTGTTCGTAACCACAATCTGGATATTATGGTTAAGGCTTTTGAAATTGCCGGATATGATGAGGAAGTTCTTAAGGCTAAGTTCGGTGCATTATATAATGCATTCCAGTTCGGTGCTCCTCCTCATGCAGGAATGGCACCCGGTGTTGACCGTATGATAATGCTTCTTCGTAATGAGGAAAGCATAAGAGAGATTATTCCTTTCCCTATGTCAGGAACAGCTCAGGATCTTATGTGCGGTGCACCAAACGAAGTTACCGAGCAGCAGCTTCGTGAAGTTCATATCAAAGTCAGAGCTTAACTTATTATTAATGTAACCATTGAACCTGATATATGCCCCTTTTTTCCGGATATCCGGAGGAAGGGGTTATTTTTTACTAGGTGAATTTTGAATTTAACCTTATTGTGACAAGAAGTATTTCTGTATTATTTCTTCTATTGTTAACATGTCAAGTTGACATTCTTTCGTTTCAAAAGTAAGAATTAGATTTACTCCCGGAACTATGCCGATTTTTATAAGTTTTATGAGTTCTTCACATTTACGTCTGATATATTGAGGATCGTCCATACGTCCCATATGTGCCCAATAGTAAAACTTTCCGGTTTTGGGATGCCTTATGGTAAAGTCGGGATAGAGAGCCACACCATCTGCAACCAGTTCCGATTCATATCTAAAAGGTATTTTGTGAGTAAAAAGCAAAGCATCAATCATTGACTCTGATTTTGAACGTAGGATGTGCCCGGAAATTGATGGGGATGTTAAATGTTCGG
Source organism: Lachnospiraceae bacterium (assembly GCA_045642345.1). Lineage (GTDB taxonomy): Bacteria > Bacillota > Clostridia > Lachnospirales > Lachnospiraceae > JAILLW01. The sequence continues at coordinate 9,009 of JAZUIS010000081.1, forward strand.
GATGATAAGGGTTTGATGGAAATTTTTCGTTTTGCCAAGAAGATAATTTTTCATTGAGCGGAGCAAACTGTGGTCGAAGGAGTTTTCCAGATATCGTTTTTTAGCCAGTGCTTTAGCTTTTATCAATTCTGTTTTTCTTAGATATTCTGTTTTTCCATCTATAGAAACATACCACCTAAAAGTGTTATGATCTTTGGATATCATTAATTTACCTGCCGGAAATAATGACAATTCTTTTGTGATGTTGCTTATCTTTTGATTTAGTTTATTAAGATGTTT
>JAZUIS010000082.1:0-37035 GCA_045642345.1 Lachnospiraceae bacterium
GATATCTTCCTTTACGATCGATTGATCGATTGGTTTGTTGTGCTTTGGAGTATATGCCCAACAGGAGAAAAATGTAAAGTGAAAAACAAAAGATTTTTACGATTTGTAAAATATGACAATAAAATCCAAAAATCATTTATACAAAATCCGCACAATCCCAGATATTATGGGCATTTGCAGATGTCAAAAGGCAAATTTAAAAGACCCAAACCTACTTTAATTAATAGGTTCGGGTCTTTTGAATTTATTGTAAACAACTTTTGTTGCCAAAAACTATATCTTTATACAACAAATCCGCGTGATGAAGAACTGTTAAGATTAACTATCAATGATTCCTTACCATAGGTTAATCCTGCATATACCAATTGCGTATTATTCATAATCGGTGATGACATATCATCTTTTGTAGCCTCTTTGTAGGCTTCATAAAGTTTACGAATAACAAGTTCAACATTATATAACTCCTCAACAGTATGGTGAAGATCTGCCCTGGCAAGCTCTTTAATGCAATAAACATACAAACTGAACAGATTGCCGGAAATGTTGGTATTATTATTGATAGAACCGGATAATTCTCTTATACATCCCGTAGCTCTTCTTATGCTGTCATGAAAATTTTCGATATCTTTGACGGATAATGCTTCCCTTCCTTCTTTAAGGTAATCAAGGAGCATTTCATATATGATTACAACTAACTGAGTACTGTTGGCCTGTGATATTCTAAGGGTATATTCCTGCTTCAATTCTCTTGTCATATACTATACCTCCTTTACGGATATTACTGTAATAACTGAAGTACCTGTGAAGGACGCTCATTAGCCTGAGCAAGCATTGATGTGCTGGCCTGTGAAAGTATCTGAAGAGTAGTATATTCAGTCATTTCTTCTGCCATATCAACATCCATAATTCTTGAATAAGCAGCTGTCATATTTTCTTCCGTAATATCCAAAGTGCTTATTGTATGCTCAAGTCTGTTCTGGTAAGCACCGAGATTAGCTCTGGCACTTGAAACATATCGCATTGCAGCCTTTATCTTCTCTATAGAATCCTGTGAATTAACCTCTGTTGCAACATCTATATTGGCAATTCCCATATTTTCAAGTGACATTCTGGGGATTCTTATACCAAGCTGCTGACCTTCGTTGGCACCAATCTGCATATCCATGGCACCAAAACCTTCAAGATCCAACGTAATAGCGTTAAAGGTACGTGAACCGGGCACTGCCGTCGTACCTGCATAAGCTTCAATCTTTAATTCAAATCCCCCGTCATTTGAAATAGTAATTGTATTTCCGTCAAATGCTGTAATATCGGCATCTGCAGGGAAGGCCGGAACTGTTGTAAGATTGCCGGTAAATCCGGATGCATTTGCTATATGACCGTCAGCATCAAAATCAACTGTTAATGATGTGATTTCATACTGTCCGTATTTAACGGTATCGGAATAATAAGCTACCTTCATATCAATATCGGAAGTATATCCTCTAAGGTCGAAGGAACCATCCAGAATAGGTTGTCCGTTAAAGGAAGTTTCCTTTGATATTCGGGTAATTTCTGTTTTTAACTGCTGAATTTCCTGGTCAATCATCTCGCGGTCCGAATCAAGCATCGTACCGTTAGCCGACTTAACTGCAAGCTCGTTCATTCTCTGAAGCATCTCGGAAATTTCAGACATTGTTCCGTCTGCAATTTCAATGATGGATACACCATCATTTGCATTATTGTTTGCCTGATTTACACCCTTAATCTGGGCATTCATTCTTTTGGCCATTGCAAGACCTGACGGATTATCTTTTGGGTTAACCACTTTTAGACCTGATGATAATCTGGCAAGTGAATTCTGAATATTCTTGTCTGTTCTGTTTAGGGAATTATTGGCTACGACTGCGGATGCATTAAAACTAATATACATAATTCCTATCCTTTCTACCCTAAGCGCTTTCTTGGATAAATCCGATAAAGGCTTTGGCTGCTAAATATAAATTATCTGTAGAAATGACATCCGTGTCAGAAGTTCTATCCTTAGATTCCTTAACCATGAATTCGGGAATATCAACGGAATCTGATTTTGCAAAGTACATATCTTTGAACTCGATTCCCAATTCCTTTAATGATGCGGCAAATTTTGATTTGTTTTCATTCAGGATCTTTGCCATCTCATCATTTGTTAAAGAAGTAAATCCTGTTAATATATTATCGGTCACTTTTAGCTCGGCGGCCACCCTTCCGAAGAAAGAATTTTCAAAAGTTATTGCAACTTTTGATTCTTCACCCGAAGAATGAATGACTTTTAGGTTAATAGCTGTAGCTTCGCCGTTAATCTCGGTAGGTACGGCATAGTTTTCTTCTTCTGCCCTGCGCTCAAGAAAATCAAAATGCGAATAAACGGAAGCTATCTGCTTAACACCCTTTGAATTCATAAGAATTCTTCCGTCTGTTGTTCCGAATACCTCATTTGACAGGAATTCCTTAATATTACCTGTCATAACCTTAAATGATTCTTTTGCCTTCTTTTTGTTACTAAGATCAACTTCGTAAGGCTTCTTGTATCCTAACTCCTTTAACCGGTTAAATACGGTATTTTCTTTGGCCAGTAACAATGAAACATCAGCAATATTATTGGCACTTACCGCATCGGAATATGATGCAAGTTCCTGAAGAATCATCTCTTCTGAACGATAAGTCTTACGAATTTCTTCCGATAATTCATTATCAAATTCTTCCGAAGAACTTTGATCAAAGGCTTCATTAAGGAAGTTCTTTAAATCGGCAGTATCACCCATAAATCCACGTGCTATCTGGGAAGTAATTGATTTAACCGCGCTTTCGCGAATACTTAATCCACCGAAAGAATCATCCACTTTATAATCCATTGAACCCTTCCGGGCACTTCTTACTGCACTAAGAAGATTCTCAAAAGTAAATTCCGTGCCAAGTTCATTAAGAGCTCCTACGGCACTGTAATCAGTTTTTTCTATCTGATTAATCAGTCTGTATATTCCTATATAGCCTTCCTTCTCGTCTTCGGTTATATCTTTGTCCTTCTCAAGCTTATACAGGAACTTGCTGTAAGAGATCATGTCTTCTTTTGTTGTATCCTGATTTCTTAAATACTTGTCGAGTTCCTCGATGTTCATAACTATCGGATTAATTCCATCCCTAATCATGCCAAGAACTCTGCCGGGAGTAAGGTTTTCGATAGTACGGGTAAGAAGTCTGTCCTTATCCTTAATCTCAACAAGATTAGCCGAAGTAATCTCAATGCTGTTATATCCAAGAATTCTGACTGCTCTTCTGTTTTCATCCGTAAGTGCCATATCAAGGGACTCTAAGATTTCATCAACGTTTCCGAAAGCCTTCTTTATGCTGTCACCAAGATCTGCCCTGGGCGCAGTCATAAGAGCTTCATAGGACTCGTTTGCCTTAGCATAAGTTGCGCTAAGAGAAGCCGCTTTATCGGAAACAGCTGTAAGTGTATCTTCCTTTTCGTATGCATTAACGATACTAATGGGAGCGACTTTAAGTCCGCTAAGTAAATCAATTGTATTTACAAAGATATCCTTCTTGGCTACAGCAGCCGCTGAATCACTCTCACCTGTAAGTGTCTTTGCTATATCTTCTTCTGCCTTCTTAAGGTTAGCAACAAGCTCTTCCATGGGAGCAGTATCAATTCTGTATCCGCGTCTTAAAAGTTTAAGATTAGCCTCAACACTCATTGATAATCTGACTTCTTCCAAGACTCTGCGACCTTTTAAGGTTCCGCGGGTCTTAACTTCTTCGTTATAGTCAAATGCCATTTTACGAAGTGATACGGTAGAAGACAAATCGGCCTTTGAAACCTTAATGCCGTCAGATATTGCATTTGCAGCCTTCTTTACGAATTCTTCGTGAGTCATCGGCATACAAAGTGTATCAATGTTCGTATAATTAACAAGATTCTCCGGTGTAAGAGGAACGCCCTTTTCTACCAGATAAGTTGCTCTTTTTATATTCTCATCGTTAAGTTCAAGATCGGATTCTTCAACTATATCCTTAATCTGTGGAAGAATTGCCTCAATGTCCACGCTTTCGGGCTTCTTTGCATAATATCCGCTAACATCTCCTGCGTTATAATATCCCCGGGACTGCTTATCGGGATCTGCAGCACCTACATGGGACGCGGTATAAAGATTATCCACGGAAGGTTTTAAATTATTCTCAACAAGATACTTCTTACTGCCTTCGGATACAGTTCCTACTTCGGAAAGCTTGGCGTAAGCATCTTCAACCGTCTTGGCGTTTTCATAAGTAACGGGAACATCCTGCTGGGCAAAAGAAGTAACAAGCTGATTGGCATAAGCCTCAGAACCGGTAATACCGATTAATGCTTCCTTGGAAATAGTATCGGTATATCCGTTAACCTGAGTTCCGCCCTTTATAAGAGCTGCTTTTATATGGTCAACGATAGTCACAACTTCGTCAAAATCTGCTTCGCCGGGATTAATGCCATTTGCCTGAAGCTTGGCAAAATCTTCGTCAGATAAACAATTAGACATTACTGCCATATAGTTACGACGAGCGGTTACATCAGTAGCGCCCCGGCTCATTACAACATCCTCAATGGTCTTTCCGTGACCCTGATATGCTTTGTTGTCCGTAACAAATGAAGAAATGTCTAATGTTATTCCTTTTGAAACACTTCTTGTGTTTTCAAAAGATGCAGTATTTATTGTTGTGGTTTCGTTGGCATTTACTAAGGAGTTGGCATTTATAATGCCTGTTTCATTAATTCTGTAAGTCATAACTACCTCTATAAATGTCAAAAAAGGGTAAGCGCTATTAGCGCTCACCCTATATTTCGGATATATATGCCTAAAACTTAACCCTAAAACGTGTATACCAAAGCTGAAAACGGCGGAATATTCAAAGTTACCGCATAATCCTTGTAATCACAATTTTCTAATACGGGGGTAAGGGTTTTCTTAACTTTTGCACCGCTTCCGCCGAACTGTTCATCGTCCGAATTAAGAATAAGTTTCATCTTCTTGTCACTTACCATACCAACCTTGTAATCATCCCATTCCATAGGAGTCATGTTGATAATAAACATAAGAGACTTCTTACCGTCAGATGATTTACGTACGAAACTGTAAGTGCTTCTGTCTTTGTCGTCACAGTTCAGCCACTCAAAGCCCTGCCAGCTGTTGTCAAACTCATAAAGGCACTTATATTTATTATATATTTCAAGAAGATTCTTAACATAGTTATGAAGACCATCATTTAAATCTTCAGCAAGAAGATTCCAGTCAAGTTCTCTTTCTTCCGACCACTCACGTTCCTGTCCAAAATCCTGTCCCATAAAGAGAAGTTTCTTACCGCAATGACCGAACATAAAGCTGTAAAGACAACGAAGATTAGCGTATTTATCAACTTTATAACCCGGCATCTTCTCAACCATAGAGCACTTAAGATGAACTACTTCGTCATGGGATAAGGGTAGGATATAATTCTCGGATTCGTTGTAACTCATTGCAAAAGTAAGTGCATAATGGTTGTCCTTACGGAAATAAGGGTCCAATTTCATGTATTCACAATAATCATGCATCCATCCCATATTCCACTTAAATGAAAAACCAAGTCCGTTGTCGTTAACATCACCCGTAATCTTAGGCCATGCCGTTGATTCTTCGGCAATAGTCAAAAATCCCGGATACGAACCTCGTACCACCGAATTAAGATGCTTAAAGAACTCAATAGCATCAAGGTTTTCATTGCCGCCGTATTTATTGGGACACCACTGGCCTTCCTTCTTGCCGTAATCAAGGTAAAGCATAGACGCTACCGCATCAACACGGATTCCGTCGACATGGAACTGTCTTATCCAATAAAGAACATTGGCTATAAGGAAGTTACGTACTTCTGTTTTTTCATAATTAAAAATCTTCGTTCCCCAGTCGGGATGCTCTCCTTTACGTGGATCCGGATGTTCAAAAATACATTGGCCGTCAAAATTACCAAGACCATGAGCATCCGTAGCAAAGTGTGCAGGAACCCAGTCAAGAATTACTCCTATTCCATTGGCATGAAGTTTATTGATAAGATACATAAAGTCCTCAGGGGTTCCGTATCTTGATGTAGGAGCGTAGTAGCCGGTTACCTGATATCCCCAGCTACCGTCAAAAGGATATTCCGCAATACCCATAAGTTCAATATGGGTATATTTCATTTCTGATAAATATTCTACGATTCTGTCTGCAAATTCTCTGTAATTATAGAAGCCTGCTGCTTCCGGACGAGGATGACGCATCCATGAACCGATATGGCATTCATAAATTGCCACAGGTTCATGATTATAATCTTTGGTATCACGAGTCTTCATCCACTCGTCATCTTCCCATACAAAGGAATTAAGGTCGACTATTTTTGACGCTGTTCCGGGACGCAGTTCATGTGCGTTTCCGAAAGGATCCGATTTATAAAGTTTTTCGCCGTTTCGCGTATAGATTATATATTTGTAATATTGTCCTGCTTTTGCCTTAGGTACAAAGACAGAATGTATTCCCCCGGGACCAAGCTTATTCATTACGGTGGCATTTTCATCCCAATTGTTAAAATCACCGTATACATGAACAGAAGCCGCATTGGGTGCCCAGACTGCAAAGTACACACCGTTTACACCATCTTCACAAGAAAGATGTGCCCCCAGTTTCTTATATATATCATAATGAATTCCCTGACCAAATAAATATTGATCGGCTTCCGAAATAAAAACCTTCTCTGCCATATACATCCCCCAATAGATTTTTAACTTTAATAATGCATGAAGTCCTTTTCTCTAAGAATAATCATATCTTCTTCATCATATCTTTTGCCAAAAAGAATATCGAAGAAATGACTCGGAGTTTTCTTATCAGCGTAATAAATTGCTTCATCTATTAATTCTTCGACATCGGATAAGGTTACTTCATGATCCGACGTCTGCATGTCGTCAATTCGCTGATGCAATGCCAAAACTCCCAATTCATCAAGAGTATATTCACTGTCATAAGCATATGTTTTTGCATATTCCACAAGAGTCTTATTATCAAATGCCTTAAGGTCTACTCTTAAGTTAAATGCCTCTGCCATACCTTCGTTTTTCTCAACAATCTTGTCAATAACATCGGCATGACCCTGCATAACTACAATAACGCCTCGTTCAGTCTGCTGGAGTTCCTTAAGAAGATTTTCAACAGTTGTCTTACGAAGGCCTTCGGCTTCACTTATGATAAGTGCACCGTTAGCGACACACTTAAGAGTTTCCGCCACATCCTTTTTATTTAAGTTATCCCCCGAAACCTTTGCAACTTTACCGGTAAAGTTGGAATCGGACATCTGTATTTCTTTAACAAGAAGTTTCGAGAAAGTGGTAACTTCATAATCTTCTTCAGATGTTACCAGTACATTGCCCGTATAAGAGGCAAGCGTAAAGTTATCAAGTACGTTAACAAGCTGTCTTCTTGTAGACTTGTGATGAACGAAAGGTCCGAACCGTGCTCTTTCAGCTTCGGAAAGATCTCTGGGCTTTCCGTGTTTTGGAGTATTCTTTTCTGCGCGTTTGGCACTCTTGGATTCTTTCTTAAGTTCCTCTTCGATTTCGTCCTTAATATCCTTAAGTTCTTCAGTGATATCTTCGATTTCCGCAATTTCTTCCACTTCATCGAATTCTTCTTCCTGAAGTTCTTCTTTGACTGCTTCTGCTTTATCGGATTCCTCCTTAGGCGGCTCCTTTACTTCTTTCCAAGCAGTTTCATTATCAGCTGCTTTTTCCTTAGGAGCTTCTTCCTTAACAGGTTCCTGGTCTTTAGGTTCTTCTTTATCTGCTCCCTTTGTTACCGGCTCTTCTTCTAAGTCTTTAAAAGTATACTTTTCTAAGTCGGCAGCATCCTCTGCTTTAATTTTCTTTTCTTCTTCAAGAGCAGGGATGTCCGCAACCTTAATCTGCTTGGGTTTTCCACCCTCTTCATTAAGTGCGGCACTAATCATAGCATTTTCTATCTGCTCAAGAAGTCCCGATTTGGTAGCTTCATCAAAGTTGGCAAACAGGCCGTCGGCCTGCTTACGTACAGCAGCCTTAACCTCCGCAATACGCTTAGCTTCATTTGCTTTCTTCTTAAGTTCCCACTCACGCATTACATCATCAATACTAATCTGACCTGTAATCTGCTGCTCAACATGAGTTTCCTCCGGAACCACAAGACTAATCTGTCCGTCATATTCCTGAGAAAGCATATCATCCATGTTAGAACCCTTATGGAATGTTTCTATTACACCGGTATTGCTTAACTCACTCTTCTTAACATCAATCTTCTTTTCAAAAATAGCTTCATTTTCATCGTGTGTATCTTTGAAAACACTTCCGAAACTGTCATCGGAACTCTTATTGGTAATTCCAAGGTCATCATCGGTTATCATCTTCATTTCATCGGTATTTTGATGAAGTGTATATTCTTTTTCCATCAGAATGCCTTTGGCCATTTCCTTGGCAACATCACCGATAATATCGGTATCCGAAAAATTAACGTCTTCTTCTTTGGCATCGGTCTCATCCAATTCCTGGCCCACAGGCTCCTCCGGAATAATTGCATTGTACATAGTAGTAACCATTAGTTCCGGATTACTTTCAGGTGCAGCAGGATTAAGCGCTGCCTCGTCCATGGCAATTGCCTCTTCTCTCGTCTCAGGCTTATTCTCCGGCACAAAAACAGGCGGAACCTCAAGCACATCCTGAACGCCCTCGGCAACAACGGCCTGAAGACTCTGAGTATTATAAGGACTTACATCCACGTTCTTAACTTCAAGTTCCTTTTTAACAGGTGTATTTTTTGCTTCCTCCTTAAGAGAATACTGAATATTAAGTTCTCCTCCGGCCTGACGCAATAACTCATATTTATATGTCTCGGATTCGCTAAGAGGCTTATGAAGTGCCTTTAATTCAAAGGCCTTCATAACATATTTACCGTCAACAAACCAGGTTATTAACTCATTACATTCCTCAACACATTTATCTCCCATGCCGACTTTATGATAAAGCGTAGCAAGCTCATAAGCCCATTTTTCCATGTATTCGGCCTTTTTGAGTTGTTCAAGAACTTCTATCTGCTCTTCAAGGCTGATACCCTGGGCTTTATAAATCTTATATTGAAGAACGAACACATTCGGATCCTTGGGTGCCATCATAACAAATTCTTTGCAATATTCTATAGCACCTAATAAATCTCCCAGTTCAATCGACAACTCGCAAAGAGATTTAACAATTGAACGGGCTTTTTGCTTGTTGTATGCGTATATCAAAACCGTACGGCTTTCTTCAAATAATCGACACTTCTTATAAAGGTCACTTATCATGCACAGGGTTCTTACGTTCTTAACTCCTGCCCAGTCAACAGTATCCGCAACGTCTACCGCATCTTCAAAAGCACCTTTTTGAATAAGAGATTTTATTTCATCTACTTTTACTTTGTATTCAAACTTGTCCACGATTGCACCTTTCTTTTTATAAAAACAGTGACTATCTATATATTTGATTAAAACACATTATGTAGTGTCCAAATGGGCAAAACATACCACGTTTAGTGTAGCACATGATATCTTCTAATGCAAATATTTAAAGATTAATCTAATGTTGCGATTTTGTTGCACACCTTGGATTAATATTTGACCATCAACAAGAAATCAAAGTAATTTGGTTTTGAAATAAGGGGATTTTTAATACATAAATATCTTACAAGGAGGACAAAGATATGAAGAACTCATTAATTAAGAAAACGTTAGCAGTAACATTAGCACTTGCATTAACAGCTTCATTGGGAATATTCTCGTTTGCACAGGAAACTCAGACCACTTCCGATTCTAAAGAATCATCTTTGGATGTGCTTCTTGATAACTACGTTGCCGACACGAATAAATCAATCGGCCAGTACGATGTGCAGCCCGGCAAAATATATTTGATATATTCCCACCCATCCTGGGGTCAGAAGAGAGCTTTAGTCAAAGTAACCAGAGTATTTGAAGATCCTGTACATATACTCGGATACGAAGTAAGAACCAACAGAACTGTTGTAGGAACAGATTTGCTTACCGGAATGACAATAAAACAAAGCATAAGCGGTGCCGGTACTTTCACCGCTATAGCAACACTGTACGAAATTAAGCCGGTAAAGGATCCTACATCAATGATTACCTTAAGAGACCAGCTTAATATGTACTAATACTCAGTATTACCGGTTGATACAATATCAACACCCGTACCGCATACATTTTTAATCAGCACATCACCCACGGCAACAGGGCCTGATACTACAGTCTGATTAATAACCGACATAATATCAAAAATCTTATCTTTAGGTACTTCGGATGAAGTTTTGCAGGGAATAACCAAATTTCCGGCTGCTTTATCCAAAGTACCTGAAATTTTTATTAGAGAAGAAAAGTTTCTCTTCGGATCAGTCATTTCATTAATTGCATATTCTTCGCCACGGGGACACTTATTTCCGGTTACGGCATAACTTCCATCCGACTGCTTATTGGCCGTAAGGAGACATCCGTTGGGACAGCATACACAAATCATCTGACAGCTTCTGTCCATATCTTCCGGAATAGTATTCTGTTCCTTTGAGGGAAGAATCGGTCTTACGGCTCCTCCCCAGATAGGAAGAGCATTTTCATTAATAAACTCTGCGGCGTATTCACCTGCTTTGACAGACTCTTTCGTAACATTATCAACCAGGTCATGAACATGAAGAACATTACCGCATGCAAAAATACCTCGTGCCGTTGTTTCCAATTTTTCGTTAACAACAGGGCCCTGTGTTACATTATCAATCTGAGTACCTGCCATCTTGGACAATTCATTTTCAGGTATCAATCCACATGAAAGTAAAAGTGTATCACACTCATAATATTGTTCGGTTCCCGGTATGGGATTGTATTTATCATCCACTTTGGCAATCGTTACGCCGATAACCCGTTTTTTACCATGAATCTTAGTTACGGTATGACTGAATAAAAGCGGAATATTATAATCATCAAGGCACTGAACAATATTTCTCCTAAGGCCGCCCGAATAAGGTGCTATTTCGGCAACACACTCTACCTTTGCCCCCTGAAGAGTCATGCGCCTTGCCATAATAAGCCCAATATCGCCGGAGCCGAGAATTACTATCTTCTTGCCGGGCATAACACCTTCGATATTTACATATCTTTGAGCTGTTCCTGCCGAATACACTCCCGCAGGTCTGCTTCCGGGGATATTAAGAGCTCCCCGGGATTTTTCGCGGCATCCCATAGCCAGAATAACTGCTTTTGATTCTATTGTTATAAGTCCGCTATCCTTATTTACGGCATTAACAATACAGGAACTGTTCTTATCCGATATTCCCTTTACATCAAGTACCATTGTATTAAGCATATACTTAATCTCCGATGCAAAAGTCATTTCAATATATCTTTGTGCATACTCGGGACCTGTCAGCTCTTCCTTAAAGGTAGACAATCCAAAACCGGCATGAATACACTGATTGAGAATACCTCCCAATCTATTGTCACGCTCTAAAATCAATATATCTTTAATTCCCTTTTCGTAAGCGGCAAGTGCTGCTGCCATACCTGCAGGTCCACCACCGATTACAACAAGATCATATTTAATCATCCGAAAACCTCCCAGATTTATAATCTGTATGAACTAATTCCATTATGCTAAATCAAATAATTGGAACCCGAATCATTCTTACATACATCCTTAATATCAATTCCAAGTTCCCTCGATAATATTTCAACCACCTTCGGATTACAAAATCCCGACTGACATCTGCCCATTCCGGCGCCTGCTCTTCTTTTTACTCCGTCAGAAGTTGTTGCTCCCACCGGTTCGCGAATTGCATCAACTATCTCACCTTCCGTAATCGTACAGCATCTGCAAACAATATTTCCATGAAGAGGATTTTCTTTAACCATAGCCTGTCTTTCTTCATTTGACGACATTGCAAAAGGCTTGGACGCTTTCCATACCTTTATATCTTTTTTCATGTTCAAAGATATACCATCCTCAAAGGCAAGGCTCTTTAGCAGAGCAACAACATACTCTCCTATAGCCGGAGCCGAAGTAAGTCCGGGAGATTCAATTCCGGCAACATCAATAAATCCTTTGGCATCCGGTAATTCTCCTATAAGGAAGTCATCTTCTTTTTGTTCTTTTTCAAGATTCTTAACGGGAACTGCTTTGATAAGTTTTGCTCTTAATCCGGAAAAAGAAGTTATTACCTCTCTATAGGGAATATCTACGGCACTAAGAGATGTTTTTTGTTTTACCACAGACATGCCTTCCGATGTGGTATCTGTATCTTCTTTATCCTCAATATCATCTGCTGTAGGTCCCAAAAGGAGGTTTCCGTGAACCGTAGGAGTAATAAGTACCCCCTTACCAAGCTTGGTAGGCAGTTGAAATACAGTTCTTCCCACAAAGGAACCTGCCGTATTATCAAGAAGCATATATTCACCACGTCGGGGAATTATTTTTATCTTATTGTCGGATATCATATTATGAATTCTGTCAGCAAACACACCGGCTGCATTAATAACAGTTCTTGCCTCAAGAGTCCTGCTGTTATTTGATAAATCGCAATATTCCAATCTATACCCGTCATCTGCCTTAGTAATTGCGGTAACTTCGCTATTAAAAATAAATTCAGTCCCATTGACGGCTGCATTGTTGGCCATACATACAGTAAGTCCAAAAGGATCAACGATAGCCCCCGTCGGAGCATACAAAGCAGCAACCACAGAATCACTTAGGGCCGGTTCCATATCCTTTGCCTCTGATGCACTAAGAATTCGTATATCTTTGACCCCGTTGGCATCTCCGCGAGCCTTAAGTTCATTAAGTTTATCAGTATCATTTTCGTCAAAACAAAGCACAAAAGACCCACACCTCCTGTAAAGGAAGCCAAGGTCTTTTGATAAATCTTCCATTATTTCGGAACCGCGCACATTTAATTTCGCTTTAAGAGTTCCGGGTTTTGCATCATATCCTGCGTGTGCTATACCACTGTTAGCCTTTGATGTTCCTTCGCAAACATCAGATGATCTTTCTATAACCGCAATATCAAGTTCGTACTTTGACAATTCTCTTGCTATAGCACAGCCAACAACTCCTGCACCGATAATCGCAACATCAAGCATTCGCTATTCCTCCAATAATCCCACATCTACTGTCATGATAATCCAACTAATTACCACGTAATAACTTCACATCCATCTTCTGTAACAAGAACAGTTACCTCCCACTGCGCAGAAGGAAGACCATCATCGGTATAAACTGTCCAACCGTCATCTTCATCGGTATAGATTTCACTGGTTCCCATATTTACCATAGGCTCTATGGTAAATACCATTCCGGGTACCATAAGCATCTCTGTTCCGGGCTTTGTAATATAACTTACAAAAGGCTCTTCATGGAATTCAAGTCCTACACCATGGCCTCCTATTTCAACGACAATACTGTAACCGTTTTCTTTGGCATGGCGATTAATCACATCTGCCATATCACCTAAGAATCTCCAGGGTTTAACTTCTTTGATTCCAAGTTCAACACATTCTTTAGTTACTTCAACAAGTTTTTTCTTCTCAGGCGTAGTTTCACCGATAATGTACATTCTCGAAGAATCCGAAAAATATCCTTTATATATTGTGGAAACATCAACATTTACTATATCGCCTTCCTGAAGAATTCTGTCAGGATCCGGAATCCCGTGACATACAACTTCATTTATGGAAGTGCACACGCTCTTGGGAAAGCCGTCATAATTAAGCGGAGCGGGAATTCCTCCCATTTCGCGGGTCATCTTATCCACAAGGTCGTCAATATCCTGTGTGCTTATACCTGCTTTAATCATGTTACCCACAGCATCAAGCACAGCCATATTAATCTTAGAAGATTCTTTAATTCCTTCTATATCTTTCGGGCTCTTTAACAAATCATGCGTAGGAACAATATGTCCCTGAAGTTCATACTGATGAATTTTATTATCCATTGCCATGTGGCAGGTTTTATATTTTTTGCCCGAACCGCACCAGCACGGATCGTTTCTTTCGATTTTAATACTCACGTTATCGCCTCCGATATTAAGTATACGCTTTTTTTACCAAAACTTCATCAATGGCTGCGGAATATGATATACTTACTTTCATGAGAATAAAGAATTCCATGAAAAACATGATATACATTTACAGTTCCACTTTGCTTATTGTTATTCTTAACTTTATCGTCCGCAAAGTGTTCCTTGATGTTCTGACCGTTGATTACTTAGGTTACGATGGTCTTTTTACTTCTATCTTCTCATTCCTAAGTTTATCCGAAATGGGCATTGCAACCGTGATTACATACCACATGTATTCCGAAATTGCTGCCGAAAATACTTTCCAGATTCGAAAACTTTTATATACTTACAAACTCATATACAGAATTGTGGGAACTGTGGTCCTTGTTTTGGGAATTATAGCAAGTTTCTTTATTCCTTTGATGCTTAATGATTCTCAAAAAGATTCCTGGGTTTTCATTTATTCAATCTATTTTTTACAATTAATTGCTACACTTTGTACATACTTCCTGGCATACAGAAGAATTCTCTTCATCACTCACCAAAGGATATACGTATGCACAGCTGTGGACACTGCCACCAATATTGTCAGTGTCATTCTTAAAATGGTAGTCCTTCTGACTCTTAGAAACTACATTGTTTATTTGCTCATCGCCATAATCGGTAATGTTGTTTCAAACCTTATAATTTCAATCAAATCCAAAAAAGAATATCCCGAAATCACTTCGGTAGAGATAACAAGACAGGATCTTAGGGACCTTAATCTGTTCCAAGATGTCAAAAACATGCTGGCAACCAAAATCGCTGTAACTATTTACGGAGCAGCCGACGATGTTATTATCACATATATGCTCGGAATTACTACAGGCGGTCTTCTTAATAACTATAAGATGATTACCTCTAAAATTCAGGAACTGATTCTGTCTTTATTCAACTCGCTTCAGGCAAGTATAGGTTCTCTCGTTTATGACAATGATAAAGAAAAGGGCAAAGCTTTCTTTAAGGCTCTTGATTTGCTGGGTTTCCTCATGGCAATCGTTGCTTCTACAGGAATAATTACCGTAAGCCAGAACTTCATAAAGCTTTGGCTTAAGGATGAAAAGTATATACTTCCCTTCTCATTCCTGATTGTTTTGGGAATTAATGTGTTTATCGCAATTGCCAATAATCCCATGAACTATTTTAGAAATTCCCTGGGACATTTCGAAACAGATAGAAATTATATGATTGCCGCTGCTGTTGTAAATATTATCCTTTCAATAATATTATGTATTCCCCTTAAGTTAACCGGTATTTTCATTGGTACCGTAGTCGGTCATCTTATTATCTTTACGGGAAGAACCATCGTCGTTCACAAATTCTTCCTGGAACAAAGCCCGATAAAATATTATCTTTTGTTCGGCTTTAGATTTATACTCCTTGGCATATCGGTAACAGCTTCCGTATTGTTAAGTAATCTACTCACCAATTTAATAGGAAATCTGCTTCTTTCAGTAATTGTAAGTGCCCTTGTAAGCATAATTATCTCAGTTATAATATTTGCTGTTTCAAGTATTAAATCGGAAGCCTTCAAAGTACTCCTTAATTATTTTAAAACAGTTCTAACTATGCTTTTTAAAAAGAAAACCGCATAATAAAAAATCCGCCCATTCCATAGGAACGAGCGGATTATTATTTTCTTTAATCGGCCTAATTATCTATTCCGTCAAATGCTTCTACGAACTTCTTAACATTCGTTTTCACCGGACGTTTCCTAAATACGGCCGAGCCTGCAACTATAACAGTTGCACCTGCCTTTATTACATCCTGCACATTTTTCTTACCGATTCCACCATCAACTTCGATAGCAACATTAAGATTGTTATCATCGATGTATTTACGAAGAGTTTTGATTCTGTCATAAGCATCATCCAGAAATGTCTGACCACCGAATCCCGGTTCAACCGACATTACAAGAACCATCTCCACCGAAGAAAGATACGGATAAATATCCTCAAGGGGTGTTCCCGGTTTTAAGGAGATACCTGCCTTGGCGCCTGACTTATGAATTAAATCAATAACTGCCTTAGGATCCTTAGTAGCCTCTACATGGAAAGTAATCCCGTCAGCGCCGATACGTGCAAATTCTTCAACATATCTTTCGGGTTCAACTATCATAAGATGAACGTCAAAAAACTGATCGGTAATCGGACGAATCGACTCAATAAGAGGCATTCCGAAAGATATACTCGGAACAAATATGCCATCCATAACATCAATATGAATATATTGTGCGCCACATTTTCTGGTATCAAGAATCTGCTTACCAAGCTTGGTAAAATCCGCTGCCAATAAAGATGGGGCCAGGATGTACTTAAGGTCTTTCATTAAGCTAAGAACTCCTTAATCTGAGCGTAAATACCCTTACCGTCAAGCTGATATTTTTCAAGCAATGCTGCAGCAGCACCTGATTCTCCGAATACATCGTACATACCGATCTTCTTAACAGGAACAGGATACTTAGCACACAAAGCATCACATACAGCAGAACCAAGTCCACCGATTACAGAATGCTCTTCAGCTGTAACAACCTTACCGGTCTTCTTAGCTGACTTAATGATGATATCTTCATCAAGAGGCTTAATCGTGCAGATGTTAATAACTTCAGCATCAATACCGTCCTTGGCAAGCATTTCGGCAGCTTCCAAAGCATTACCTACGCAAATACCTGTAGCAACGATTGTAAGATCTTTACCTTCTTTAACAACTGTACCCTTACCGATTTCAAACTTGTAATCAGGCTTGTCATTTATAATAGGGCAAGCTGCTCTGCCGAATCGCATGTAAACAGGACCTTCATATTCTGCTGCTGCCATAACTGCGGCCTTAGCTTCGATATCATCCGAAGGACACATAACTACCATGCCCGGAATTGTTCTCATAAGAGCGATATCCTCATTACACTGATGTGATGCACCGTCTTCACCAACTGTGATACCTGCGTGTGTAGCACCAATCTTAACGTTAAGATGAGGATAACCAACTGAATTACGAACCTGCTCAAAAGCTCTTCCTGCTGCAAACATAGCAAAAGAACTAACGAAAGGAATCTTTCCTGTTGTTGCAAGTCCTGCTGCGATACCTACCATATTGCTTTCTGCGATACCACAGTCAAAAAATCTATCGGGGAATGCTTTCTTAAATACCCCTGTCTTAGTTGCTGCTGCAAGGTCAGCGTCAAGAACTACTACATTAGGATTCTTAGCACCAAGCTCAGCTAATGCATTACCGTAACTTTCTCTGGTTGCAATCTTATCTGCCATTTTATGCTTCCTCCTTTGCAAGTTCTTCATCAATCTTAGCCAAATCGCTCATAGCGATTGCATATTCTTCATCATTAGGAGCCTTGCCATGCCATCCTGCCTGACCTTCCATGAACGAAACGCCCTTACCCTTAAGTGAGTGAGCAATGATTGCAGTAGGCATACCCTTTGTCGCTCTGGCTTCTTTAAATGCTGCACGAATCTGATCAAAATCATGCGCATCAACGTTAATTACGTGGAAATTAAAAGCTTCAAACTTCTTATCGATAGGATAAGGAGAGTTAACTTCATCAATAGGTCCGTCAATCTGAAGTCCATTGTTATCAACAATAACTACAAGATTATCAAGTTTCTTGGCGCCTGCAAACATAGATGCTTCCCAAACCTGACCTTCCTGAATTTCACCATCACCGAGTAATGTATAAACTCTGAAGTCCTTATTATCAATCTTGGCACCCAATGCCATGCCTGCTGCTGCAGAAATACCCTGTCCCAATGAACCTGAAGACATATCAACTCCGGGTACATGCTGCATACAAGGATGTCCCTGTAAGTATGAGCCTAATTTACGAAGTGTTGTAAGATCTTCAACAGGGAAGTAACCTCTGTTAGCAAGTGTTGAGTACAATCCGGGAGCTGTATGACCCTTAGACAAAACGAATCTGTCTCTTGAATCCATCTTAGGATTCTTAGGATCGATATTCATCTCCTCAAAATATAAAAAGGTATAGATATCTGCAGCTGACAGCGATCCGCCCGGATGTCCGGCTTTAGCTGAATGTACAGAAGTAACTATACCCTTACGAACCTGGTTCGCTACTTTCTTTAATTCTAGATTATTCATCATGACCTCCATCTGTTCCCATAAGAAAACAATTCTTTAAGTTACATTCTAAAGTGTATCATAGCGTCAATTATGCGTAAATGTACTTAAATAGCAAAAATCCTTCTCAATTCTTGCTATTTATTGGACATTTTGTTAAATTTATACACTTTGGCACCATGAGCCTTTATATTACACGCAATATCCGTTACGGAACCCGTACCCTGTTCTGTCCACAATTCCATACCTTTATATGTGCCTGTCAATTCAAATTCGGACAAAGATATACTTATATTACTGTCTTCATTACTTAAATTAAAAAGCGCAATGTAATTACTGCCTGCTTCATCCACCGCTGCATAAGCAACATGTTCTTTACCGTCAAATTCTTTCCTAAATACCTGATGAGAATGACGGGCATTTACAAACATATCAAGTATATCTTTGTTGGTAACAAGACGAAGGGTAAAATCATCAAACTTCGTCATCTCGCCGCCTATCATAAGGGGCGAACGTATAATACACCACAAAGACATCATTGTAATCTGTTCATCTTCGGTAAACTTGGTCCATTCGTCGGGGCTGTAACACTGACGAACAGCACCTATAGGAAGCATATCCGCATCGGGATAACTTCCGTTTCCGGTATGTATACTCCACTTTTCGGCGCGTTCGAACATATTATAAAGAAGTTCCCACTTATCCCAGAAATCATCGGTTATACGCCACATATTAGCAACTTTTTTGTAAAGTTCTGCCTTTTCAAGTAACGCAGGCCCCGGAGAAAGGCTAAGAACCATGTCTCTTCCACAGTTTCTGCAGGCTTCGCTTAGCATAATAAGTTCGGATTCTTCACGAGGAAGTTCGCGACAGATATCGTCACACTTAATGAAATCCACGCCCCAGGAAGCATAAAGCTTAAAAATACTGTCATAATACTCTTTAGCACCTTCGTTATCGGGATTAACACCGTACATATCGGTATTCCACATACAGATACTGTTGGTTTTGGCTACTTCCCTGGCGGTTTTCGTACTTCCCAATATTCTAAGATTCTGATGCACCGCCTGACGGGGTATGCCTCTCATAATATGAATTCCAAACTTAAGACCAAGGGAATGAACATACTCTGCCAAAGGGCCGAAACCCTTGCCGTCTGTCGATGACGGAAATCTGACAGGATCGGGTATTGCCCTTGAATATTCATCAACACATATATCATCAAAGGGATGATAGTCATTGCTTGTAGCACCTGGCGAATACCACTGAATATCCACAACAATATATTCCCAGCCGAATTCCTTTAGATTTTTGGCCATATATTCCGCATTTTGCCTGACTGTTGCCTCATTCACAGCTGCCCCGTAACAGTCCCAACTGTTCCACCCTTGTGGTGCATGATTCATATTTTCCTCCTTCATTTGAGGGAGTACGAATTCATTTTTCGGGGCGCTTTCGCTCCCTGCCGCTTGCGTACTCCCTCAATTATGTACGTATAAAAATATTCATTAGTTGTTAAAAAAGGCTCCCACATAAGTGGGAGCCTTAGTGTTAGTGTAATTATAATCTTACAATTTGAACTGTGCAATAATGTCACGAAGTTCTTCAACGGCCTGCTTACATTCATTAACCTTTTCGAATGATCCGGCTGTATCGTTAACCATTTCAGAAGTCTTTTCTGCGATGTCTGTAACACCTGTAGAAGACTCATTAACTGTTGTATCGATTCCGCTGATAGCTGCAACGATTGTTTCAATCTCATCATTGAGATCTTCAACGCTTCGCTTAATCTGGCTCATGCTGTTACCAAACGTATCCGCATCAACCTTGTACTGCTCACTGACTTTACCAAAGTCATCGTAATCAGTAAGAACGTTAGTCTCAAGGAATGTGGTTGTCTGTGTAAGACAATCAGATAACTTACCAACTGCTGCATTAACTTCCGTAACGATATCACCAATCTTCTGAACTGCTGAAGATGTCTGAGAAGCAAGGCTTCCGATTTCTGTAGCAACAACTGCGAATCCTCTTCCTGCTTCACCTGCACGGGCTGCCTCGATAGAAGCATTAAGTGCAAGAAGGCTGGTCTGAGAAGAAATTTCCATAATTGTTCCGGTTAATTCGTTAATCTTTTCAACTGCCTTAGATGCTGCAATTGCTTCTGTAGATCTAACCTTAACATCTTCGAACATGTTAATTGTCTTCTCACTTGCTTTCTTAGTTGTAGCTGCAAGCTTGTTAGCTCTGTCTAATACCTGTTCTGATAATGACTCACCGTCATCAGCAAGTTTGCCGATGCCACGAGCATTTGACTGAACGTTTTCAACATTAGTTGTAATTGTAGATGTTGTAGCGGCTGTTTCTTCCATGCCTGCTGCAAGCTGCTGGGTTGTAGCTGAGTTATCTTCACAGATACGACCTACGCTGTCAATAGTTGTATGTAATTCATCAACGTTAGTATTAATACTGTCGCCGGCTGAGTTAATCGAACCTACAACGTCATGTAAGCTACTGCGCATCTTAGTAATTGATCTTGCAATAATACCGATTTCATCAGTTCTCTTATCAAGGTTACCTGAACCCTGAGATCCTGAAGAGAAGTCGAAGTTTGCGGTACTGTTGATAATAGGAACTAACTGCTGTAATCCCTTGAGCATTAATGTTGTAAAGAGTACTACAACGAGGATTGCAATTACTACTGCTACGATACCGATAATGATAAGTCCGTTTCTCATAGAAGATACTGACTTCATCATTACATCCTTATCAGCCGTAACTACTACGATATTGCCTGATGCTGTAAATGCATAACCTGCAACCTTATCAGCACCCTTATATTCATAAGCACATGATCCGTTAGGAACTTCCTGACCTGCAGATAACTTCTCAACGATACCCTTAACTGCTGCATTTTCTACAGGATTACCAATCTTCTCGGCATCTGTATGGAATACCATTGTTCCGTCAGGAGATACCATATATGCATATGATCCTTCAACTCCCGAAATTTCGATTTCACCGATTAACTTGTTATAGTCAATCTGAATTAACTTGTCATAATCTGCTGTAACTAAAACGATGTTACCTGTATCTGTGAATGAATATCCGGCAAGCTTAAGAGCGCCCTTGTATTCATATATACAAAAGCTGTCTTCAACTGTCTGACCTGCAGATAACTTTTCTACGATGCCTTTAACTGCTGCATTTTCTACAGGCTGGCCTATCTTTTCGGGAGTAGGATGCCATAACATTGTTCCATCGGGAGATACCATATATGCATATGATCCTTCAACTCCGTCGATAGTGATATTTCCAAGAAGTGAATCATAATCAATCTTCATGAAATCATCATAACCTGCTGTAACAATTACGATGTTACCTTCTCTTGTGAAAGAGTAACCTGCTAACTTAATAGCATCTTTGTATTCGTAAAGAACTGCACCGTCTTCAACAGTCTTACCTGCCTGAAGATCAGCTACGATTCCCTTAACTGCTGCATTTTCTACAGGCTGGCCAATCTTTTCGGCATTTGAATGATAAAGCATTGTTCCGTCAGGAGATACCATATATGCATATGATCCTTCAACTCCCGAAATAACAACCGATGCAAGAACAGAAGACTCACCGCCTGCATTGTCAACTGCCTTGGCAGCTGTCTTAGCAAGGTCAAGAGCATAATTCTTATAAACTTCTTCACCGAATATTCTTGAGAAGTTGATTGAAACGGCTGCTTCTTCTGCTAAGTTCTGTGCATAACCACCGTATGCCTTTTCACCGAATTCTGTGGCAAAATCTACGCCGATTGCTGCTTCTTCCGCTAAGTTCTGTGCATAGTTAAGATATGTATCTTCCATTGCACTTGAAGACTTATTAACTGCAATAAGTACTTCCGCAAGAACTGCTACAACTACGATAACACTGATAAGCAATGTTATCTTAGTACTCATCTTAGAGAAGAAACCAAGTTCTTGTTTTTTTGCTTTTGTTTTAGTTCCCATAAAACCCCTCCTAGCAACTTATATTTTAAGATGTTACAAATCTTATGTAAACATTAATTGATTATACATTATATTCGCAATTTTGTAAATATTCTGTCAATTTATTTTTATCTAAAATTATTGCACATAAGTTAGCCTCTAATTTTTTCGCAAAAACAGGCGATTTTTTCGCACGATGTTGACAATTTATAAAACTGTGATATCATTTTGATATCATCTTGATTGCCGTACGGCGGAAAGGAAACATAAAATGAATGAAAAAATATTAGAAAATAAGAAACACGGAATGGCTGTCTTACTAATTATTCTGGCCGGATATGCTGTTGCAATCGTAGGAATCGTATTCGGAGGCAAAAATGACAATATACCTCTTTTGGTAATAAGTGTCATTGCGGTGTCTCTCGGCTGGATATTTGCCATGGGACTCACCGTATTAAAGCCTCAGGAAGCAGTAGTACTTACTTTGTTTGGTAAATATATCGGTACCTTAAAAGGTGAAGGCTTCTACTATGTTAATCCCTTTTGTGCTGCTATCAACCCTGCCGCTGCAACAAAACTAAGCCAAAGCGGAGATGTATCCGATGGTATTCTCTCCGCCGGCGGAACCAATATCAACGTTAATCAGCTTGCCGTAAACAAAAAGCTTTCCCTTAAAGTAATGACCTTGAGTAATTCCCGTCAGAAGATTAACGACTGCCTCGGTAATCCCATCGAAATAGGAATTGCCGTAACCTGGAAAATCGTCGATACCGCAAAGGCAGTATTCAACGTAGATAATTACAAAGAATTTCTCTCCCTCCAATGTGATGCGGCCCTTAGAAATATCGTAAGAATATATCCTTATGATGTTGCTGAAAACGTAGATACCACAGGGGACGGGGTAGCCGACGAAGGATCTTTAAGAGGTTCAAGCGAGGTGGTTGCACAAAGAATTAAGGAAGAAATTCAAAAAAGCGTTGAAGAAGCCGGAATAGAAATAATCGAATCCCGTATCACATACCTTGCGTATGCTCCCGAAATTGCAGCTGCCATGCTTCAGCGTCAGCAGGCTTCCGCAATTATAGATGCCCGTAAGATGATAGTTGACGGAGCAGTCGGTATGGTTGAAATGGCTCTTGAACGACTTAGTGAAGGCAATCTTGTTGAACTCGACGAAGAACGAAAAGCTGCTATGGTTTCTAACCTTCTTGTTGTCCTTTGCGGTAACAAAGATGCTCAGCCTATTGTCAATTCAGGAAGCCTATACTAATAGTATAAGCCGCAAAAATCAGGATAAAAGTCACGGGAGATTAACATGGCAGATAATGATAACGGGAAAAAGCAAGTCCCTTTAAGGCTTAATGCTAAACTATATAACGCTCTTGCTGCCTGGGCGGAAGATGATTTTAGATCCGTTAACGGACAAATAGAGTATCTTCTGACAGAGTGTGTACGGCAACGCAAGAAAAACGGAAAATATGTTTCGGATGAAATAGATGTTCCTCCGGAACTTAATATCGAATAGTTGTGCTTTAATCATTCTTAGTAAATGAAAGGAAATTTATGAGTATACTTAAAATCGAAAATTTTTCTAAATCATACGGCGGTGACAAGAAAGCCGCAAGTAACGTTAATATTGAAGTTGAATCAGGTGATATTTATGGATTTATCGGTCATAACGGTGCCGGCAAAAGCACAACAATTCGCGCGACCGTGGGTGTTCTTGAATTTGAAGAAGGCGAAATATATATTGACGGTCATTCCGTAAAAAGTGACCCTATTGAATGCAAGAAAGTTACATCATATATTCCGGACAACCCGGATTTATATGAGCATCTTACAGGTATTCAGTATCTTAACTTCATAGCAGATGTCTTTAATATTGACGCAGCAACACGAGAAAGCAGAATAAAAAAATATGCCGACGAATTCGAAATAACTTCCGCTCTCGGAGATATGATTTCTTCCTATTCTCATGGTATGAAACAAAAGGTTGCAATTATCGGAGCTTTAATCCATGAACCCAAGCTGCTGGTTCTTGATGAGCCATTTGTGGGCCTTGACCCCAAAGCTGCCCTGTCGCTTAAAAACATAATGCATGAAATGTGTGAAAACGGTTCTGCTGTTTTCTTCTCGACACATGTCCTTGAAGTGGCTCAGAAACTCTGTAATAAGATTTCAATTATTAAACAGGGACAGATTGTCGCAAGCGGTAAAATGGAAGATCTTATAGGCAATCAGTCACTGGAAGATGTTTTTATGGAGGTAGTGGAAAATGAAAAATAATGGGATGATTTTACTTAAGAATCTCCTATTATCCACCAGTTCACGAAATATCTTAAAACACGAAAAAGACAAAAAGAAACGCAACAAGATAATAGGTGGATATGTAGGTTTTTCAATTCTGTACCTGATGCTCATGGCATATTGTCTGGCAATGTCAATCGGCTACGGATATGTGGGATTAACGAGCGCAATCCCTGTTATGTGTGCGATAGTGCTGGGATTTTTGGAGTTTTTCTTTACTATTTTTAAAACTAACGGATATCTTTTTGCATTCAAAGAGTATGACATGCTGATATCCATGCCCTTTTCCGTCAAAACAGTGGTATCCTCCAAATTCCTGTATATGTATATCAAAAATATACCCTGGATAGCAAGTATATCTTTGTCCATGCTGATAGGATACGCTTATTACGTACGTCCTGGCATTCTTACATATATATTGTGGATAATACTCTCCGCCCTGCTGCCGATTATTCCTATGATTATTGCCGCCGCAATCGGCTCGTTGATTGCCGGAATCGGTTCCGGGTTCAGGCACAAAAATATAATTCAGACCATACTTACTTTTATTTTTGTAATTATCTGTTTTGCTTCAAGATATATAATTGACGGTTTTGCCAATAATGTTGCTGCTGATACATACGGAAGTCTAAAAGCTGTTTCGGATGCCACCGACAAGATTAAAAGTATATTTTTGCCCGCCAAATGGTTCGAAAATGCCGTAGTTAACGGAAGTATATCAGATGCTCTCATATTCATCGTAATTACATTGGTAATTTTTGAATTATTCTTCTTTATAGTAAGTAAATTTTACCGTCGAATTAATTCAAGACTGATGTCGGGTATATCACGTAAGAAATACCGTATGCAGACTCTTAAGACAAAATCGGTTACTAAGTCCATTGCGTTCAAAGAGTATAGGCATTTCGTAAATTCGACAATCTATCTTACTAATGTCGGTTTAGGTGAACTTTTTGTTTTGATACTCAGCATTGTGGTTTTATTCGTTGATATGGACAGCATAATCGGTACAATAACACAGGGTGCACCTGTTACCAAACAAATGTTGCTCCCGGCAATTCCGATGATTATTTACTTTTTAATCGGAATGGTCTCAACAACAGCATGCTCTTTCTCCCTTGAAGGTAAAAATTACTGGATTGTACAAAGTCTACCTATCAGTAAAAAGACACTTATTCTAGGTAAAATGCTTTTTAATATGCAATTAACGGTTCCTTTCACAATACTCGGAAATCTTGTATTGGGCATAAAGTGTAAAGCTACAGTTGTTGAAATACTGCTATTTATCATATGCGGAATTGCTACATGCTGCTTCAGCACAGCCTGGGGAATGAGATGTGACCTAAAACATTACAGACATGACTGGGAAAATGAAGTGGAAGTGATTAAACAGGGAACTTCCGTAACTTTATATCTCCTTCCCAATATGTTTGCATCAATAATACTTATTATCGGTGCTGTAGCTTTGGGATTTGTAGTTAAACCGGTAATTATAACTTTATTAATTACTCTTATTTATGGAATACTGGCATTACTTAGCTATTTAAGCTCCATGAAACTGTGTAAGAACTAATTTGATATTAATAAGGAATATTAATAATTAAACTACAGTTGACATTGTGAACATATGTTCGTATAATATTTGCAGAGGGCGAACGTATGTACGAGATTCAGACTGATTTATCTTTAGAAGACAAACTTGAAATTCTATCGGATGCTGCGAAGTATGATGTGGCATGCACTTCCTCGGGTGTAGACAGACGAGGTAAAGAGGGTTATCTTGGTAACTCATGCGCATCAGGCGTATGCCATACTTTTGCAGCAGACGGTAGATGTATATCACTTCTTAAAATTCTTATGACCAATCATTGTGCATATGATTGCAAATACTGTAAGAATCGTAAATCTAACGATATTCCGCGAGCAACTTTCACTCCGGAAGAAATCTGTACACTTACCATTGAGTTTTATAAACGTAATTATATAGAGGGTCTTTTCCTTAGTTCAGGTGTTCTTCAAGATCCCGAATACACTATGGAAAAGATGGTAGAAACCCTGCGCCTGCTTAGAACAAAGTACCGTTTCAACGGATATATTCATGTTAAAGCAATTCCCGGAGCTTCAGATGAATTAATTTATTCGGCAGGGCTTCTTGCAGACAGAATCAGTATCAATATGGAGCTTCCGACGCAGGAAAGCCTGCGTACGCTTGCACCGAATAAATCTTTTGAAACCATTGTAAAACCAATGAGCAAAATATCCGGAACAATCGCAAACCATCGTCTTGCCATAGGTAAGGATGCCCGCATGGAAAGAGCATCAATTAACGGACATGTAAATAACGGTATTTTCGGTAAAGACCCATTTCGAATTGAAGGCAACGATAAATGCTATCTGATTCCTGCCGACAAAAAAGACATACAGCTTCAGCGGCCTTTCGCTCCTGCCGGCCAAAGTACTCAAATGATTATCGGTGCCACCAATGAGACCGATTTTGATTTAATAAGAACTACTCAGAGTCTGTATCAGAGTATGGACCTTAAGAGAGTATTCTATTCTGCATATATTCCGCTTAATGATGATCCGGCACTTCCTGATTTGGAGACTCCTGTCCCGCTTCTTAGAGAACACAGGCTCTATCAGGCTGACTGGCTTCTTAGATATTACGGATTTCAGGCTAATGAACTTCTTAGTAAGGATAATCCGTATTTTGACGAACGCATTGATCCCAAATGTTTTTGGGCTCTTAAACACTTGGAAGAATTCCCTGTGGAAATCAATAAAGCTTCCTATGATATGCTCTTACGGGTACCCGGAATAGGGCCTACCTCGGTAAAGCGTATTATGAGCGCACGAAGGTATGGAAGTGTAACATTCCCCATGCTTAAAAAAATGGGGGTCGTGCTTAAACGAGCACAGTACTTCATTACATGTAACGGCCATATGCTTTATCAGATACCAATAGAAGAAAAGTTCATTCTCCATCAATTGGTCGATACCGAAAAATCTAAGAATTTAAAGATTCAAGGACCTACCGAAAACTATAAGCAACTGAATCTTTTTGAGGATTTTGGGTTATCCGCCTCTTCGGGAATATCTTCCTATGTGGGGTAATTTATGAGAGTATATTCTTGTGCACACAACTGGGAGGCTATGCTTACCTGCATATATGTTGCCTGGGCATCGGGGCTTGGACATCAGAACATCCGGCTGGAATTAGAGCCTTTAGGACAGTGCGAACTTTTTACCGAATATGTCCATGTGGATCCTGATACAGACAAAGCCGAATCGGTAATGGACTCCGTTAACAGAAAAATATCCCCATATGTTTATCAGGAATTGGCATATACCGCCATGGCCTATGAAAGTGACGTTCTTGATAATATCTATAGGATTATGATACTGGGATTTGCATTCGGACCTAATGTCCTTGATATGGTTCAATACAAGGATGTTATGCGAAATCGTGAAATAAGAACACGATTAGGCAAAGAAGCCTGCAGGTTCAAAGAAGTAGTCAGATTTCATGAAGTACGTAAAGATATGTATGTAGCTCATATTGAACCCAAGAGTAAACTGGTTGTTACACTGGGGCCTGCATTTCAAGACAGGATGCCCTCAGAAAACTGGATAATCATTGACGACATACATAAAGAAGCCGTCATCCATGCCAAAAATCAGCCATATTACCTTAGAAATCTGGATGAAGAGGAGTATAACCGCCTTTTAGAAACAGAGTCGGCAAATGACGAATACACCGATTTATGGAAAGTATTCTTCGACGCCATTGCTATTAAAGAACGTAATAACCCAAGATGTCAGCGAAACCTTATTCCCCTTTGGACGCGGAAACACGCTGTTGAATTCTTATAATCCCTTTATCGCCCATCGCATTTTAGTGGATTTGGCCCTTGGATTCATATTACATTCCTCCATAGATGGACGTATTACGTCTCTGGCGTAATCAGCATATAGACCTAGATTATAGAACTCCTTAAATGATTTCTTAACTAGTCTGTCCTCTCCGGAATGGAAAGTGAGTATAGCTACTTTACCCCCTGGATTTAATGCTTCGGGAATTTTATCAAGCAATGTATATAAGGCTTCGTATTCCTGATTTATATCAATTCTTATGGCTTGGAATACTCTGGCACAGGTTTTCTTTATTTCATCCTTATCTTTCGTCGGAACTGCGTTTTCAATAATATTTCTTAAATCTGTAGTTGTTTTAGGCGATTTTCCCCTACGACGATTTTCTATAATCGCCGAAGAAATAACCTTGGCATAAGGTTCATCCGAATTTTCCACAAGAATCGTGGTAAGTTCATCCTGACTTATCTCTTCCAGGCGTTTCGCTGCACTTATTCCCGTATTAGGATTCATTCTTAAATCAAGCGGCCCGTCAATTTTGTAAGAAAAGCCCCTTGAAGGGTCATCAATCTGCATTGATGAAACGCCTAAATCAGCCAGTATAAAATCAAACTTACCCTCTTCTTCCACAACTTTATCTATATTCATAAAATTTATAAGCTTTACTTTAAGAATGTCATCGCCAAAGCCCATATCGTTAAGTCTTTTTCGTGATTTTTCCGATTCAATCGGATCCACATCAAGCGAAACCAACTTACCTTTTCCCTGTAATTTTTCAAGCATCTTTCCTGAATGACCGCCATATCCGAAAGTACAGTCAAGGCCTTGTTGTCCCGGCTTAATATCAAAGAATTCAAGAATTTCTTTGACGCAAATAGAAACATGCATTCCTGCAGGAGTACTTCCTTTGCTGATTACATGTTCTATCGTATCCTTATATTTTTCGGGGTTATGCTCTTTATACTTTTCTTCGAATTTCTTCGGATATTTACCTGAATAGTGAACTCGTCTTTGGTGCTTTTCTTCCATTTACAAATTACTCCGCTAATATTCAAACACTATGAACATATTGTATCATAGTTATTAATTCAGAATGCAATACCTAAATACCGTAATAAAATGGAACATGGTTCCCATTAGGACAAAGATATGAAATATCGAATGCACATATCGTTTATGATACTTTTTGCCAAGACTATAAAGCACAGCACCTACGGTATAAGCAATACCTCCATAAATAAGACACAGTACCCCATTTACAGTAACTGCTTCAATAGTTGGTTTGATAGCTAAAACAATAACCCATCCTATGCCTATATAGCAAGCCATTGAAAACTTAGAATACTTATTATGATCAATTGCCGTAAATACTGACCCCAAGGCGCATAGCCCCCAGACCACACCAAAAATCGTCCAGCCCAAAGCAGGATTTATTTCTCGTATCGAACCTAAAACAATAGGCGTATAGGTGCCGCCAATAAGATAATAAATCGTGCAATGGTCGATAACCTGCATCACTTTTTTGCCCATATTAGGTCTTAACCCATGATATACACTTGAAACAGTATATAAGACAATAAGAGAAGACCCATATATCGCACTACCTACAACTCGATATCCGTCTCCTCTTATAGCCGAAAACACTACACACAGTACCAAAGCAACAACTCCAAATGCCGCACCTATTATGTGTGTTACCATATTTGCAATTTCTTCTTTAACCGTATAATCCGGTAATTTCCTTTGTGCTAATTTGGTACGTTCCATCTTAAATCTCCTTACTTCTACAAGAATTTCGGGTTGATATAGATTTTAGCACCACCGCACATAGTTTTCAATACTACATTATGATAAATATTACTTCTTTTTGTATGTTTTGGAATAAACAACTATTTGTGCAACAACACAAATTACAATTCCTATGGCAACATAGCAAAGCATACTACCAACTTCCATGTCGTAACTAAACATATGAGCTTTAAAACAGAATATTTCTTTAATTGTCGATACATACATTCCGTTATCAAGTCCACCGATTGAGGAATCCATATAATCAAGAAGTCCATTCATCAGCACATTACGAAGCACTATTGTAACATGACTGGCAGGAAACAAATTACATACCGTCTGTACCCCCTTCGAAAACTGTGAAATGGGAATATATGCTCCAATCACGAAGCCGGATGCCGCTGAGAGCATTCCAAAAAATGCTCCGCTGGCACTTGATGACTTAAATAACATCATAATTATTATGAAAAGTGCAGTGGCAGAAACAGATCCTAAAGCCACTATTCCATAAGCCGATATAATATCACATGTTTTTAAGTGTAAATCGCCCTGCGCGCCAACAACCGTTAAACCTATCGTTAAAATAACACCTGTCAATATAATGGATGAAATTGCTGCCGAAACGAAATATGAAGTGATAATTTGGCCTCTTCTTATAGGAGTGGCAAGTACATCATAATCAATCTTATCCTCTCTGTCCTTTACCAGCAATGTGAGACAGTTGAATGGCACTGTAATCATTGCAGATCCTAGGATTCCGATTAGTAACACTAGGTTGGAATACATGTCGATATCTGTTGCCGAAATCAAATCTGACAATCCCGGAAACGAATTTACCACATCATTCATAGCTCCTGAGAAGGAATCTTTTAAAAATAACAAATATAATGCTAAAACAATTATTGAAGTTAAAAGTGAGAAAATTACCGCTTGTTTGTCTTTAAAAAATAACAGTAGGTTGCGCTTAATTAAACCTCCAAAACCCTTCATTTTAATCACCTATTTTCCTTCCTGTAAGATTAAGGAACACATCATCCATGCTTCCTTTTACTATTTCATAGTCTCTTATTGTCTCTTTATGCCTATATAAGAATTCCGTAACATCAAATGAATCATTAGGAATCTTAATTATGTAATGATCAACTTCATAGGAATACTCAAACTCAGTTAATAACTTACTATTTTCAACAGTTTCGGGTACATACCAAATCAGTTTTGAGCAGGTATATTCATTTTTAAGTCCTGCCGGAGTATCACTTGCTACAATTCTACCTTTATCAAGAATAACCACTCTGTCTGCATCACGAACTTCTTCCATGTAATGAGTTGTTAGGAAGATAGTCATCTTCTTTTCCTTTCTAAGATAGTCAATGTAATCCCACACAATCTTTCTGGACATGGGGTCAAGACCTGTAGTTGGTTCATCTAAAAACAAGATCTTAGGATTATGGATAAGTGCACGAATAATATCAACTCTTCTACGCTGACCTCCCGAAAGCTTCTCATATTTACGATTCCATATCTCACCAATTTCAAAACGTTCAAGAAAAGGCTCTATTCGCTTATTAATTTCACCCTTACTCAATCCATAATAAGCACCTCTTGTCATAAGATTCTCTTTTACCGTAAGTTTCTTATCAAGAACAGAATTCTGGAATACTATTCCGATGCACTGCCTGATTGCATCATCATTCTTACCAAGCTCATAATCAAAAATCTTAACTTCTCCCGAACTTTTCTCAAATATCGTACAAAGTGTATTAATTGTTGTGGATTTTCCGGCGCCGTTCTCTCCAAGAAAAGCAAAGAACTCACCTTCGTTTACATCAAAAGAGATGTTATCCACTGCAGTAACATCTTTATACTTTTTAACAAGATTATTTACTGTAATAGCTTTCATTAATTATTTCCTTTCATAAAATCAATATGTTTTCAATGTTATTTTGTTTCTGTAAGATTAAGATAACACAATTTCCGGATTAAAAAAGTGCAACCGGACTCACATGCATATACATGCTACCAAGTTGCACTTTTAACTCTTTATTTTGATTTAAATGTAAGAATATGGCTATTCTTCGTCCTGAATTTCTTTAATTGCTTCGTTTATCTTCTTTTCATCTGCTTTAAGAATCCAGGAGGTGGCCACCCAGACAAAGATATAGATAACCACATATGTAATCATTATTGCCAGGTATCCCCCAACGGAATCAAACCACTTAAAGAGAATTCCACATAAGCTCAATACTATTCCCACACAAATAAAATGCAGTATAATTCTCACTTTGAATACTGTTTTTGTTACTTCATCCGTATCCATAATAAAAAGTGTCGGTAATGCACAAAGAAATCCCGCTATAACATAAGAAATCGGAATGTACCAGGGCCAATTTAAGTAATCAGTACCGTATACTAAATAATTAATTAGGGAATTAATTCCCATCATAAAGAGAATAGCCGTGGATATCATTAATGTCTGGCTAAATATTATCTTAATCTTATTCATACTATATCCCCAGCCTTTCTTTAAGATCTTTTACATAGCTTCTTGCGATAACTGCCTGCTCTCCGTTTAACAATTCTGCAGTCATTCGACCGTTAAGCTCCGCTTTTACCGTCTTAATCTTACGTATATTGACTATCATAGCCTTGGCACACCGTAGGAAATTCTGACTAAGAAGTTCATCAAGTTCATATAATCTGTACTTAGTCTCGTAACATCCCTCTTTCGTATAGATATATGTCCTTTTATCAACAGACTCTATGTAATATATCTTGTCGGTCCTGCACATCATAGTTGAATCTTCATAGATTACCGGTACAACGCGACAGTTATTCTCCAAGATTTCAATGGCACTTTGAATTTCTTCTGTTACGCCAACAGCGCTTATAATTGCCTGTTCTTCCTCATATGAATTGACAGATTTTATTTCTACTTTCATTTGTAAGTCCTCAATTAGTTACTTTCCTTTTATCTGCCTCTTCTGTCTATACCCTTTTCCTGATAATACAGTTTCTTACATTCATACATAGCTTTATCTGCCAAAGACAAAAGTCCGTCTATTGTTTCGTCAGGATAATCGCTTCCCTGAACAAAACCGTATGAGACACTAAGTTCCTTAACCATCTTGCCGGTAAATTCCTTCATCTGCGCTTTTAGCATATTAATATATAGCTCGGCATTAATGAGTTTTTCGGTAAATATAACTACAAACTCATCACCGCCGACTCTGAAATTCTTGGCAAAAGGAAATACATTACTGATTAAATCCGCAGCTCCCTTAATAAGTTCATCACCTGCTGCATGTCCCATACTGTCATTAGCTGCCTTAAGTCCGTTTACATCAAGAGCCATAACACTAATATTTTCACAATTACCCGATTCTTTGATAGCTTCAAGGGTTTCTTCGTAACATCTTCTGTTTAAAAGGCCTGTCATTTCATCCTTATAACTAATATCTGACAAGGTTTCAACTTCAGATTCCAATGACTTTTTCTGTTCATTAAGAAGTCGCGTATATATACGTTCCATAGTGACATCCGTTAACCATATTACTTTGCCCAATACCTTTTCGTTTTCGGTAATATGCCTTACCGATACATCATAAATTGTATCGTCTATTTCATATTCCAGAAGTCCTTCATTATAAATATCCGTAAGAAGCTCGGATAATTCTCTAATATCCGTATCTATAGGAATATCTTTAAGGAATGGGAACAGTTCGATTGCTTTATCGTTACACCCTTTAAAACCATAATCGTTATTACATACAATAACAGCCTCATCTATAGACTTGTAAATGTAGCTTGATGCCAGGTTCGTAAAATCGTAAATGCTGTCTTTGTATACCAGCACTACCAGTAAAACCGTAAAAATCGAAAAAGCTATAGGATGAAACTCATAGGGGGTAGATATAAATTTAGGCATTAAAAATGCTATACCGGGAATCAGGACACATATCAGAACTTTGACTACCCCGGCACGGCGCTTCTTAATATTCTGGGCACAATATTTTCCCACATAAAATACCATCAATCCCATGTACAAAATAATTGCTGCTGTTGCAAACATATGCATAGGACCATACTCTTTGTTCAACGATACCAGCCCATTAACTTCCTCAACCCAGTATCGCTTGTAGAAGAACGGATGATAATCCAACGTCAACGCACTTACAGCTATCAAACAGTTAACTGCCACAAAAATACCCTTCAGCACGTCATTCAACTTAAAGCGACAATATTCCATAATAAACAGGAGCATAAAAAAGGCCGTGAACTGCACAGAACAATAGATAAGTTTTTGAGCCGTAATTAATCCTTCAACTTCAGAAGCCTGTATTTTAAGTAAGAATCCTACCACTACAGCCATCACAGAAATACATACCAGCATAGACAGTTTTTGCATCTGACAGGCCTTATGATTACACACTATAATAGTGCATATCATCGTGGCAAAAAAAGATATACCATATAGAATAAAAAACAAATTATACATACCGATTCCCCTATATTTGTTGATTTATTCGCCAAATCAATTGTTTTAGATTTTTATAATACAAATCATATCATAAATAGGGCTACAGCGTACACTATTTACGATTTACTAAGTAAAAGATGATGAAAGAAAGCAATATCTCTATATTCGGGTATCTTGGCTACTCTCATCTCCAACTGTATCATCTTATCCTGCCAGTCTTCATCCCCATGCTTTTCCTGGTTCTGTTGCAAATCCCAGAAGGTTCTGATACCAAAAGTCTCATCCTCAAATGAGGACAAAGCATTAACATCACCGACAATCTGAGTGTACTCATAATCTTTCCATGCATTAGAAAGCATTTCCTCGGAAGGTTCTATGGCTGTAACATCATTTTTATTGGCAAAATAGTTGGCCGTAATTCCTTCTCCGCTACCAAAGTCAAGAATCTTCTTTCCTTCAGGATTACCGACCTGTTCCCATACAATTCTTTTAAACAGCCTCTCCCATGCCGGGAGTTCATTTATATTATGCATTAGCCTTTATTACCTTTCGTTGATTCTAATTCCGATTGTTCCCTTAATGTTATAACTTTATATTCGCTCTGTCCAAAATATGTTATCAAACCACTTTGAGAAGTGAAATTGGCTCTCATTTCCAACATAATTCCATGAATAAAGGTACCGATTATAAATGTATATCGGTACCTTTATACTGTATAAAATATGTATTTACTTTACAATAGCCCTAGTTTCCTCGTCGGTCATTACCGTTTTGCTCATAATACAGCTGCTTGCAGGCATACATTGCTTCATCTGCACGCTTCTGTGCATCACGTACATCTTCATTGGCATGTCGAACAGCTATACCTGATGCTGCAGATATCTCCATTCCGAGTTCATTTGATTTTTTCTTGAAAATATCCTCGGTTTTCTTTATAACTTCTTTTCCGTTTTCTTCATCTTCAGTCAACAGAATTGCCACGAATTCATCGCCGCCGATACGGAACACTTTTCCGATTGAGGCAACTGCTTCCTTAATTCCGCCTCCTACAGCTGCTATGAGTTTGTCACCTGTTTCATGTCCCATGGTATCATTGGTTTTCTTTAATCCGTTTACATCAAACAGAAGCATCAGATAAGAACCCTTCTTACTGATTCTGTCCACATACGATTTAAAATATGTATAGGAACCTACCTCAGATAAAGCGTCATACTTACTTTCAATTTCGATTACGAAGTCATAATAAAGAATGATAAGAAGTGCCGAGCCGATGAAGCCGTCCTGGAACATTTCAGACTCGAGAACCTGTAGCACAATAGCAAGTGCTTCAAGCGAAAACAAAAAGATCATTCGCACAATATCTTCTTTTTCACATTTCTTATATTTTTTGAAGTTAATAACGATAAGAACGATAAATCCGGCAACCAGATATAAGGATGCGAGCGGCTGATAAACTCCCTTTTCAAACGTTCCATCCGGATATATAACAAACAGCCACCCCGTTATCGGAGAAGAAAGCGCCATTATTACAATTATGCCGCCGATTATCTCAAACACTCTCATTACCGCACTTTTCCAAGAACGTAACGAGCCGATAAAGAAAAGGAAATATACAACCGAAGCAAAGTCAATCAGAAATGAAGAAACAAGTGCCAGCCAATAAACATGATGAACGCCTGCATAATCTCTTCCCACTACGGCAGATAATGCAACAACCACACATAAAGCAGTAATATCATATTGGAAGTTACGCTTTCTTTCCATGTACGCACTGTGCCGTACAATTGATACCAATAGAATGAGCGCAACCGTCGTTAACAAATATATACCGTAATTTACCATAAACTTTCCCCTTTACACCGATTAATAATTTTAAACACTAATAATTTTATACATAATCCGAACTTTTTACAACCATGCAAGTACCAAAGAGATTATTCCATATATTCAATCAACCGTTGAATCTCGGTTAGGTCCATTTCATCAACGATTGGAGCATCCGGATTATCTACTACCACATCCGACAGCTGCTTGGTGTTCTTTCTTTCCGAATAAAATCCCAGTTCAAACATTGCGTTGGTAATATACCCTACATCATAAAACTTATCATGCTCTATCTTAGGACCTTTCTTCGATAATCCGTAAAACCAAAGCCAATCCAGATAGTCCTCTATTTTGGGTTGAACGATGCACCATTTTGAACTGCACCCCGTTTTTTGAACAGGGTTTATGCGACATCATTATAATGTAATCTATATTGAATTGGGCTCATTCCGCCTAATCTCAATTTTATTCTCTCATTGTTATAATACTCTATATACTTTTCAATTTCACATATTAATTGTTTTACTGATGTATATTTCTTCCCATAATACAT
>JAZUIS010000083.1:0-8447 GCA_045642345.1 Lachnospiraceae bacterium
TGGCTCCTTCAGACAACAGAATTCCTGGTCCCATTCTCTCACCTCCTTTTACTCCTGCACCTTGGCAGGTTCTTTTATTTTTTCATCTTCGTCATAAAGATATTCTATTTTTTCAGGAAGAATTTCTTCCCCATAGACTAAATTAGATAATTTCTTTTCGAGCGGTTGCAAGTAAGCGGCAACTTTAATTCCCAATATACCTGCGAATGTTCCGAGAACGTACTCGCCAAAGAAAATTCCGACTGCACCCAACACTACAATAAGTGCAAAGTACCTTAAAACAAACTGTAAACGTATATCTTTGGCTGCACCGCCTTCACCCTTATCAAGGGATCTGTCTATCGACCACCACATGTGATATGCTGCGGCAATTGCCGTTACAACGCCAATCAGCAAACATATCAGATATTTAAGTTTATCCGGAACAAAGATATCAGCCACGGCACAAACAAGGCCAAATATTATAATCCCGCTCCACAGTTCAAAAACCGTTCTGTTAATCTTGTTTCTCATCTGCTTTATCATCCCGGTTTTTTTCATAAAAGCCGGAGCCATGTCTGTACGCCGAGTACGGGTCATCCTTTTTAAGATGACGCTTGGAAAGTCGATACACATTGTATCCGCCCGATACTGCTCCGAGTACGAAAAAAATTATTATCAAAAAGCTGGTTCCAAGCTTATTATCCAGGTAAATTCCCAGAAAAGAACATATAAAAATAGGGACCAGCATATTAATTCCGAACTGTGTTATCAGAGTCAGTGTCTGATAAACATTTCTATTGAATTTCACATGGGTCTCCTTTCCTATTTATATATATGCACATACACCAAACATTGTACCAAGAAAAGCCACTTATGTCTAGGAAAATAAATAACTTCAAAGCGTTGAATATTAAGGGATTTGGACGTATTATATTAATAAGTTTTAAGGAGGTGTTTCATGACTAATCCCATCATCTACAGACAGCGTATTATCCCCGCCGAAAAGATTCTTCTTAAAGACGACGTGATTTTGGAATGCAACGATGAAATAATAGTCACGAAATGGAATACACTTAAGCCCCGCGATGACTTCCATCACGGCTACAGCATCTACTACCTTAAAGAGGGTTTTAAGGTCTCAAAATTCTGCAAAGCAGACGGTTCTTTGAAGTACTGGTACTGCGATATAGTTGATTATTCCTACGAAGAGAGCACCAATGAATTAACAGTCAAAGACCTTCTTGTGGATGTAATTATCTATCCTGACGGCGGTTCAAGAGTCGTTGATGTAGATGAGCTCGTACAGGCTTTGGACGAGAATCTTATATCTTTGGAAACATTAAAAAGCAGCCTGTTGAAACTCAACAAACTGCTTAGCATAATCTATTCAGGTCAGTTTGACCTTCTCAAAAAACATATTCCTTTGGAATACAACTAAATTCTAGTAAAAAATGTGACCGCCTATTTGAATTCCGGTAAGTCCTTCTATTGGAGTTCTAAAGAACAGGCAGTTACCAACCGTAGTATGTCCCTGCATAGCTGCATCTGCGGCTGAATAACATGCCGGGGTAGCATCGTTGCGGGCAAGTGCCAAATCAAGTCTTCCGCTTCCCACCGGTGAGAACTGTTTTCTTTGATATATCACACCAACAACCGTATCCGGGAATACCGAACTAAGCACTCTGTTAATTACGACTGCGCCTACGGCAACCTGTCCCTCATAGGGCTGATTACCCGCCTCACAGTATATCAAATTTGCCAAAAGATATCTGTCATTTTCAGAGAACGTTACCTGCGAAATATCTCTCCAGGCCGACCTGGCTGCCAAAGCAGACAGTCTTCTTTCTTCTTCAAGTTCCTTCTGAAGGGCCTGGATATTTTGCTGCTGAGCTGCCAAAGTAGCTTCGTTTTCTTCCATTTCCTTTTCGGTTTCGGCTATTTCACTTTGATAATTTGCCAGTGATGAAGACGTCTTCGAAACAAGGCCTGATACTCTTTCCTGTTCGGCAATCGCCTCCTCTTTCAATTCATCAAGCTCTGCCTTCTGGCTTTCAAGAAGTTCCTTTGCCTCTTCAATCAAAGCACGGGTTCTTTGGAATTCGGTCAACTGCTTTCTGTCATATGCGGCAAGGGATTCAAAATAATTGCTCTTATTCAAAAAATCCGAAAAACTTGCAGCGCCGAACAGCGTTTCTATCATGGCGTAATCCTGTTCTTCATACATATACCGGATTCGCACCTTCATGGCCGCATACTGATCTGCCTCTATTTGCAGTGCCTCTTCGAGATTAGCCTCCATTTCGGCTATCTCATCATTTTTAATGTCAATTCTATTCTCAATATCCGACAGATTTTCGGATACGTTGGTCAATTCGGTATTCAGGTTGTTTAATGTTCCCTTAAGAGAAGTTGCCGTGTCATTAAGAGTATTAAGCTCCTGCTTATTTTCGTTTATCTTGGTTTGCGTTTGTTCCTTTTGTTCTTTGGCCTCTTTGATTCTTGCCTCAAGGTCGTCTATCTTGCCGGCATGAACAGGAAGCGGCGGATAAGCGCATACCAAAAGTACAATTGCCAGAATAGCGGCAATTGCACGTACCCGTTTTTTATCAAATTGAAAAAAGAACTTTTTCACTAAGGTTCTATCTTTCCTATACGTCTGATGTGATTAACACCTTCCGAAAATTCTGTTCCCAAAAATGTATCAACTATCTCAAATGCCAGATTGTCTCCGACAATTCCCTGACCCATTGCAAGCATGTTCGCATCATTATGAAGTCTGGTCATCTTGGCAAGATAGGCATTGGAGCATAAGGCGCATCTTATACCTTTTACCTTATTTGCAACGATTGAAATTCCGATTCCCGTAGTGC
Organism: Lachnospiraceae bacterium; assembly: GCA_045642345.1. Classification (GTDB taxonomy): domain Bacteria; phylum Bacillota; class Clostridia; order Lachnospirales; family Lachnospiraceae; genus JAILLW01. The sequence continues at coordinate 2,853 of JAZUIS010000083.1, forward strand.
AAATAACTATACCCTTTTCACACTCACCGCTCGCAACAGCTTCTGCTGCGGCTCTTCCGAAATCCGGATAATCGCAGGATACCTTTTCGTAGCATCCAAAATCCTTGCACTCATATCCTTTGTCCTCAAGATACTTCTTAACTTTTTCTTTTAAATCATATCCACCATGATCTGAACCTAAAGCTATCATAGGTTTACCTCCTTATGGCCTGCGGCCTTTAACATTCTATTCATTGTAGCCTGATTGATGCCTTCGCACTCGAAGCTCTCGGCATAAATAATATCTACTGCCTCATCATCAAACTCTCTTAATATTCTGAACAAATTATGAGCAATGGACTTTTCATCGTTTCTTGCTCCCAGAGTTTTTACAGTATCCGAAGCATACGAATACATTGTTTCGTCTGTGGCAATAACTCCTGTCTTTAAGCCTCCGGCTCTGGCTTCATTCAATTTATCATTAACATATTTGATAACCTCTTCCGGTTTTCCGGAGACAATTGTCATATCTGCCTTTGGTGCATAATGACGATATTTCATTCCCGGAGCCTTTGGGGCCTGTCCGGAATCATTGCTCAGCGTAGTTTTGTCAACCGTAACATCAGGAAGAACACTTCTTAGCTGATCAACCGTAATAAATCCCGGTCTTAATACCATCGGCGGATTAACCGTCAAATCCACTATGGTAGATTCCAACCCTATGGTTGACTCACCGCCGTCAATAATCATATCTACAAAACCGTACATATCTTCAATTACATACTTGGCAACCGTAGGGGACGGCTTACCGGAACGGTTGGCCGAAGGTGCGGCAACAAAGCCTCCCGCTGCATTTATGAAATCAAGCGCAGTTTCATTAACAGGCATTCTGACTGCAACCGTGTCAAGTCCGCCTGTTGTTTCCTTAGGTACTGTAACCGACTTATTAAGAATCATTGTAAGCGGGCCGGGCCAAAAGGCTGCTGCCAAATCGTAGGCTTCTTTAGGAATATCCACGGCAATCTTTGACAAGTCCGAAATGCACGCAATATGCACTATAAGCGGATTATCTGACGGACGTCCTTTGGCTTCGTATATCTTTTTACTCGAAGACGGATTAAGGGCATCACCGCCCAAACCATATACCGTTTCGGTAGGGAAGGCCACAAGTCCCCCCTTCTTAATTATCTGTCCGGCTTCAAAAATTGCTTCCGGATTAGGTTGTATTTTGTTTACTTTTACAACTTTTGTTTTCATCAGTTATTAAGATATTCCTCTATGACATCCCAAACATCGGCAGATTCATATCCGAGTCTCCATTCGGCAACTCCGCCGATGCCATAGCTCTTCATAACATTTAATTTAACCTTAATGGACTCTGCATCTTCTATCCAGCACTTGCAGGTCTTACTTCCGTCTGTGTATTCGGCATAATTCTGACAGGTTGCATCATCCCATTCTTTGGTGAGGGAATGGTTCGAAAGCCACTCGTTTACCGTTGCCATATCCACTGCCTGAGAAGTAAGTTCCGTTCCGTTTATTTCCCATATTCTGGTATAGAAAGGAATTCCGTTTATTATCTTTGATGCAGGAACTTCTTCAAGGGTCATCTGAATTCCCTTATCAACATAATCAATTGAAGCTACCGATCCTGCCTCAGTGCTTCCCGCATAGTGCTCATCATAGCCCATAATTACCACATAGTCCGCAACTTCTCCCTGCGTCTTACGATCGTAGTATCCAGTACCTCCAATCGGCACATAATTGTCTATCGAAAGAACAAGTCCGTTAGCTCTGCAGGGTATCGAAAGTTCTCGTATAAATTCACTGAAGGCTTCGCCCGTATCGGGAGGCAGCATCTCAAAGTCCACATTTATGCCTTCGATTCCCAAAGCCAGTGAAGTATTTATCATATTATCAATCAATTGCTGCCTTATTGTCGTATTACCGAGAATAGTGCTCATATCAATGTCGGAACTGTGCTCAATATTATCAAAGACCGCCCATACTTCCATGCCTGCATTATGCGCTTTTGCCACATAATCCGCCGATGAATAATCCGAGAAACTTCCGTTATTATCGCTTAAGCTGAACCATGTGGGAGCAATAACATTAAGTCCTTTTGTTATCGATGTATAGGAATCAAAAGTATCATTTCCGCCTACACCTGCTATAGCATGCCATCCCATATTAATCTTGTGGGGACGACATACATTTGTGTACTCCGGTTCAACATAATCCGACACCGGAATAGGAAGCTCCGGCATTAGATTTTCAAGTTTCTTATTCTCAACAAAGCCTATAATAGCATCATTTGATTTAACCTTTGACCATTCTTCCATCTGTTCAATAACAATAAGTTTGTCTCCGGCCTTAACCTCTTTTAATATTTCGGATTTAACCCCGCCTCTGTGGCGAATCTGGGTATCCTTTTTAACGGTGGCAACGGTTCTGTCGTTCCACTGTGTATATATCTGAAGTCTTCCGGGGTCTGTAAATGCTTCATATGAAAAATTAGTATATTTTTTGACATAATCAAGGGCCACAAGCAGCTTGTCATTTTCATAACGGCACGCAACGTACCCTAAGTTTTCGGAATTCTGCATTCCGTAAGCTGTAGAGTCCCCAACCGCCACCTTAATCATATCCAGGGGAAGTGTGTAAATCAGCACTCCCTCATTATCGTCAAAATAGAACTGCTCATTAAAATAATTATGCACTGTATCAAGGTCTACGTAGTACGTTCCGTCAAGGAGCGTAGCTCGTTCAGCCATAAACTGATCCTGCATAATTATCGCAACGTCTTTCTCCGATGTATTTTCAAAATAAACAGTAAGGTCATACACTTCGTCAGAGTATGAGTACTTATCCATAATCTGTTTGCCAAATGTAAATCCGCCAATCGCCAAAATAAGGACGATTGCGATGATAACCGGCAATGCTTTCTTCATATTGCCTACCTCCAATCGTCCTATATTATAGCAAACTATTTAGATACCGTCATTATGAAATTCGACCTATAAACTTTGAATTAATCGCTATGTTAAGCTATGTTTTCGTTTAAGGAGTCTTCTAAAAATATCAGTTAACAGGAGTACAAAGATATAGGTCTTCCTGTGGCTAAGTTACAAACAAATAATAATTGATATCCAATTAGTTAGAAGATGCTTCATATCATAAAATTGCCTTTAGAACTGAATGTGTATATTAAATTTATTGTGTTATTAGGTGAAAAATTGCGACAAGCACGATGGCTTGTAAGAATTTTACGAATTGGCATAAGCCAAATAGATTTTACCTAAGAGCGTCTCGCCTCCCTTCTGATATAGACTGGAAGCATCTTCTGTTCGCAATATAGCAATTATTGCCAATAAGGTCAATACGATTTTGGTAATGTTTAACAATTGTTCAAACATTGTATAAATCAGGGTTAAAATGTCCGATATATTATAAAAGGATTAAATAATTCTTAAAAAATCAGCGTTTTATTGACTTAAGCGACCTAATAAGTATAATATTAAGTTGCGAGGAAAAGCATATGCGTATAGAAAAAGTTAATGACAATCAAATACGTTGTACCTTGACCAAAGAAGACCTTGCCACACGTAAGCTTAAACTCAGCGAACTTGCTTACGGTACCGACAAGGCAAAATCGTTGTTTCGTGATATGATTCAGCAGGCCGCTTTTGAGTTTGGGTTTGAAGCTGAGGATATTCCTCTTATGATCGAAGCCATTCCCGTTTCTGCCGAATGTATTGTACTTATTATTACCAAGGTAGATGACCCGGAAGAACTGGATACCAGATTTTCGAAGTTTGCACCCTCTGTTCATGACGGTGAGAATTCTCCATTATCGGAGCTTATCAATCAGTTATCAGAAGGAGCAGATGATGTTCTTGATTTGTTTAAGAAACTTCAGAACACCACTCCCGCAGCTCCCAATCCCGGTACCAAAAGTTCCAACTCAACCGATTTGGCCGAGATGTCTGATGAAGAAGCAGCCAAAGCTGCAAAGGCTGCCTTTAAGAAAGACCTTAAAAAGCGTATAACAGATGCCTCTGCATCGATGGTTACCAATAGAATATATTCTTTCGAAACACTGGATGAACTTATTTCGTTATCCAAGGTTATAACTTCCTTCTACGACGGAGTTAACTCGTTATACAAAGACGGGGGTGATTACCTGTTATCAATCAACAAGTCCAATCACACACCTGCCGATTATAACCGAGTATGTAATATTCTTTCGGAATATGGCACATGTCTTAAATCGGTTTCGGGTTCTGATGCATACCTTTCAGAGCACTATGAGCCCATTATTGAGGGTGAAGCGCTTCAGCAGCTCAAGCTTCTTTAGTAAATTTGTTATTCGATGTTTTTAATTTATCCCCGCCAAACAGCGGGGATTACTGTATGTTTTGAGGTAATACTATTATTATGACAAAAGGTAGAATTCATTCACTCGAAAGCTTTGGTACCGTGGACGGTCCCGGTACCAGATTCGTGGTTTTCGTCCAAGGATGTCCCATGCGTTGTGCTTATTGTCACAATCCCGACACACAGCCCATAGAGGGGGGCACCCTTATGGAGCCATCTTACATTTTGGAGCAATATCTTAGGAACGAGCCCTTCTACAAGCGCGAAGGCGGTCTTACCGTAACAGGAGGCGAGCCTCTTATGCAGATTGACTTCCTTATAGATTTATTCACACTCTTTAAGGAAAAAAATGTACATACCTGCATTGATACTTCAGGTATCGCTTTTAACAGAAGCAATAAACCTCTTCTTGAGAAATTCGATAAGCTTATGACATTAACGGATCTTGTTATGCTTGACATTAAACACATAGACCCCGTAAAGCACCAAGAGCTTGTTTTGCAGCCCAATGATAATATTCTCGATTTTGCTGCATATCTTGATGAAAAAGATGTCGATATGTGGATAAGACATGTAGTTGTTCCGGGATATACGGATAATGACGATGATTTATTTAAACTCGGATATTTCATCGGTCAGTTCAATAATCTCAAGGCTCTTGACGTACTTCCCTATCATACTATGGGTGAAGCCAAATACAAAAATCTCGGTATTGAGTACCGCCTTAAAGGTGTTCCTGCTATGGACAAAGATAAAGCAATTGAAAAAAAGCAAGTTATTCTTGAAGGAATAAAGAAAAGACGTGCAGAAAGGAGTAATTAACATGGCACAGGTTACAAAAGATATGACAATGGGTGAAATTCTCACTCTTAGCCCTAAGATGGCTGAAATTCTTGTAGAATCAGGAATGCACTGCGTTGGATGTCCTTCACATGCATTTGAATCATTGGGAGATGCTGCTGCAGTTCACGGAATTGAGGTTGATTCATTATTAACCAAATTGAATGCAGAACTTCAGGGTTAATCAATTACCAATAATAATTAAGGGCGGTTCCTTTCGGAACCGCCCTTTTAATTTAATAACCAATTATTCTTTGGCAGTTGTAACTTTCTTAAATGCAAACAGTACCGCTATCATCATAATTATACCGATAGGCAATGAAATCCACGCACTCTTTGTGAATCCTGCAATAATGTATGTCACACAGGATACACCTGCACAGATAAGGGCATATGGAA
>JAZUIS010000084.1:0-12148 GCA_045642345.1 Lachnospiraceae bacterium
TTTAAATGACCGCCGCCGCCCATCTTCTCCATAATAATCTGTACATTGACCTCATCAATAGATCTGGCCGAAAAGAAAATCTGGTTCTGATACTCTGTAAGAATAAAGCTTGCCTTGATTCCCTTAATATTAAGCAATTCATTGGCTGCCTGAGCGCCGACGATTGTAGGCGACTCGATATCCTCACTTGTGCAAGTCGAAATGGCAAATGCATTTCTGTATATCTCTGCCTGAGAAACCGCGTCGGCTTTTGCCTTATACTCATTGGCATCCTCTCTGAACAATTTGCGGACTCTTGTCACATCGGCGCCGTTTCTTCTTAAGAATGCGGCTGCTTCAAATGTACGTACGCCGGTCTTTGTCATAAAGTTATTGGTATCTATCATAATTCCGGAGTACATACAATCGGCTTCTTCCGCCGTAACACGTACACCTTCGTCTATATACTGAAGTATTTCCGAAACCATTTCACATGCACTTGATGCATACGCCTCTATGTACGACAAAGTAGCATTTTCAATCTTCTCCGTGCTTTGTCTGTGATGATCAAGTACCACAATGGATTTGCACATCTTAAGAAGTTCGGGACACTCCGTAATACTTGGCTTATTAACATCGACCACTACAAGAACTGTATTGCTGTCTGCCAGTTCCATTGCCATCTGGTTGTTAATAATCATCGAATCATAGTCATCATACCCTTTGAACAATTCAACCATCGGTTTAACGGAAGTACTAACTTCATTGAGCACAATATGCGCTCTCTTATCAAGTGTCTTGGCAATTCTGTAAATACCTACTGCTGCGCCGAAGCTGTCCACATCCGGTAATCTGTGACCCATAACAAGAACCTGTTCCTTGCCGGAAATGATTTCCTGAAGTGCCTGTGCTTTGACACGCGACTTAACCTTTGTATTCTTTTCAACCTGCTGTGACTTACCGCCAAAATAAATTACGTTCTCATGAGACTTAAGAACCGCCTGGTCGCCGCCTCGTCCCAATGCCAGATCTATTGCGTTTCTGGCGAATTCATAATTTTGTGCATACGTAAGTCCGTCAACACCCACACCGATACTGATTGTAACCGGCATCTCGTTACCTATGTTAACAGTCTTTACATCATCAAGAATATCAAACTTGTTTTCCTTCAATGTTTCAAGTGCCTGTTTGCGAAGCACTACCATATATTTATCTTTTTCAAGCTTCTTACAGATACCGTCCAAAGCCGATATATATTTATTAACCTTTCTGTCGATAAGGGCAATAAGAAGCGACCTTCTTACTTCTTCTACCGACTCGAGGGCCTCGTCGTAATTATCAAGGTAAATCATTCCAACCGTAAGGGATTGGTCATCAATTTCCTTAAGTGCCAGTTTCATGGCTGTATTATCAAATAAATAAAAAGCTATAAGGCATCCGTCATAATTGTCCGAAGCCTCCAGCACCGAACTGTTATTAACCATTTCCTTTATGGACAATTTGCGCATCTTTACAAGATAGCTGCTGTCTTCATAATCCAATTCGGTTTCGATATATTCCTCATCCAAAGGAAGTTTTTCTCTGGTAATTGACGGGAATACGGAAGTGATGGATTTCTTATATCCGTTTTCTTTATGGGATACTCTTTCAAACCAGTCATTCATCCATGTGATATGACCTTCATCATCCAATATGGCAAAAGGAACCTCAAGTTCCTTAAGGAGCACCTTCTGAATCTGACCGTAATGCGTTGCAAAGCTTACAAGTTCTCTTGTTATTGTGGCTTTGTTATACCTGAACAAAGATATAACAAGTGCAAAATACAAAACAAGATATCCGCTAAGAATCAATCCGGAAATAACGTTAAAAATGTATAGCATTACATCCACTATACCAAGTAGAATTCCCAGATATACAAAGGTCATTATGTAGTTTCTTAATCTTCCCCTTAGTTTAAGATTATTCTTACGTTTTCCCATATATCCCTCATAGTGTCCCAATATACACACTTCATGAAATTATATCATTATTTCAATACAATGTAAAACGACCGTCTTATAAAAGACGGTCGTAATAACTCCATAACTTATTAAGCTTATTCAGCAATATAAGGCATAAGAGCAACGTGACGAGCTCTCTTGATAGCTGTTGTTAAAGCTCTCTGGTGCTTAGCACAAGTACCTGTTACTCTACGAGGAAGAATCTTACCTCTTTCTGAAACATATTTCTTTAACTTAGCTGTATCCTTATAATCGATTACGTTATCCTTACCACAGAATACGCAAACCTTTTTTCTTCTGCGAAGGCCGGTTCTTTTCTTCATTGGAGAATCGGCTTTCTCGGCTTTATTAAATGCCATAACGATTTCCTCCTATTAAACGAATTTTAGTTAAAAGGCAATTCCTCTTCAATTCCATCTGGAATGTTCATGAAGCCATCGCCCGCTCCCATAGGTTCCGGAGCTGCATCATTTCCTGAAGAAAATCCACCTGTCGGTGCACCGCCTGTAGCATTCTTGCTTTCTGCAAATTCCATATTCTCCACAACAACTTCGGTAGTATATACTTTCTGTCCGTCCTTGTTGGTATAAGAACCTGTCTGGATTCTGCCTTCAAGACATACCTTGATACCCTTACGAAGGTACTTCTCGGCGAATTCGCCGTAATGTCCGAATGCAACACAATTTATGAAATCGGCTGTAGCCTGATCATCTGAAGCGTTACGAGAACGTCTTCTGTCTACAGCTAATGAAAATCTGGCGATAGCAAGGGAATTCTCACCCTGTGAATATCTAACTTCAGGATCTCTGGTCAAACGACCCATCAAAATTACTTTATTCATTTAAGCCTCTACTTTCCGGCATAAATATTAGACTACTTATGCCTCGTCAACTCTAACGCATAAAAATCTAATTACGTTGTCCATGATGCGAACTCTGTTTTCGATTTCAGCAGGAGCTGTAGCTTCTGCATCGAACTGAATGAAGTAATAGAACGCTTCCTTCTGATGCTGGATTTCATAAGCAAGTTTCTTCTTGCCCCAGTCATCAACGTTAGTGATAGCGCCGCCAAATCTTTCGATATACTTCTTGCACTTATCAACTACGGCTGTTCTTTCCTCTTCTTCGAGTTTCGCACTAACAACAACACATAATTCGTATTTGTTCATGCTTGTTACCTCCTTTTGGTCTCTGGCCCTTTCCATAAAAAAGAGCAAGGATGTTTGTAACTATAAGTCACCACGGAAAACAATAATATCATTAAATTTCCTTGATTTCAAGGATAAAATATCGTTTTTTTTATTGATTTTTCTACAATTGGTCAAATATCTGCCCTATTGCTCCGGAAACCACTAAATCTGCCATTGAATCCCTAGATGTTGGGGTTTTATTTACAAGAACCAGTTTATTCCCGTTGTAATAATCGATCAATCCTGCTGCCGGATAAACCACAAGGGACGTTCCTCCGATTATTAAAACATCCGCTTTGGCAATATAATTAACCGCTTCGGAAATAATATTATTATCAAGTCCTTCTTCATACAAAACAACATCCGGTTTAATCGGGCCTCCGCATTGAGAACACTTGGGCACCCCATCGGAATCCAGTATATATTTTGCATCATAAAACGCTCCGCAGTTTTCACAGTAATTTCTATGAACACTGCCGTGCAGTTCAAGAACTTTCTTTGAACCTGCCATTTGGTGAAGGCCGTCTATGTTTTGTGTGATAACAGCCTTTAATTTTCCTTCTTTTTCCCACTGTGCCAATTTGTAATGAGCAGCATTGGGTTTAGCATCAAGACAAATCATTTTATCTTTGTGGAATCTGTAAAATTCTTCAGGCTTTCTTCGGTAAAACGTATGGGACAAAATCGTCTCCGGAGGATAATCATATTTTTGATTATACAGACCGTCAACTGACCTGAAATCCGGAATTCCGCTTTCGGTAGAAACACCGGCCCCGCCGAAAAATACTATATTATTACTATTATCAATCCATTCCTTTAACTGTTTGATTTCATCCATATTTCGCAGCCTCCTTTAAGAAAAAATGACTTCTTTATTATTATATCACAACAAAACTTTATTTTTATCCGCTGTTTATGCTATAATTACGATGTGTGTGTAAGATTTGGGGGAATAGTATGGACACTAATAACAAAGATTCGGTTGCTATGCCTACGTATGAAGAACTTCTTAGAGAAAATACCGGGCTCAAGCGCAAAATCGTAAGACTAAACAAAGACATATCTCTGCTGTCTAAAATTAATGACAATACCACTATGCTTCGTGCCTTTAACGAAGCCGAGGTTATTCGTGCCAATCATGCCAAAAGTAATTTCCTGGCTAACATGTCTCATGAAATCAGAACTCCGATGAATGCCATTATAGGTATGGATGAAATGATTCTGCGCGAATCCACCAATTCAAACATAACAAAATACGCCGACGATATTAAATCTGCCGGCAAAACTCTGCTGTCTATTGTCAATGATATTCTCGACCTAAGTAAAATCGAATCCGGTAAAATGGAAATTCTCCCGGTAGATTTTGACCCCAGGACAATTATCAGCGAACTTTATTCCCTAACCAAAGATAAGACTTCATATAAAGGTCTTACATACCGTCTTGATATTTCACCGGATATACCAAAGACTCTTCACGGAGATGAAATAAGAATTTCTCAGATTATGCTTAATCTGATAAATAACGCCGTTAAGTATACCGAGAAGGGATTTGTTCTTTTGACTGTCAGTTTTTCAAAAGAAACTTCATCCTTAATAATTTCTGTTCAGGATTCCGGAACGGGAATCAAAGAAGAAGACCGTGAGAAACTCTTTGATTCTTTCACCCGACTTCAGGAAACTTCCAACCGTAAAATCGAAGGAACCGGCCTCGGTCTTAATATTACAAAACAACTTCTTTCCCTCATGAACGGTTCTATTGACGTTCAAAGTGTATGGGGTGAAGGTTCTAACTTTACGGTATCAATTCCCTGCCCGATTGTCGACGAAACACCAATCGGCAATTTTGAAGAATACACAAAAGCTGTGGAGAAAACCACTTATAAGCCTGTACTTTACGCGCCTTCATGCCGACTTTTGGTTGTAGATGACAATCCCATTAATCTAAAAGTATTTTCATCATTACTTAAGAATACGGAAATCAAAATCACCACCGCTACATCCGGCAATGAATGTCTTCGCCTTTTAAGAAGCAGCAAATTTGATATTGTATTCCTCGACCAGATGATGCCGGGACTTAGCGGTACCGAAACATTGCAGATGATTAAAGAAGAAGATCTTCTTCAGGGGACCCCCATAATCTGCCTTACCGCCGACGCCATAAAAGGAGCTCGGGACAACTATGTAAGTCTTGGTTTTACCGACTATCTTTCAAAACCCATAATCTATACAGACCTGGAAGCTCTTCTTCTTACATTCATTCCGGAAGATTTGCTTGTAAGCGATAGCAATAGCATTTCAAAAAGATTGGAAAACAAGCCCTCAATGCTTATTGTTAATCCTGATACGGATAAACTTCGGGCATTATACGCTTTGCTCAAGGATTCCTTTACGGTTATCCCTCTTAAAGATGATGCATCGGCCCAAAAGTATCTTTCGGGCCATAAAGTTAATTACATACTAAAAGAGGAGGGCAGCAAATGAGATCATATCAGGCCTTTACAAACGAAATAGACGATTTGGATCTTGCTGTATCCAAACTTAAAGAACAGGTTGATACCTTTGACCTTTCTCCCAACACCGGCGGTATTCTGTATTGCGGTTCCGAAGTGGATACCTCTTTGTTATGTAAGAAACTGTGGAACACCTTCCACCTTCCTTTTATTGGCACAACCTGTATCGGACAGTTCACAAGCCAGGGATATTCCGAAGCTTCCATCTGTCTTAATCTTTTTACCGGTGATGATATCACTTTTGCCGGGGGTATGTCATGCGATTTAACAAGTGAAAATATATACAATGAGATAAAAGAAACCTACTATTCTCTTAAGAAAGATTTAAGTCAGCCGGAAAACATCATAATACTTTATGTCCCATGGATTGGCGGCGTCGTATATGATGAGATTATTGATGCCCTAAGTGAAGCTTCCGGAGGAATTCCTGTTTTCGGAGGAGTATGTTCGGACGAATGGGAGTTTGACAACTGCCATGCCATGTTTTCGGGCGGTTCATTTACCAACAGAGCATCCATGCTTCTTGTAGGAGGCAGTTTCAGCCCCAAGTTTGCCATAGCCCACTCTGTTATTGCATCAACCGAAAAAACAGTTACCGTAACAAAATGTGAAGGTTCTACGGTGTACGAGCTCGATGACAAACCGGCACTTGATTATCTTAAATCGGTTGGTCTTGATTTTGAATTCGAAAATGTATTTGTAGACTGTCTGGCAAGTCCTATGTTATTTACCATCAAAACGCCTGACGGTGACAGCATAAAGGTACTTCGTAACTTATTCTCCGTTAATCCCCAGGACGGTTCAATATCCTTTGCCGGCCGTGTCCAGCAAGGGGCCCAAATGGCACTTGCTCTTACTTCTATGCATTCAATACGTGATTCTCTTAAAAAATCCTGCGAAGAAGTATTTGCCAAGATGGAAGAAGACACCACCCATGACTATTCCGGTATTTTGGTATCTTCCTGCACCGGACGTTATTCCCTTACGGTGGCTGATAAAAATACGGAATGTTCCAAACTTCTAAAAGCAGTTGAAAACGGCCTTATTGTTTCAGGTGGCTATCTAAACGGTGAATTCTGTCCTACTAAAGGTGAAAACACCGGCAAATACTACAATCTGCTGAATAACGAAACCTTTGCGATTATGGTTTTCTAAAAATAATATGCGATTTGATTAGAATCTCATTTTATGCTATATTCTTGTGTACGGGTGTATAGCTATGATGAGATTTTATTTTGTAATTATTGCATCTATTATTCCAATTATATACTTTGTCCTACGATGTCATTATATTGAACATCATTCTGACAATTACTCTTTCAAAGACCGTTACAATCTGGCCCTTTATGCCTGCCGAGTTATTCGCAAACGTTCTTTCATCACAACGAAATTCTTCGGTCAGGAAAATCTGCCTAAGGACGGCGGATACATAATGTATCCCAATCACCAGGGTAAATATGACGCCGTCGGCATTATGCTTGGTCATTCGGACCCTTGCTCTATAGTAATTGATGACGAACGTTCCCATACTTTTGTTCTTAATGAATTTACCCAGATTCTTAAAGGCAAACGTTTGAACAAAGCAGATATTCGCGGACAGATTAAGATAATGCAGGAAATTGCCACAGAAGTTGCTTCAGGTCAGAAATATATACTTTTCCCCGAAGGCGGATACGAAGATGTTACAAGTAATGAGGTTAAGGATTTTATGGCCGGAGCCTTTAAGGCCGCAACCAAAGCCCGGTGTCCTATTGTACCTGTAGCGCTTATTGATTCATATAAGCCCTTTAGTATTAATTCTCTTAAACGAGTTACCACACAGGTGCACTTCCTGTCACCCATCCCTTATGATGAGTACAAAGATATGAAAACTCAGGAAATATCAGATTTAGTAAGGGATAACATAATAAAGAAAATAAATGAAGTGCTGGCCTAGGGCTCAGCACTTTTTTTATTAACTATTCTGTAATACAGAATTATTCCGATTCCGCTAAGAATAACGGTTATTGCCAATGCAACAATTGCCGTTATTAATTTTTCACCGCTAAGTGCCGAACCCGAAATGGCGCTTCCTATTACCGCCGGAAGTCTTCCTATCGAACAAATAACAAGAAACATTCCAAATTTCATCTTCGTAAGTCCCGCCACATAGCAAAGAAGATCCTTTGGCGTGCCCGGTATCACAAAAAGAATCAAAAAAACTACATCTCGTTTTTTATCATCTTTTAGAAAACTCAGTTTCTTAATCTCATGTTCTTCAAAATACAGTTCAACAACTTTCCGGCCGAATTTGCGAACAAGTAAAAATACTATGACGCTTCCTATGGTTGCTCCCATAATAAAAAGTATCGTGCCTTCCACAGCGCCAAAAGCATATCCACCCGCCACCTCAATAGGGCCTCCGGGAACAATTGCCACCATAATCTGCAATATAACCATTCCCACAAAGACCAGTCTGCCCAAAATCCCGTTGGCGTCCATCCAAAGCTTAAAGCTTTCTTTATCCATGGCAACTTGATAGGAAATATATGCCAATATACAAATAATGGTTATAAAGATAGCAATTGATGCTATCTTTATAACCTTCTTAAAAGTTTCGTTCATATTATAGATTAGATTAATCCTGCAATATCGATATTCTCACCTGTTAATCCAACATAAGCGCCATCCTTTGCTTCAGATGCCTCAGCATGAGCAAGTAACCACTTATTGCAAGCTGTAAGCCACTTATCTTCTTCAGTAGCAGGTGTAAGTGCCGGTACGGCACCGTTAGTTCCCTTAGGAAGAGCGATAACTACCTTAAATCCATCACCCTTCTTGGCTGAGCAAGGTGCATAGTGAAGTGATGTCTCGTATACTTCAACAACCTGACCCTTAGTAGCTTTAAAAGCCATAACCTTTGATGTGTCAAGCTTACCGTCTACAATATCATCAGCCTTAGCAAGTAAAAGAATAAAGTCTGTCGAACCGATATTAAGTTCGCTGTCGCGATGATACTCCAGGCAATTAAGCTTAGTATTATGTCCGTTACAGTAACCAAGCTGAATAGGCATTCCACCGTACGCATTGTTCTGAAGCTGTCCGAAAGCCTTTGTATACTCAAGGTCAGCACAACTCATAACATATTCAACACCCTCGGGAAGAGGAGTCTTCTTATCAAGTGCATCAAGCAAATCAGCTACATCATAGCCGTCAAGCACTTTACCGTAAGGTGCGAACTCTTTGTCCAAAACTGAATAAATCTTCATAAAATATAGCCCCCATTCTGCGCTTTAACGCAATAATTTATTAAGGAGATAATCTCTCCAATATTTACTAACACAATACTAACATTACAAGAATTAAGTGTCAAAGATATAAAGTAAATCTTTTAATTCTTTTATGGTGTAATCCGGATTAATTCCATGTCCAAATCCGTACCGTGCAAATACAAACGGTACACCGGATTTTCGACAGGCCTCCTCATCCATATGTGTATCACCCACATATACAGGATTCTTAAGATTGTAGTCATTCTTAATCTTAAGAATATTGTCGGCTTTAAGAAGTCCTGTATCGCCGGGGCACAGATGATCTTTAAAATAAATCTCATATCCTGTTTTTCGATAAAACAGTTCAACATATCCTCCCTGGCAATTGCTTACTATAAAAAGCGGATATTTTTTAGACAACTCTTCAAGAGTCTCCTTAAGTCCCGGATACTGTATTCCGGCTTCCCTTTCAAGATAAGCATGTTCATATGAAAAACACTTCGGCCCGAGTTCTCTTCTTTTTTCCTGGCTTTCGTTGGGAAGAATATCCACAATAATATCATCCATCGGAAGACCAAACAGCCCCTTCAACCTGTCCGCTGTAATAATAACATCTGTGTATCCATTGTCCTTAAGTGCTTGATTCCACGCTTTTTCCACTATGGGAGTCGAATCCCACAATGTTCCGTCTACGTCAAAAATAACACCATCTATCATTTTAATCTCCTGTATTCTGCACTATACGCAATATTAGTTTGCCAGCAGAAATCTTTTAAGTTCTTCTACGGATTCAACAATATACGTTGCACCTGCATTCTCAAATTCTTCCCTGTTACCGTATCCATACAGCACTCCCACTGAATCAAGTCCGCAATTCTTGGCCCCGAATATATCATGTTCTCGGTCACCCACCATCAATATTCGTGCCGTATCCTTTTCATCAATATTCGCAAGACCATATTTAATAACTTCTGTTTTCTTTGTCCGTGTCTCATCCATTGTAGAGCAGGCGCAAAAATCAAAGTATTCATATAGTCCAAAATGCTTAAGTATTTTAATCGAAAACTCATCCGGCTTTGAGGTTGCAAGTACAATCTTCTTGCCTGCCGCCTTTAAAGCCTTTAGCATATCTGTAACTCCGCTGTAAACTTCATTTTCAAACAGTCCCTTTACCGAAAAGTATTCTCGATACTTAGTTACAGCCTCTCTTGCCTTATTATCATCAAAATTATAATACTTCATAAAAGAATCTATAAGAGGAGGTCCGATAAACTTAAACAGCTCGCTTCTTTCGCTAACGTGAATATTATAAAATTCAAGTGCATGCATTACCGAATTGGTAATTCCCAGCGCCGGATCTGTCAAAGTTCCATCCAGGTCAAATAATATAGTCGTGTATTTATTATTCATCTAATTCTCCTCCTAATGGTTCTGCCTAAATATACCGCAGCGGACATTTTGATAACATCAGCTATTATAAATGGAATGACCCCTACCCATAGTGCTTCCCCAAACGATAGTTCCATACTGTACGAAAGCCATGACGTTCCTATTACATAAATTAAAAGATTTCCTATTACCATGCCGATTATTGAATATCGTATGTTATTGATATCTTTGTAAATTATAATTCCCCCTGCCAGGGTAAATGCAATATATCCGAGAAGGTATCCTCCCGTAGGTCCTGCTATAACCGCAAGTCCCGATTTAAAATTGGCAAATACGGGTAAGCCTATTATCCCCATAAAAAAATAAATTAAAACCGAAATGCTCATCCTTATAGGACCTATCAGATATATCCCGATTGCAATGAACATTGTTGTCAACGAAATCGGAACCGTTCCAACAGGAATCGATAATGGTGATACGACACACAAAACGGCACTCATAAGTGCCGTTATTGCTAAATTAATTGTTTTTTTGTCAGCCATAATAGGTTTTTCTTTCTGTTCTGTCCTTACTGTCCATAATAAGCCCGGCTAAAATACATGCCGTCATACCTATAACAGTTCCCAATGCAGGCGACTGAATCACAATTCCAATCGCAGGGCCGATAAAAAAGCCAATACACACATACAACCCAAGCCAGGTTGTTTTTGGCTTAATAATTGAATATTCTTCAATATGATTATCTATTGTCCTGTAAATGTACTTTGCTTTAGTCAGCACTGCAAGTGCTGCATCATTATCATGATCCGCATATGCCACGATTTCATAAACGCCCTTTTGCATAAAAGCCCAGTCTGTAATTTCTCTTAAAGCTTCAGTCGCATAACCCTTATCACGATATTTAGAGTCAATTTCAAACTTAATCTCGATGCGTCCATGAGAAGGTTCGCCGCAAAACCACATTTTACCTATTAATTCACCCCGTTCCCTCTTACGTCTGATATATAACTCATATGTCGTAGTGAAACGCTGTTTTTCATCAACAGGAATAATAAATAAACCGGAAGTTTTCATAAACCTTTATACTTTCTCACCTTTTAATGCCGTCATAAACTTACTGCTGCAAATAGGATCCTTACCCGGGAAACCCTTACCGGAAGCATCCTCTCCGTCACCGGTTTCTTCATAAGAATTAGAGCTTAACTTCGAATAACATTTTGTACAGTAGTGCTTCGTACCTATCGCCACTAACCCTATCGGCGAAAATTCTTTACCGCATCCGTCACACTTAATCTGGGTCTCCCCACCGTTTCCGCCAACAACATTTTCCAATTCAGCATCATTCAAAAAATTTGTTTTTTCCAACATATCTATACCTCGTATGATAAGTGTATGACCAATAAAAATGATGGTTATGCACTTATCCCTTTCTATAGATTTATAGATGATCTGAGACACCTGGGATAATCCCATTCCATCTCATCTACATTGATTTTAAGTTAATAGTTATCCTGTGGTATGATATCAGCAGAGTCTGATGTCTAGAGGCACTGCTTTCTTTCCTTTCAGCCCATTCTATGGTGCCTGCTTATGGAGCTTTCAGCCTGATTCATATGTCATATGCCGCTTACACAGATGTTTCATCCCCTGGCGTATAGCACCAGCAAAAGAGCTGCCAGGGTGCATGCATATTACGCGAGGTTTCGGTCAGCATATGTTTCCCAGGATAAACCTTTGACTTCAGGTTCCAAGAATTCATAATCGGAAAGGCGGTGATATCATGATCAAGATTAACCCATTATCTACGCTTTACGTCGGTATTGACGTCAG
>JAZUIS010000085.1:0-24246 GCA_045642345.1 Lachnospiraceae bacterium
AGGAAGCAATCATAACATTTTACCTTTCATATCTACGCTGCTTTAATAACAGATACCGCCTTTCAAAAGAAGTATAACGCAAATCCCGTATGTCGCACGTCTTTTTCTGCACAAATTCCCATAAGGCGCCGCGTTTCGGACAGTGCGTCGAGATTGCGGGTGGTACTTCTTTCGTTCTCCGGAAAAGCCTCATCGCGTATGTCAAATAGTTCTTCCAGATGTTCATACTCCGGTGTTACCTTGGTAAAAATAATTTTTGCATCCACAACAATATCCCCAGATTTACATTAATCTCTATTTGCCCCAATACTTACATCTTAATTTCGTAAGTCAATTCTTCTTTCTCGAATAATTTGATAAGCATCTTCTTTTCTGAAGGACTTACTACAAAACAAGCTCCGGTGGTAAATACTTGACCATCATTACGCAAATCTTCTTCATCGCCTTCGTAATATCTTAAAAGCTTATCCTTCCAATTCATTGCATTTACCTTATCGCAAATGGTCTTTTTAACTATATCAAAATTCTTATCATCCATCATCCAACGAGCATCACTTCGTGCCTTGCATTCGTAATCATCGGAATCAATAACGTTTCCGTTTTCATCCAATGCAATTGAATTGGAAAAGTCGGATCTAAAATCAATTGAAGGGTTTCCTTCATCATCAACAAAGCATGCATTTCCGGTTTCGTCAAGATATGCATTTTCCATGTAAAGAACCGAATTCTTCCACATAGGCTTTTCCATGTGAGCCATCATTTCTTCCATCGTATCAACTTCCGGAAGTCCGTCCAATGCAGCCTGTACTCTTCCGTATCCTGTACCGTTGTTTTCAACAACAGACCACTTGGGAGTTAAATAGTAGTTACCCTGTGCGGAAACATAAGGCAAATAGTATACTTCGTTGGCAATAACTTCAATAATGCCGAATTCACCCGTAGCGTCGGCAATATAATAACCGTACTGTGTAGGAATTGTATTATTATAATATGGAGTGGAAACAATATTAATATCATTTCTCATATAATCCAAAGCTTCTTGTACTGTAGCACAATTACGTGCAACCATAGCAACAAGCATCGGTACATATACGGTTGTCTTTCCGGGATTGTTTCCTGTATTTACGAATTCGGGATAAGGTTCACGTACATTAGCCTCTATGTAAAGGCCCTCTGAATTCATTGAATCTGTTACACAAAAAGAAATTGAATTTAAAAATTCCTTATCTTTATATCCACTGTTCTTGAATTCTTCATAGGTATATTTTTCGGAATTCATATACCTTAATGAAAGAGTTTCGTATTTCCCCTGAGTAGAATGTATAAAGAAAGCCGGGCATTGAGAAACCTGGTTATCAAGGTTTCTTCCAACCAAAACATGACCTTTACTGTCGAGCTTCGCACAAGCGGTACATGCTCCGTCAATAATTCCGTACTTTTCTTCCAATGCTTTGGACGCAGCATCAAAATCAGCATCCTTATAATCCGCAATTTCAATAACATAATCACCCAAATCGGTATAAATACCGTCACCGTCCTTAGCCGTATTCGTCAGGTGCTTATAATTGGAAGCAGACTGTGTTGAACATGCCGATAAAGAAGTTACTATAACGGCCATGCACATAAAAAGTATAGCAATTTTGGATTTTCTCATTTTATATTCCCCCTATACAAAAATACATACAATATTATACTACTTTTTGTAAAAAATGTTCCTCCTTCATTATATCAGGCGTCAAAGCCTTGAAATAATCAATGATTTCCTCTTCCGTTGACAATTTTTCGCCTCTGTAATACAAAGTGTTGTGAAATTCTTTTTTAAAGCCGGATATAACACCCTGAGGAGAAGTCACTGTTGGCAAAAATATACCATAGATTATTCCCTTTGGATTGGCATTAAACTCAACCGGGGATAATACCTCTACGTTTGAGTTGCTCGTAGCCGCCAGCTACCTTTTTAAATTCATTTTTGCACCTTTCGACAGTCCTTCTCTCAATTCAATTCCAGATTGAATGCCATAATCAGCTTGCAAAGTCTGTATATTTGCTCGTCTCATATTACAAATTCCATATTTTCCCATATTTATCTTATATACATCTGTATTTCCACTATTTAATACTTGCAAAATACAGACTATTTTCTCGCATCCTGCCTAAGCATCTGTATATTAGCTATTTACAGTTCCCTGAAGTGAATATTATTTGCTATTTACAGTTCCCTAAACTGAATATTATTCGCTATTTGCATTATGCCAACTATTATTTTAACTCTATAGCAGTGAACGCACAAAAATGAAAAAATAAGGAAACTCGAACCCCGGGTTCGCAGAATCGGGGCTTAATAGTAATGAAGAAAGGTGATGTCCTAAAACATCACCTTTCTTCATTACTCCCGTGCGTTAGAGGATTCGAACCCCCGACCTTTTGGTCCGTAGCCAAACGCTCTATCCAGCTGAGCTAAACGCACTTACGTTGTTGCAATTGCAACAAAAGTTATTATATCAAAACATATATCTTTGTCAAGCAAAGGTTAAATAATTAATTTTGCCCTTTTTTAAAATATTCCAAAGTCAAATTAAGATTATCAAATATCTTATATGATAATTGTTTCATTTCATCATCTGCAGGAATAAGATCGGGCACCATAACAGGTTTCATGCCTGCACGATATGCAGAACGTATTCCGTTAAAGGAATCCTCTATTGCAATGGCTCTTGAAGGTTCAACCTCAAGGTTCTTACAGGCAAGCAGGTAAATATCCGGTTCCGGCTTGCTTACCTTTAGCATATCGCCACAGGTTATGTTATCAAAATATTTGATAAGTCCGGCGTCTGTCAGCTGTTGATGAACCGTAGCATTTCTTGTGGAAGAAGCAAGTCCCACCTTGTATCCTGCTTCCTTAAGGTACGAAAGGATTTCTCTTGCACCGGTAAGGACAGGAAGGCGTCCGTCATCATACTTTTCATGGAACATTCGAGAAGCTTCCTTTTGGAAGAAATCAACATCAAAATCTTCCCCGTAAGCATTCTTTAATATTTCCCTGGTCTTAACAACCGTCGTACCTATACACTTTATAAATACATTCTCCATGTCCTTAAGATTATATCTTTCGGCCAGTTCCAGCCACACATTAAGGCATCCCCGCTCCGAGTCAAAAATGACTCCATCCATGTCAAAAACCACTGCATCTATATCTTTAATCACTTCTCTTCTCCTTTTATGTGACAGTAGGGACGGTTCTTTTTGTCACATTTTTATGATAAAAATATGTGACGTGCAATATTATCAGTATTCGAGGCGCTTTCGCTCCGTTAGTCTTGCGTACGTTACTAGACTCGAAAGAACCTCGTCAAGTAACGCGTAGACTAAGGCTCTTATACTGATAATATTGCGCGTTCATAGTTTTTGTCACATAAAATGTGACAATTAGCGGCGAATATGATTATTCCGGTATTTTTATTTAGGAAGTTCTCGTGTATTTCTTAGTGTTGCCTGTGTCAGGCATGCCCATGCAGGATGCAGGGGCAAGAACTAATTGAGCCATGGATGGCGAATAGTTCGGTGCCGTTCCGTTAACTATAGCAGTCAACGTACAACACTTAGAAATACCAGAGAACGTACTTAAAAATAGCGGAATAATCATATTTCCACGATATATTAAGACCAAAATGTGACAAAAAGAACCGTCCCTACTGTCACATTTAACATTCTACCATATAATTTGAATAATCTGTCCGAAAATGTTATCATTCATTATACCTTATAGGTGAAGGAGGAATTTATTTATGAAAAAAGCATATAGATTAATCGCGCTTGCCACAGCTGCAGTTTGTGCCTTGAGCATATGTGCGTGCAGCAACACAGCAAACGATACAACAGCCGCCAATACTACCGAAGAGCCTCAGACAGGAATGGCTAATCCCATGGTGGAAATTACCGATTCACAGGAATTTACTGATAAGCTTGGTATAACAATTAATCCACAGGAATTATCACCAAACGCTAAGTTATTCATAATTAGCGATTCAATAGCTCATGTAGCATTTAACATCGAAGGTGTGGACGGCGAAAACGTAGACGTAATACTTCGTGCATCAAAGGATGACGGTGACATTACAGGATATTACGGACAGAATATGACCGAAGAAACAATGGAATACGAAGGTTTATCAATTTTAACCAAGTATGACGAAGAAGAAAACACTTCCATTTACCTGTTCTCAAAAGACGATATTAACTACAGTCTTATGATTCAGGGTGAAATATCTCAGATGCTTACGGGAGAATTACTTGATACAACACTTATTGCATGCGGATTAATGTAATTCATCTAAATTGCAGTTTGCCAATAAATAAAAAGGCCGGGGAAATAATTCCTCGGCCTGCTTTATTATAAATATAAATCAATCAATCTTCAGTTTCGTCATCAACAACAGAAGCAATAGTCGAAGCAACTGTACCCACTACCGAAACAACAACACCGATAATAACTACCAATAATCCCCCTGCTAACAGGAAGAAGCCTGCAGCTGCACTACTCATAATAAACCTCCGATTACACTATAAAATACATCTTAAATAATACAAAATTCATTTGTTTTCACAAATCATATAGATTATACCACTCACAGGTCCGTTTTGCACGTCATTTAATCAATCCTGCAAATGAATTCCTCAATCAGCTAATATTCTATGCCAGGAAAATATAGTAAATAAGAACATATCCCAACATAAACAGCAATCCTATGGAAGCAAGTGCCAACCCGAAGGATAAGGAGCGGGAAATAATGTTTCTGTTTTCGGCATATTTCATATACCAGCGGGATAATCTGTGCTCATAACTTCTAAGCGGTTCTCTGTCAGAGCCCGTTAAATCTCTGTGAATTGCATCCAATCCGTCACCGAAGAAATGGGTAACGGCATTTCCTTCAACACTCTCACGAGGAATATCTCTGTCCGAATACAATGTCTTACGAAGAAGAATAATGATTCCGTCAATGAAGCCGTCGCATATTCTGCTAAAGAACGTACCTATTGCAGGCAGAATAACAAGAAGAAGCGGTCTGTATACGGAATTTTCAAGATCAAGTTTTGACGGCCATCTGTCAACATACTCCGACGTGCCCTTAAAAGATATACGTTCTTTGGCGCTGCCGCCTTTCATTAACAGCAGTCTTATAACGAAGAAGTACAACAGTACTCCGATAATAATCGAAATAAGGCCACCCTTTAAATTTTCCAAATTAAAATAGTTAACAGCTGTATGTGCATCCGGGCTCACATTAAGGAACGTGCCGCCCAAGTCAGCTATTTTATCCATGGTGGCGTAAGGGAAAACACCTAATACAGGCAATATAACGGCGCTCAAAAGCAATGCCGTAAATGAAGCCTTACCGATATATTTGCGGCCTGTATGAGGATTAAGAGTCTTCATTTCGTCATATTCTTTTTGGATCTCGGCAGAAGTGTTCTTTTCTACAAATACCGCAACGAAAAGCTTAATCATATATGCCAGAGTACATCCGCTGGAAATAAGGAATATCCACTCAACCGCAGGTGTGTATGCACCCAATATTCCACTGCCTTCCAGGATTCCTTCATGAAGAAGCGTCTTCGAAATATATCCGTTAAAGAGTGGAATACCACCGATTCCCAAAGCACCTATTCCAAACACGATTTTAAGGAACGTCTTATTACGTCCAAAGCCTCTTATTTCATTCAAATCAAGCTTATGAATGTTAAAGTATACAACACCTGCTGCCATAAACAATACAAGCTTAATAAGAGAATGATTAACCATATGAAGGAATGTTCCGCGCATAGCAAGGGCACCTTCGCTTCCCAGCATGGTTCCCATTCCGACGCCGATCATAATAAATCCGATTTGAGACATGGACGAACATGCGAGTGTACGCTTAAGGTCGATACTAAACAGCGCAAGTACCGCACCCAGGACCATCGTAATAAGGCCAAAGATAAGCATTGCCCTGCCCCATGCAAATTCACCCAGCATCATCTGAAAACTAAGAATCAGAATTCCGTAAACACCGGATTTCGTTAATATACCCGAAAGTAACGCAGAAGCCGGTGCCGGTGCAACAGGATGAGCCTTTGGAAGCCATATGTGCAAAGGATATACACCTGCTTTTGCGGCAAAGCCCACGAAAATGAGAGAGCATGTAAGATACTTATCATATCCGCCGTCATACAGCATGAATAGACCAAGCAGCATTACAAGACCGCCGATTACCGCTACCGCAAGATAAGTAATTGCCGCGCGAAGTGAACCCGGCTTTTCATCCTGAGCCACCCATACATATGAAGTAAACGACATTATTTCAAAGAATATAAATGTCGTAAATAAATCTGCCGATAAGAACACGCCCGCAAGCGCCAGGAAAGTAATTCCAAAGAAGACGTAGTAACGTGCCTTATTTTTGTATGACTTAAAGTATTCAGGAGAGAACAGAGCCGTCATTGCCCACATAAATGTAGCTATGATTACATACACTGTTCTGAATCCGTCAATTGTAAAATGTATTCCGTTTCCGCAAATCAAATTCATAATATTCATCTTAGAACACCCCACTTGCAACATCCTTTAGCAATGCTACGATGTTCTCACTAAACAAACCAAAATACACCATAAGTACAATAAATACTCCGAAAGGAAGAAGCATCTTCCATCCGGGATCATGATATTTTTCTACAGAAGCAGGATTAAATCCTTTTTCCGGGAAGTATGCCCTAATAACAACCTGAAGCATATAAATAGCAGTAAGCAGTGCAGATATAAGAAGTGCACCTACACCAAAATAAGCAAATACATTGCCGGACTCCGTGGCTGCAACAGCAAGATTCCATTTACTGATGAATCCGCATAGTCCCGGCACACCCATAAGCGCCAGCGAGCTTATTGTAAATGCAGCAAAAGTAAAGGGCATCTTCTTGCCAAGGCCGTCCAGTTCGTATACATATTCTTTGCCGGTTCCCGTAATAACGGCACCTGCGCAGAAGAAGGAACATATCTTCATAACGCCGTGGAACAGCATATGTGACAGGGCACCAACCATTCCTGCCGGAGTCATTATCAAACATCCGAACAAAATGTATGACAAATTAGATACGGTCGAGTAAGCAAGTCTTCTTTTGAAATGACGTTCCCTTACTGCCTGTGAGCAACCGTAAACTATTGTAATCATTACAACTACCATAGGAATATACTGAGCAAAACTGCCCTTTAAAATATCGGTTCCGAAACTGTAATAAGTAATTCTCAAAATAGCAAAGGCACCTGACTTAACAACCGCAACCGCATGAAGAAGTGCCGTAACGGGAGTCGGTGCAACACCGGCCTTGGGAAGCCATGACTGAAGCGGACATACGGCAGCCTTAACACCGAATCCAAAGAATCCGAACAGATAAATCAATCTGATTAATGAAGCAGAGGCCGAAGTTGCAGCTCCGGAAATAGTTCCCGCAGCGACATTTATTATTCCCGCTTCCTTATCGTAGTCAAGGATTCCGCCAAGTACGAAATCAAGTGAATTTCCATAGTTACTTAAGAATACCAGCGTTACGAATCCAAAGGCCGCACCGCCCAGTGAATAGTACAAATAAGTACGTGTAGCAAGTGTGGCTTCTCTTGATAACGAGAAGATAATAAGAGGCACCGTAACCAGGGTTAACATCTCATAGAATATGTACATGGTAAGCAGGTTAGATGCCGAAGCAATACCCAAGGTCACGCCAAATGTAATAGTGTAAAATCCGAAGAAGGTTGTTTCCTTGCAGGAATTTTCGTTAGCCTCATGCTTCATATATTCGAATGCATACAGCGAAGCCAGGGGCCATAAAACAGAAATCAGTCCTGCAAAAACAGAACCCATTCCGTCAAAGCCTACGGTAATTGTGAACTTTGATACAAATGTAACAATATCAATAGGACTTGAAGGTCTGTTAAATAAAATCGTAAAGGACAATACAGACGTAAGTATCGTAATAACTTCCGTATATACACACATATATGTACGCTTCTTAAACGGGACAAAGAATATACTCGCACCGCCTAATATAGGAAGTAATATGAGGGCTACATACCAAACGTTAGATAAATTTAAATTCATAGCAGCACCTCCGGGAATAATCCGATTACAATCGACAGAACTGTCATAATAATTATCGGAATAAGCATAATCAGTTTAGGTTCTTTCGCAACCTTATAAGCATGGAAATTCTCATCATCCTCCTCTGCTGCGGCAGCTTCCTCTTCAAAGGTATTTCCCGGAAGGAAACCGTTAATTGTAATAGGAAGCAGATAGCCTGCCGTAAGGAGCGCCGAAACCAGCAAAATAACAGGTCCGAGTATACTAAATACAGGCATTTTTACACTAAGTGCGCCCATACATAAATACCACTTGCTGACGAATCCGCCCATTGGAGGAATTCCGATAAGTCCAAGTGAAACAAAGGTAAAGCACCAAAGCATAACAGGCATCTTCTTACCTATTCCGCGAAGCTGTGAAACTTTAGTACATCCGGTAATATATATAATTGCACCCGCACACAGGAAAAGTGTAGACTTGATAAGCGCATGGGCAACCACGTGAAGCAGTGATCCTTGCATTGAAGTATCATTAATCATG
The DNA here is from genome assembly GCA_045642345.1 of Lachnospiraceae bacterium. Lineage (GTDB taxonomy): Bacteria > Bacillota > Clostridia > Lachnospirales > Lachnospiraceae > JAILLW01. The sequence continues at coordinate 8,646 of JAZUIS010000085.1, forward strand.
AATATACCGAACAAAATGTATGAAACCTGACTCACAGTCGAATAAGCAAGCCTCTTCTTTAATACCTTTTCCCTGTAAGCCAGCATTGAACCCATAAACACAGTAATCAAACTAAGTATAAGCACTGTGGTCTGTACATAAGTGCCGCTGAAATTCTGTGGTCCGAAAACGAAGTAAATAACTCTTATAATTCCCAGTACACCACCCTTTACAATAATTCCCGACAAAACTGCGGAAGCAGGTGCCGGTGCCACAGGATGTGCTGTAGGAAGCCAGCCGTGCATAGGGAACATTCCGGCTTTAACCGAAAATCCGAGAATCATAAGCAGCATTGAAACAAGAAGTACTGTAGGTAAACCGTTACCTCCCGATAATGTGGCAGCATCGATAATTCCCTCTGCAGTAAATGTCATTGCCGGATCCGTAGCATACTGATGAACGAAATATAATCCGAAAAGCACCATATACGCACCGGCAAATGAATAGAATAAATACTTAAGAGCTGCCATAATAGCTTCTCTTGACTGATTATGAAGAACCATGGCAAATGAGCCGATAGTCATGAATTCGTAAAAGGCATAATATGTAACAAGATTGCCCGCAAAACATAATCCCATTAATACGCCAAGGACAATAATATATGTTCCGAAATATCTTTTATTATGTTCTTCATGCTTCATATATTCAAAGCTGAAGAATCCGGCAAGCGTCCATACTATTCCCATTATTCCCGCAAAAATCTGTCCGATTTTGTCAAGGCCGAAATATATGACAAGCGTGTCATTTAATCTGAAGAATTCGTATACGCTTTGTCCGCAGGTAAAAATACATAGGAATATAAGCACCAGTTCAAGGCACAAGGATGCACCGGTATAAATGCACATAGCCTTGCGACTTATTGACTTTTCTTTAATTAACAGTAGTATTGCTCCCAAAATAATCGGAGCAAATACCGTAATTGTCAAAAGATTCATTACAATAACCTCTATCTTTACGAGAACATATCAATTCCCATTCTAATCCAATCAAGAACATAGTTAGAACAAATGCCCAGTGCCATGTTCAAAACAATAAAGAGCACGATTACAATTCCGTATATCTTTTGGTCCTTAAAGAATATGTAATCACGTTCCTCAACCACACCGTTAATACCGATTCTTGTTGCGGTAACTGTGTTGGTTTCAACATCCGCCTGTGCACGATTGGCACCCATCTTATTGGCAGGTGTATATATTCTAAGCACTGTTTTCATGAAGTAAACAGCATTAAGGATCGTACTTATTCCCAAAACAATAAGTGCCGGGAACATCTTTGAATAATGCAGCGAGGCCGCGGCATCCATAAACTGAAGTTTGCTTATGAAACCTGAAAACAGCGGAATACCAACCATGGACAGGGAGCCCACGAGGAATCCCGCACCTGCTATCTTATTACGATGAGCAGAACCCGTAAGGTCTATAAAATGTCTCGAGCCCCTGGAAACATCAGTAAGTCCGATTGCCGAAATAAACAACATTGACTTGGTTGCCGCATGTGAAAGTATATGGAAAATCGATGCAACCATACCCGCTCTTGTACCCATACCAAAGCCCATGTAAATGTAACCGATCTGGGCAATTGATGAAAAGGCAATCATTCGTCGTATATCGTTTTCCCTTATTGCACTTACCGAACCGCTTATCATTGCAACAAGGCCGAATACAAACAGTATATTAAGGAGCTTTGATGAAACAATAACATCAAAACCGATTACTCTGTAGAATATTTTAATGAGTAAAAAGATATAACCTTTTGATACAAGTGAGGACAAAATAGCGGCCGAAGATACGGTTGAATAGCCGTAGGCATCGGGCAGCCAGCTATGGAACGGGAACAGGGCACTCTTAACACAAAGTCCTGCCGTAAGCAAAGCTATTGCAACAAGGAGCGGTATCTGGAACTCACCTGTGGTAATAATATTTCCCACTGCTTCTTTAATATTACTCATAAGGAGATGACCTGTAATATCATAAGTCATCATTATTCCAAGAAGTAAAAGACCTGAACCCAGGAGAGACATAATCATATATCTTACCCCGGCTTCAATCGTTCTACCGTTCTCACGAATGATAATAAGACCTGCTGCCGCAATTGTATTTATTTCCACGAAAACATATGCCGTAAACAAGTCGTTGGTATAAACCAAGGCCAATAACGAACTAAACAGCAGATTAATCAGTACGTAGTACAAAAATTCCTTCTTGGGATTAACTTCGTCCTTCATCTTGTGGCGTCCGCCGAGAATCGACAGAAGCATGATAATACTAAAGAACGTAGCCATAAAGGTTTCAAGTACACCAAACCTAAGTTCATTACCCCATGGTGCAGGTACAATACCCATTACGAAAACCACAGATGAACCAAGTGACAGCGAATACAAAAATGACATCACCGACATAACAAGTACAGAAACTACAAGGCATATATTAAGTGCTCGTGCTGCCTTACGCGGAAGGCCTGAACTTATGATGGCAGCGAACATGCATGCCAATATTGAAATTGCCGGGAAATTCCGAACGAACTCCATTACAGTCCCTCCTTCTTTAATTGCATTGATATCTCATCCAGATTAAGAGTGTGATATCTTTTGTACAGTCTTATGGTCAATGACAGCATAAGCGCCGTAACCGAAACAGATACAACGATACCCGTAAGTACAAGTCCCGCAGGTACAGGATTAATATAGGCATCCACGGACTGTACGCCGTCTACGACGATAGGCGCCACATGATTCTCAATATATCCTTTTTCGGCAAGGAACAAATACATTCCCGAATCCATAATATTAAGACCGATAATTTTCTTAATTAAATTAGGCTGAAGAAGCAGATTTGCAAACCCTATACAGAACAAAATGAGTGCAACGGCTTCAACATAATTGGCAAGTAAATTAGGACCCATCTTATAACCCTCCTCTTCTGAACAAAGCGTAGAAGGCATACATGGTACAGGCTACTTCGATACCTACCGCAATATCAATGGGAAGGATAATACCGCCTGATAAAATGTGCCCTGCAATACCAAGAGGAATATGATTTTTAATTCCGTTGGCCCCTGTTAAATAAAAATATGTTCCGATACAGCCATACATACAAAGGGCTGTTATTTTAGCAACTTTATAAACACTTTCGTCAAAGAATTTCTGTGTCTTTTTAAATCCGAACGCGCTTACGAAAAGAATCATTCCCGCGCCCAATATAGCACCGCCGGAGAAACCGCCTCCCGGAGATAACTGGCCGTTAAGAATAATATAAATTCCGAAAATGAAAATAATCGGGCACAAAACCTTCGCAACTGTCTGAAGAATATCATCATTCTTAGGTTCATATCTTCTGTCTATATCAGCCTTTTTTAATATACGTTCATCAAGCATGAGCATAATCATTACACAACAGGTTGCAATAAAAAGAACATTAGTCTCGCCAAAAGTATCAAAAGCTCTGTAGGTAAGAATCATTCCGGCAACTATGTTTGTGGCACCTGTTTCCTGCAGACCCTGTTCAATATATCTTTGTGAAACAACACTTGAATTGGCGGGTGTATCGGGGCTTCCCGACTTTGGCAAATACGAAACAGTAAATACAAGTGCAAGAGCAAGGCCTATACAGAACAAAACTGCCGCAACCTTATATACCCATCCGAAAACTTTAAGTGACATATTATGAGAAGTGTCATATACGTCATAAATAACCTTGGTCTTCTCAATCTTCAATTCTGCCGGGGTAGGTTCCTTCTTAATATGATCTTCATATGCACGCTTCATATAAAGATTCTCTAACAATAAATCATCCTCACCCGAAAGATATTTCCTTAATTTGGAAGGTTTTCCGACTTTAGCCGTAACAGCACTCTTCTCTACCGAAAAATCAACCGCAGTGGTATTAGAAAGGAGTGCATTGATTTCGTCTTGATTCATTTATGCTTCCTCCTTTATAACATTATTTTCAGAAACTTCATCAGCTTCGTTTGTATCGTCGTTTGGTTCATCATCCTCCGGATTATTAAGCACACCATGAATTTTCTTAAGTGTAATAAAGAAAAGAATCGAAGTGACACCTGCGCCTACGGCAGCCTCCGTAATAGCAAGGTCCGGTGACTCAAGAAGTACCCAGATAATACTCATAATCAGGCTGTATGCCATAAAAATAAGAATTGAATTAAGAAGGTTCTTTGATAGTGTAACCGAAATTGCACATACTATTAAGATTGCAAGCAGGATGTACATAAAAGTATTCATTATTCACCCTCCTCTTCTCGAAGCGATTCTGCTACGCTTTCTTCCGTCTTGGTATCGATATATTCGGCAATTTCTTCACCGATTTGAACATCAACATATTTGTTTATTTCTTCGTCGGTTGCTGCTTCAAGACGGCTTATTAAGTGCGTGGCTGTAGGAGACGCAAACCACAAAAACATAATTACGAGTAAAAGCTTAGCCGAAGTATAGTTAAGCCCGCTGATAAGCATTAACCCAAACAAGCACATGAAGATACCCAACGTATCTCCCATACCTGCCGCATGCATACGATTAAGTATATATTTGTACTTGGTAAATCCTATTATCTGGAATAAGAAGATTAACAATCCAAGGAACATAATAGCGAGACCGAGAATTGTTGTTACTGTAGATAAAATCGACATCTCTAGGCCTCCTTACTTTCTTGATTTTCACGGGCTTTTATCTGTTCCTCATTACGCTTGTGCTCCAGATATACGCCCATATAGACTTTGCAAAGTACCACAACCGCCAGGAAACTTATCATGGCATAAAGTACACAAATATCAGCCAGATATCCTTCCTGCTCTTTAACGGCAAGTATTGCGATTATTACCATAACCATGGTTCCCATCATATTTACGCACACGATTCTGTCTGCGACCCTAGGACCGATTACAGCCCTTAACAAACATATAAGCACGAAGATTGCAAGGATAACCAGAACCACCGTAAGAATACTGTTCGTAACTTCATTAAGCATTTTTAGTTTCCTCCTTATCTTCCAATTTACGTTCGGAATTCTTGACTCCCGCATTTTCTATCTTCATAAGAAGTTCTTCAAAAATAAAATTGCCTTCATCCTCAACACTTAAGGAATCATCAACCGCATGAATGATAAGTTCGTCTTCAATAAGACTTATAGTAATTGTACCGGGAGTAAGAGTAATTGAATTGGCAAGCAGAACTCTGCACACCTTTGACTTAAGACGTGTTCGGTATCTGAAAATTGTCGGATGTAGCTCATATTCCTGTTTAACAACAATAAACTTGGCCATGACAACATTGGCCTTTATGATTTCCCAAATAAGGACAAAACAGTAACCCAAAAACAGGAAAAAACGTTTGCAAAGCGTAATGTCCTTCCTTAAGCTAAAGTCCATGAATTTACATGTAAATGCGTATATCAAAGCAGAAATGGCTATACCGAAAAGCGCTATTTCAAGCGTCAACTGACCATTAAATATGACCCATAAAATAAAAAACAGAATATACATACTACTCCACACTATCCCCTAGTTCTTATGGTCGTTTAAAATAAACGGATATATTATACACCCAATCGTCGGAATAACAAACTCTTACATTACTTTACGTATAATATCGAAGGATTTTCACATAAGTTTTATACAAAATATTAAACATTCTGTTAAAATCCTCCAAAAGGCTTGCTAACATGCATCATCCTATGCTATATTCCACATACAATCTTAATTTTTCTGTATTTTCACAGAACGAGTCGTATCTGACTTGGCAATTCCAACTAATCATTTCTATAGCAAAGGAGGGATTCTTATTTTCCACACTAATCTATGTACTATCTATGACGAGCTGACGACACTCATCTTTGAAACAAAAGAAGCTTTATCATCACTGCCTCTTGGCACCCTCGAAGTTATATCCGACGGCAAATATGAAAAATGGTATCATTACCATGACGGGCAGCTTGACTACATCAAAAAATCAAATCACTCATTGGCAGAACAGTTAGCCTACAAAGAATATCTTTCCGATTCTCTTGATAATCTTATTGCCGAAAAGGAAAGTCTTGATACTTATTTTCAAAAATATGATTCCATCCTAAATCATAAGGAAAAACCACGTAAGCATTCAAACTCTTATTCTAAATTGTTGTCCGACTATCTCCGTGCCGAAAGCATATAATACGCAGACCCTAATAAAAAGAAGTGGTCGTAACAATTATGTATTGTCACAGACCACTTCAACTATTTAACTATCTTCTGCGGCGGCGTCTATGCTTTACGCTAATTACAATTCCGCATACAACTGTTGCGATAATTGCAATAACCACCATTATCATAAGACTTATCACAACATTCTTTTTGGTAAATGTGCCCTCATCGCCACCAATATATCCTATGGCATATGATGAGAACTGATTGGTTTCAATCGTAATAGTTGTAGGATCATCATCAAGGTCCTGTAAGAATGAAACAGTAAGATTACCATCCTGTCCCTGATGAGCTCTTATCACGCAGAATGTTCTTCCGCTTGCCTTAAGTTCCTCGGGAACCTTCATTACTATTCTCATGGGAACCTGCGTTTCGGTAACAATACTTGAAGCTCCCTGATATGTTTTCATCATTACGATTTCAAAATACTTACCTATATTAACATTGTCTTTTTGAGCGATTCTTGCAATTTCTTTATCGTCCTGAGTTTGCAAATCCGTATTGTCAAAAATGTTTACATTGACAGCAGCGTCATTTCCTCGAAGAATTGTAAGCTTTTCTTCCTTGGTAAACATCCTGTCAACAACTTCCTGCAAATTGGGCATCGAAACAAGATTCATAAAACTGCTGTTCTCTGTTTCGGTAGGAGTCTGTGCATACTCATTATGAACCGTCACCTTAAGATACTGATTACGTGCGGCAAGTTCAAGCAAACACAAATCTTTATCATCATCAATGAATTTTCCTGCCTGTTCTTCAGTTATATTTGCTATCTGAAGTACGCCGGTAAGTTCATCCAAATTGACATACTCGTCATTTCCGGTCATTTCCGGTACAACATTTGTTTCTTCATTAATTATGTCGGCTTCTTCCTGGCGGTTATCATATTCTACAGGTTCATTCGTCATCTTACCATCTTCATCATTCTTAACTACAGGAAGGGGGGTGGGCTTTGCCGATTTTCCCGGATCCTCCGTTTGTGTATTCTTATTAATTTTGCCGGTATCCGTAGGTTTTGGACTAAAGGCTACGGCAATTGAATGGTTTGCGGCAATATTGCTAAATGAGTACGACGATATGGCACCTAACTGCTTACCGTCTACCGCTACTGCCGAAATAATGTATCCGTTGGCCGGGGCAAAAGTATATACCATGCTGCTGCCTTCGGCTACCTTTGTTAAGCCCGATGGAGATATCTGACCTGAGCCCGTTGCAACCGTTGCCGCAATTTCATATGTTTTTACCTGTTTAGGTTCAAAAATGGCAACAAGGACAAAATCACGGTCTACATTTTTGATGGTACAATTGGCATCTGTACTTATTACCTCATTATTTACCATCCAGCTTACGAATCTGTAGCCTTCAACGGGTTTAGCCGAAATAGCAACATTCGAGCCCTTGGAATAATTACCGCTTCCGCTTACCATTCCCACGTTTGACGGATTAGCCTGAACCTGAACATTAAATACATTCTGACTAAACTTGGCAACGAATTCTCTGTTTGAGGTTATATTCGTAATATTTATGGTCTTTGAAGATGAAATGAATTTATCATTTTCATACCAGCCCTCAAAAGTATATCCGCTGTTGGCAGTGGCATCCAATGTCATATTGTCACCGTACTTAACAGAACGTGAATCTGTTACTTTTCCGGCTTTATCATTATTCTTCGTTACCTTTACGAAACATGCCGTAGACTTGAAATTTGCAACCAGCGACATATTCTTTCGTATTCCGGATACCGTATACTGCGGAGAAGTCGAAACTTCCTTACCGTCCATGGTCCAGTTAACAAATTCATATCCGTTATTCGGTGCCGCATTCACAGTAAGGGAGCCGCCTCTTTTAACTGCACCTCCGCCTACCGTAGTTCCGCCGTTACCCGGATTTGAACAGGTAGTTACAGTATAATTTTCACTTTCAATATATACGTTAGCGTAGTCCGTGACACTCCTGTCATAAATCGAGCAGGCATAAACGCTTATCATATCGGCGTTTTCGTTATCACCTATCGAAAGATATCCGTTTTTATCTATTGTGGTACTGACGTCAGTGTTACCAAGTATTGACCATTCAACGGTATAATCGGGAAGAAAATCTCCTTCAACATCGGCCCAGAAATTTTCAAGGGCTCCACGAGCCATTGTGATTTGTGAAGGATACACCTCAACGGAATAGACAATAGGGTCCGGTTCTGTTAATGTTCCGGATAATGAAATTGTCACACCCTGTGAAAAATCAGGATCTTCATCAGAACCGATAAGCAAAGTTGCCGAATAACTTCCGGCATAATAATCGGTATCCATTGAAACATAAAATTTAAGATTCTCGCCTGCTCCCAGATATAATGAATCCGGTGCGTCTACCAAAAATACCTTTTCCGCATCGGACTTATACCAGGCAAGATTAATGGGATTACTTGACATATTGGTGATTGTGATCGGAACAAATTCCAATGCATAACCACTCATGGGCACCTTACCGAAACTTACATTATAAGTATCGGCCACGATTGTATAATCATTGTCATGCCATGTAGGGTCCTCGGATTCTCCACCGTCATCTGTTTGCATGAGAGTCGGAGCCGATTCATAGTACGAGGGATCGTCATAATAATTATCACCCTCATAGTATTCCGAATAAGATTCATCATAATCTTCTTCTGCCCATGAAACAACCTCCATCCCAAACACCGGGAGCACTATCATTACAAGGGACAGAATAAGTGCCAAAACTCTTTCAACTCTTCTTTTCATAGTTTTTCGTACACACAATTCTTATTCGGAATTGTATATACATTCCTCCTTTAACACATATAGTTCTATATACATGAAAAGCGCCGGTATAACCGACGCCTTATGTCATAGCTTAAATTACTTGGTTCCGAAGATTCTGTCTCCGGCATCACCAAGTCCGGGACAAATGTATGCATCTTCGTTAAGGCAACGATCAAGATGACCAACATAAATCTGAATATCGGGATGTGCCTCATGTAATTTCTTAAGTCCTTCAGGCGCAGCAATGATGCACATGAACTTAATATTCTTACCGCCGTGCTGCTTGATAAAGTCAACAGCTTCAGATCCGGAACCGCCTGTAGCAAGCATCGGATCAAGAACCACTATAGTTCTAAGTTCGATGGGCTCAGGCAATTTGCAGTAATATTCATGAGGTTCATGAGTCTCATGGTCTCTGTATAATCCGATATGTCCAACCTTTGCCGTAGGGCAAAGACTCAAAATACCGCCTACCATACCAAGACCTGCTCTTAAGATAGGAACGATTGCCAATTTCTTACCTGCAATCATAGGTGTCATACATTTCTCAATAGGGGTTTCGATTTCAACATCCTTTAAAGGAAGATCTCTTAATGCCTCGTAACCCATAAGCATTGCGATTTCCTCGATAAGCTTACGAAATTCATTTGTTCCCGTATTGGAATCACGCAGCAAACTTATCTTATGCTGAATAAGCGGATGATCAAGAACAAATACATTGTCCATATCTTTGTACTGGTCCATAAAAAATAACCTTCTTTCTTTAATTGGGGACATCCGTCCCGACTATTTTGACAGCCTGTCTGTTATTGCGGCCGTCAGCTGTATTTTACCACAACTGCCCCTGCACCACAAGGGCATTTCCACACTATATATTGTGGTCGCTTTTAATTTATCTTTACAAACATATACTATATATGGTATATTAGTCAAGGTTTAAAAATATATACCAATCTGCGTTTCTACGCACCAAAACATTTATTAATTCTTAGGAGGGTTGCATTCATGAAACTTACTTATCAAGTCGAAGACAAGCCCGCTTTTGCGCAGGTTATCGTCTTCGCATTCCAGCAGCTTCTTGCAATATTAGCTGCAACAATCGCTGTTCCTGCCATTATCGGCAACGGAATGTCAGCATCAGCCGCACTCTTTGGTGCAGGTGTCGGAACTATTGTTTACCTATTGTTTACTAAATTTAAGAGCCCTGTATTCTTAGGTTCATCCTTTGCATTTATAGGATCTATGTTAGCAGCTTTTGCAGGCGGTGTATCTGCTTCTTTGGGATACTTCGGATTAATCATCGGTGCCGGTTTCGCAGGTCTTGTATATGTAGTACTTGCTATCGTAGTTAAATTTGCAGGCGTTAATTGGATTAACAAGCTTATGCCCGCAGTTGTTATCGGACCTACAGTTGCCATTATCGGACTTTCCCTTGCAGGAAATGCCGTTTCAGACCTTACAACAGGCCGTGTATTTGATGCAGAAGGAAACCAGATGGCTTCTCCTTATGTATGTCTTCTTTGCGGACTTGTTACATTATTCGTAACGATGATCTGCTCTGTATACGGTAAGAAGATGCTTAAGATGATTCCTTTCATTATCGGTATCGCTGCAGGATATCTTTTCGCTGCTATCCTTACGGTTTACGGTGTAAATGCAGGTATCCCCGAACTTCAGATTATTGATTTCAGCGCATTTTCTAATATGCAGTGGTATCCTTCATTCACATTTATGACAGCATTCGGAAGTGCATACGGATTCGGCGAAGTCGGTTCTATGGCCGCATATATCGGAACAATCGCTGTTGCATATGTTCCTGTTGCATTCGTAGTATTTGCAGAGCACATTGCAGACCACAAAAACCTTTCTTCTATTATCGAAAAAGACTTACTTGAAGAGCCCGGTCTTCACAGAACACTTCTCGGAGACGGCGTAGGTTCTATGGTCGGCGCATTCTTCGGCGGATGCCCCAACACAACATACGGTGAATCAGTCGGTTGTGTTGCCATTTCCGGAAATGCATCAATAATCACAATTTTCGTTACGGCAATCCTTGCTATCGTTGCTTCATTCATCGCACCTTTTGTTACATTCCTTGCAACAATTCCTAACTGCGTAATGGGTGGTGTTTGTGTAGCATTATACGGATTCATCGCTGTTTCAGGTCTTAAGATGATTCAGGATGTTGACCTTAACGATAACAAGAACCTCTTCGTTGTATCGGTTATCCTTATTGCCGGAATCGGCGGCTTATCAGTAAGCTTCGGTGCTGTTACAATCACAGAAGTTGCTTGTGCACTTATCCTTGGAATTATCACCAACTTAGTACTTAAAGGTGCTAAATCAGAATAAATGTTAATAGATTAGCTGCGTCCTACACGCAACATGTCAAAGGCCCGAACTTGGAATTCCAAGTCCGGGCCTTTTTTATAACCATGTTGTAAACAACTTATTTCCTTATATTGTGTATCTTTGTACGAGAATAGGCCTACTGAAGAAGTGATAGAACTCCGTTGTTACTTTGGTTGGCTGTGGCAAGCATTGACTGTCCCGCCTGAATGAGGACATTGTTATTGGCAAACTGAACCATCATTGTCGCCATATCCGTATCGCGTATCTGGCTTTCTGCCGAAGTTGTATTCTCAACTACGTTATCCAGATTATTTATTGTGTGCTCCATTCTATTCTGGTACGCACCCATTCTGCTTCGTTCGGTACTTACATATTCCTTAGCTTTCTTAAAAGCGGTAATTGCGCTATCAGCTCCCGGTATAGTCGACACATCGCATCTGTCGATTTTGAGCACACGGCAGCTTATTGACGGTAATTGAATGTCTATGTGTCGGTTAGCTTCCGCATCCGCCTGAATAAAAATATCAACAGGTCGGCTCGTTGGCACCTGATCTGCTGCATAGGCTATACCTTCACCTGCAAGTCCCTGTCCCGAAGAAACATGTGTTGGCGAAGGGTTGGAAGGTGCGTATTGTTGTCTGTTCTCATATACAATCAGTTTTGAGTGATTGGTGGGATCTTTGGCAAGAGACGTATAATGATTGTTAGGTCTTGACCCTGTCGCTGCCAGAATCCTGTCAACAAGTTCCTCGCCGGAATTAACTCCGTCAAGACTGACTTCATAAATGTAATGATTACCACTTGTTCTGTTCTGCGCAGCACCTTCAACAAACTTAATACTGTAATGCCTATCGCAGGTACAACAAGTTGTATAAAAACCTGTATCAGACTGTTTTAAATCATTAAGTTTACTAGGATCTGAATCAATTGCAGCAAAATCAAATGTCATTCCCAGATAATCGGTTCCACCCACCGTTACGGTATCCGACAATTTACCTGCGCCGACAGAAGTATTATCACCGGGTATTGCCCAGGCAGGCATACCGCCGATAACTGCCGCTCCCCCCGAAGAGGTCTCAGCTTCAACATCCTTACCTTTTAATATCTGTATTTCGTTAAATGTAACCTTTTCCTTAATATCATCAATTTCTTCTTTAATTGCATCTATCTCAGACTGTATATAACCTCTGTCCACATCCGTTAATGTACCGTTTGCAGCTTTAACGCTAAGCTCCGTACATCTGTCAAGCATCTCATGAATTTCCGCCATGGCACCATCAGCTGTCTGCACAAGAGAAATTCCATCCTGACAGTTAAGACTGGCCTGTGTAAGTCCTCTTATCTGGCGACGCATTTTTTCGGAAATAGACAATCCTGCCGCATCATCAGCCGCACGATTAATCTTATATCCGGAAGATAATTTTTCAGTTATTGATTCCTGGGTTTTAGTCGTGATACCAAACATTCTGTTGGTATTCATTGATTGAAGATTGTGCTGAACTACCATTGCGACTCCTATTTTACCTTCGAAATTCTCGGTTTCTGTGTTCCTAAAATTCGCACATTACTGCGAATGTGTCTTCAATAAATCGAATCCCTTCGCTTCATAAAATAGAAAATCGTGTAATTCCGTTTACACACAGACTATATCGTCGCATAATCATTTTTTCTTAATAGTTTTATTCAATATTTAGTATTTTTTTTACGGAAAATCGAATATATAGTACCGCTATGGTCGTGTTTTCAAATATGTTTTTTTTGCTAAAACCACTTATATTTCCACGCAAAATGTGATAATTTAATTTACGATACAAGGTGATTAATACAATCATCGGATTTGAATTAAGTTAATTAACGGAGACATACCTTTAATGAAAGAAAAATCTACAGCAATTGTAATCTCACAGGCAATGATTTCACCGGGAATCTATGATTTATGGCTTAGAACCGACCTTGCCAAGTTCGCTCACAGCGGACAATTTGTCGGTGTATATCCCAAAAATAAATCCACTCTGCTTCCAAGACCAATAAGCATATGCGAAGTTGCAGATGATTTTAGCGCATTAAGACTCGTTTACAGGGTAGCCGGCAAGGGAACCGATGAATTTTCCACTCTTAAAGAGGGCGATGAAGTTCAACTTCTCGGAGTTCTTGGTAACGGATATGAATTTACCGAGATTTTCGGCGAGGATTTATCCAATGCTTCAAATGTTGTTTTGATGGGTGGCGGTATCGGATTACCTCCGATGCTTGAACTTGCCAAAGAACTTAAGGCTCATGGAATAGAATCAACTGTTATTGCAGGTTATCGTGATAACAACATTATGCTAAATCTAGATTTAGCGAAGTACGCAGCCCTTGAAATTGCTACAGAAGACGGTTCTGTAGGCATCAAAGGAAATGTTCTTGATGTGGTTAAGGCCAAGGGGATTAAAACAGATGTTATTATGGCATGCGGTCCGATGCCCATGCTAAGAGCCATCAAAAAGTATGCCGAAAACGAAAAAAATAACGGTCATAATGTACGTGCTTTTATATCTTTGGAAGAAAGAATGGCCTGTGGCGTAGGTGCATGTTTAGGTTGTGTATGCAAAACCACCAAAAAGGACGGTCATTCACATGTCAACAATGCAAGAATCTGTACAGACGGCCCTGTATTTAACAGTGAAGATGTAGATATATAATCTGTTGATTAAAATTGCATGATAAAAACTGTTTGATTAGAATTATTTGATAGAAATAGGAGAATTCTCGACACATGAATACTAAAGTTAAAATAGCCGGAATAACCTTCAATAATCCCGTAACTACAGGATCCGGAACTTTCGGTTCCGGAATGGAATATGGTGAATTCGTAGATTTAAATAGACTTGGTGCGGTAACAACAAAAGGTGTTGCCAACATACCATGGCCGGGAAATCCCACCCCCAGAGTAACGGAAGTTTATGGTGGAATGCTTAATGCAATAGGTCTTCAAAATCCCGGAATTGAAGTGTTTTGCGAACGTGATATCCCGTTCTTAAAAAAATACGATACCAGGATAATAGTTAATGTATGCGGTAAATCAATCGAAGATTACGTCGAAGTGGTAGAACGATTAAGTAACGAACCTGTGGATATGCTCGAAATCAACGTATCCTGCCCCAACGTTAAGGAAGGTGCCATAGCTTTTGGTCAGAATCCCGAAGCACTAAGCAAGATAACAAAAGAGATTAAAGCCCATGCCAAACAGCCCGTCATAATGAAGTTAAGCCCCAACGTAACAGACATAGCCCTTATGGCCAAAACTGCCGAAGATGCAGGCGCGGATGCAATTTCATTAATTAACACGATTACAGGCATGAAAATAGATATTAACAGACGTTGCTTTGCACTTGCCAATAAAACGGGCGGCATGTCAGGCCCTGCCATAAAACCCATTGCAGTAAGAATGGTCTATCAGTGCGCACAGGCCGTTAATATTCCGATTATAGGAATGGGCGGTATCGCAACTGCCGAAGATGCTATTGAATTCATGATGGCCGGTGCCACCATGGTTTCGGTAGGTGCCATGAATTTCGTTAACCCCTACTCTACTGTTGAAATCATAGACGGTATCGAGAATTTCCTTCAGAAGAACAATATCGAAGATATAAACGAAATAATAGGATGTGTATGACGGCACAGTAGATGTGTTTGCAGTATTATCGAATGGCAATGATTCAACTTATGATATATATAAAGAGGTGCACATAATGCCAACAATTATGCCTATTAGAGATTTAAGGAATACTAGCGAGATATCTGAATTAGCTCATAAACAGCAAGAGCCTATTTTTATAACAAAAAATGGATATAGTGATTTGGTAGTAATGAGTTCAGAACTATATGAACGTTTTGCGCAGATTAATAGAATCGATCAAGCGATTTATGAAGCAGAAAAGGAAATTGAAGAAGGCGGGGAACCTATTTCAATGGATAGCGCAATGGAAAGGTTAAACAAAAAATACTATGGATAAATATGAAGTTATGGTGTGGGTATGCTTAGTACGAGCATACCCCATTTTATATCCTCTTCGCTTTTTGCATCGGTATTAGTCATATGCTTCCATATAAAATCCGCAATCCGATGTTGTATATGACTTAACCGAATTCCCGAACAGGTCAATCATTTCATATGAAACTTCACCGCTTTGAACATGCTTCCATGCCATTTTCACCTTTTCCGCATAGTCATTTGAAACCATAAACGAATCATGGGAAGC
>JAZUIS010000086.1:0-52539 GCA_045642345.1 Lachnospiraceae bacterium
AGTCTATGATTCAGAAAATCATAGATTTATCAAATGTTGCCCGTAAAGAAGGCTTGCTGTCTTTGGAAGAAGCAGCAGGCGAACTTGATGATGCCTTTATGAAAAAGGGCATCCTGCTTATTGTTGACGGTACCGATCCTGCTTTGGTTCGCGGAATCATGGAGACGGAATTATATGCAACCGAAGACAGACATAAATCAAAAATTCAGTTCTGGGATGATCTTGGTGCCATGGGCCCTGCCTGGGGTATGATAGGTACACTCCTGGGACTTGTTAATATGTTGTATAACATGGATGATGCGTCGGCAATCGGACCTGCCATGGCCGTTGCCCTTATTACTACATTGTACGGTTCTATGCTTGCCAACTGGGTATGTGCTCCGGTCGCCGGTAAGTTAAAACTTAACAATGCCAATGAAACAACGATGAAGACTATTATGATAGAGGGCCTCTTGTCTATACAGGCAGGTGAGAACCCTCGTGTTATTGAAGAAAAGCTTAAGTCATTCTTAGCACCTGCAGACAGAGCATCTACAGGAACAGAGGATGGAGGAGAGGATGGCTAAAAAAAGACAGGAAGACCCGCCAAAAGGTTCGCCCGCGTGGATGTCGACCTTCTCTGACTTGATGAATTTGTTGCTTTGTTTCTTCGTTCTTTTGTTCTCCATGTCCACCATGGATGCGCAGAAGTTTGAAATGCTCGCAGCCAGTTTAAGTCAGTCGTTCAGTATATTTAGCGGCGGTGCTACAGCAATCGGTGATGGCGTTTTAATCAGTAACGGCGTCAGTCAATTAAATGAATTGGATGAATATATCAACTCCACAGGTAAGGATGCAGACGGCAAAGAACAGCCCGATGACACTACCGAATCGGAATCTTTGGAGGAAGCGCTTGAAGAAGTAGATAAGGCTAAACTTGAAGAA
Organism: Lachnospiraceae bacterium; assembly: GCA_045642345.1. Taxonomy (GTDB): domain Bacteria; phylum Bacillota; class Clostridia; order Lachnospirales; family Lachnospiraceae; genus JAILLW01. The sequence continues at coordinate 925 of JAZUIS010000086.1, forward strand.
TCGGAAGAGATGGCCGAGATGATAGAGGAAGCTTTGAAGGAAGCGAATCTTGACCAGGAGGTTGATATTGATTTTACGTCTCAGTATGTGGAACTTACGTTAAACGGTGCCCTGCTGTTTGACTCGGGTTCGGTAGAATTAAAAAAGGAATCTGTTCCTCTTATGACGCAGATAGCGAAGATTCTGGACAGATATGCCAGATCTACCGTCGAGATTGAAGGTCATACGGATAATGTTCCAATGAGCGGCTCGAAGTATTCAAACAATGATGAACTTAGTGCGGGACGTGCACTTTCGGTGTTCTATTATGTGGAGGAAAACACGGGACTTGATATGAGTCTGGTTAAGCATTCGGGACGCGGTGAGTATATACCGATAGCGGATAATTCGACTCCGGAAGGACGTTCCAAGAACAGACGAGTCGAAATTAAAATATATAATTCGCTTAGTTCATATTAGGGAAGGACTAATTAATTATCATGAAGAAAAACTTTATTTCAATCGGTATTTTGGCATTATTAATAGTTAATCTTGTGCTTACCGGCATTATGATGTTCAGCGTAATGAGCACCAACAAGAAGACGGCAGCACTTATAACCGACATAGCTACTGCAATTAATTTGGAACTTGTTGACAATACTGCAGTAGAGGGTGGCGAAGACACACCTGCAATTACAATGGCGGATATTGCCACTTATACAATTCCGGACATGACAATTCCTCTTAAGAGTGGACTGAATGCCGACGGAACACCTGATACGAAAGACCATTATGCTATTATTTCAGTAGCACTTTCGATGAATATTACAAGTGAAGATTACGCCACATACGGTGCTGATATAGCTAACAAAGCTGATTTGTTAAAGGGTCAGATAAACGAAGTTGTCAGTCAGCATACTATTGATGAAGCCAGAACCGGAACACAGCAGATGTGTGATGAGATTTTGGCAAGAATTCAACAGTTATACAATTCGGATTTTATTTTTGATGTAACCTTTAGTAGCTCGCTGTTCCAGTAAAAGGAACTAATCTATGAGCTAGGGGAGGTGAGAATTCGTGGGCGAGGTACTGTCCCAAAGTGAAATTGATAACCTGCTGGCAGCGTTGACTACCGGTGAGTTGGATATGGATCAGATGCAGGAGTCAAACGACAAGCAGGTTAAAGATTATGACTTTAAGAGGCCTGCGAAGTTCTCCAAAGAGCATCTACGTACACTTGAAATTATATACGAGCATTACGGCAGACTGATTTCGACGAATCTACCGCTTTACCTTCGAAAGTCGGTACAAACCACGGTGGCTTCTTCCGAAACAGTAACATTCTCAGAGTTTTCGAATGCGCTTAGTAACCCCGTTATTTTAGGAATAATAGACTTTAAACCTTTAAACGGAAATGTTATTATAGAATTGTCGCCGAACTTAGGTTTTGCAATGATTGACAGAATGCTTGGCGGCGCAGGAGAACCTCTCGAAAAGAACAGAGATTTTTCTGAGATAGAGATGACAATTATAACAAAGCTCATGATTGTATGTATGCAGCTTATGAAGGAACCGTGGAAGAACGTTATGGAGATTAATCCTATTATGGAACGTATCGAAACAAACGCGCAGTTCGCACAGGTCATTGCTCCTTCAGATATGATTGCGATTGTCACCATGAATATTCGAATCGGTGAGACCGAAGGATTCATGAATGTCTGTCTTCCCTACTTCACGTTAGAGGAAGTTATGGATAAGTTGAATACCAAGTATTGGTTCTCAACCATGCAAAAGGATGATACATCCGATTACCATGACCATATCGAATCTTTGATTAAGAGAGTCGATGCACCGGTCAAAGCAGTCCTTGGTAAATCCGTTGTTTCCGTCAACGAGTTCTTGGGCTTGCAGGTTGGAGATGTTATTAGATTAGATTCTTCGGTAGAGTCGGAGATGAACATTTTTGTTGGAGATATACGTAAGTTCACAGCCTTACCCGGGTCCAGCAAAGATAAATATGCTGTACGATTAACGTCAGTAATAAGAGAGGGGGAGTAAGGCATGGACGGAATGTTATCACAAGATGAAATAAATGCACTACTTTCCGGTATGGACCTGTCCGGAGGGGATGCTCCGGCAGCGGAGGAAGCACCGGCAGAGGCGCCCGCCGCTGATGCACCGATTCTTACAGGATCAACAGATCCGGGTGAAGTTGATGAATCAGCCCTTACTATGGAAGAAAGAGATGCTGTTGGTGAAATTGCCAACATCAGTATGGGCTCTTCGGCAACGACCTTGTATTCGCTTGTTAATCGTAAGGTTAATATTTCAACTCCGGTAGTTGAACTTGCGAACTGGAAGACGGTAATTCAGGATTACCAAAGACCTTGTGTTTTTATTCAAATTAAATATACAGTTGGATTGGACGGCTCCAACATCATGGTTCTTAAAGAACATGATGTAAAGGTTATAACAGACCTTATGATGGGTGGAGACGGTACCAACACAGACGGTGAATTGGGAGAACTTCATTTAAGTGCCATATCAGAGGCAATGAACCAAATGATGGGTTCTTCGGCAACATCATTATCAACGATGCTTGGTAAGATGATTGATATTTCACCTCCGGAGGCTTCATTGGTCGATTTGACAGAGACAATGGATGCCGAAGCAATTGCACCTTTCCTGGCAGGTACTTTTGCAAAAATCTCATTCAGAATGCAGATTGATGATTTGGTTGATTCAACCATCATTCAGTTGTATCCGATTGATTTTGCAAAAGATTTATATAATACCTTTTCCGGTGGCGGAGAAGAACCTGAGCCTGAACCGGCTCCGGCCCCGGCACCAGAACCTGCACCGTATGTTCCGCCTACTCCGGAACCATCACCTGCTCCGGCACCTGCCGCTGCAGCCCCCCCTCCGATGGATCCGTATGCCGGTGCACCACAGATGGCTATGCCGCAGATGCCTATGGGTTACCCCCCACAGATGGGTTATCCGCCTATGGGATATCCGCAGCCTAACATGAACATCCAACCGGCGCAGTTCCAGAGTTTCCAGCCGGATTACTCTACACTGCCTGGCGCAGAGAACATTGGAATTATCAAGGACGTACCGCTTGAGGTTACGGTAGAACTTGGTAGAACTCATAAGTCTATCGCGGAAATCCTTGATTTTACACCGGGTACAATCATAGAACTTGATAAAATAGCCGGTGAGCCCATTGATGTATTGGTTAACGGTAAATTCGTAGCCAAGGGCGAAGTTGTTGTTATTGAAGAGAGTTTTGGTATTCGTGTAACCGAAATTATTAATTAAAAAGGGAGAATGGAAATGGCAAAGAATATTTTAATTGTTGATGATGCAGCATTCATGCGAATGATGATTAAGGATATCCTTAGTAAAAATGGATATAATGTAGTCGGTGAAGCTGAGAATGGTATGAAAGCATTTGAAAAGTATACTGAGTTACATCCAGATCTTGTTCTTATGGATATTACTATGCCCGAACTTGACGGTATCGGCGCTCTTAAGAAGATTAAGGGTTCAGACCCCAATGCATTAATTATTATGTGTTCTGCAATGGGACAGCAGGCTATGGTTATTGAGTCAATTCAGGCCGGCGCTAAGGACTTTATCGTTAAACCTTTCCAGGCTGACAGAGTATTAGAGGCAGTTAAGAAGGTAGTCGGATAAATAAGGTAATCTTTAAATGATACTTGTTTCATACACCAAAACAGACAGCGTAGTTCAGTTCCTGACACTGCTTATTATCTTTGCCTTTGTTATCGCAGTTACGTATTTTACGGTAAGATGGATTTCGAAGGTTCAGCAGGGGCAGTCCAAATGCTCCAATATAGAGATAATTGAGACTAAGAGGATAACTAATAATAAATATCTTCAGATAGTAAGAGCCGGGGACAAATATATGCTTATCGGGATCGGTAAAGATGAGATAAGTATGATTACCGAGCTAAATGAGGATGAATTGATTACTGCGTCTGCAGACTCTGCAGGTAACGTAAACTTCAAGGATGTCCTTGCTAAAGTCAAAAACCTAAACAAGAAAAACGAGGATTAGGTTTTCCAAATGAAAAAGATAGTGAAGATAATATGCCTACTGGTAACGGTGGGCATGTTGTGTATATTGACTTCTGTTTCGGCAAGCGCAACTACGTTTACGGACTCTAATATGACAGGTGATACAACCACCAGAACCAATATAGAAGAGCCCGGCGCATCTGAAAGCCAGGAAGATCTTAGTCAACTGAATATCGCTAACAGCATTACCATTTCAACAGAAGGTGATAATGGTTCTGTTAACGGCACACTTCGAATTCTGATTACGCTTACTTTGATAGCAATAGCACCGATTTTGCTTATCATGTTAACAAGCTATACCAGAATTATTATCGTACTTCATTTTACCCGTGCAGCTTTAAGTACCCAAACGGCACCTCCGAACCAGGTGTTGATTGGGCTTGCTTTATTTTTAACATTCTTTGTTATGCGCCCTACATTGGGACAAATATATACTGAAGCAATTGTTCCTTTTGACAAAGGGCAGATAACGCAGGAGGAATTCTTTGATACGGCCATAGAACCACTAAGAGAGTTTATGTATGGTCAGACGCAGACTAAGGATGTTCGTATGTTCCTTGAAATAAGCGGCGATGAGTGGGATCAGACCCTGGAGGGCATTCCTACCGAAGTATTGGTACCGAGCTTTGTGGTAAGTGAGTTACGAACAGCATTTATTATAGGATTTTTGATTTATATTCCGTTTATTGTAATTGATATGGTAGTAGCTTCATCACTTATGAGTATGGGTATGATGATGTTACCGCCCACCACAATTTCAATGCCCTTTAAGATACTGTTGTTTGTATTGGCGGACGGTTGGAATTTAATTATCGGTGGTCTTGTAAAGACTTTCTATTAGTGATTTTTGGAGCATATAGATGAATATTGATACAGTTACTTCAATTGCATCGGAAACTTTATATTTGGTAATTAAGACGTCTGCTCCGGTACTTCTTGTATCCCTTGTGGTTGGTCTTATTGTAAGTATTTTCCAGACGGTTACGTCTATTCAGGAACAGACACTTACCTTTGTTCCTAAGGTTATTGCTATATTTTTGACCTTGATAGTATTGGGACACTGGATGCTTAATAATATGTCGGGCTTTATGGAAAGCCTGTGGGCAGATTTTTCAGTGTACATTAAATAGCGGTTATGTTAGATTACGGATTTACTTTTCAGGATTTAGAATTATTCCTACTTGTTTTGGTAAGAGTGGCCAGTTTCGTATTTGTTGCGCCATTTTTTAGTATGTCTAACACCCCGCGAATGGTAAGAATCGGACTTAGCTTTTTTATTACGATTCTTTTGTTCAAGGTAGTGCCTCATGATAATGTATCATATGATACGCTGATTCAGTTCTCGGGCCTTGTGCTTAAGGAGGTTATTACCGGATTAATTATAGGTCTTGGTGCTAATTTATGTACCATGATTGTTAATTTTGCAGGACATATTGCTGATATGGAGATGGGTCTTTCGATGGTCAGCCTGATAGATCCTGCCACTAAAGAAAGTACGACTATCACAGGAGTTTATTATAATTACTCGATACTTCTTATGCTTCTTATTTCGGGAATGCACAGGTATCTTATACAGGCTCTTGCTGAAACATATACACTTATTCCCATTAACGGGCAGATATTTCAGACAAACAGACTGCTTAGCGGAATGATTGAGTTCATGGGAGAATATATTCTGATAGGCTTTAGAATTTGTCTTCCGATTTTTGTAACAATGGTAATTCTAAATGCGGTTCTTGGAATTCTGACGAAGGTATCACCGCAGCTTAACATGTTTGCTGTAGGTATACAGATTAAGGTTCTTACAGGACTTAGCATTTTGTTCGTTTCCGCAATAATGCTTCCGGATGCATCTTCAATTATTTATACGCAGATGAAACATATGGTGGTAACGATGGTAGAGGCTTTATCTTAGGAGGAAGGTTGCATGTTATTAGAGTATAACCTACAATTCTTCGCCAAGGATGGACCGGGCGGAGAAAAGACAGAAGAACCAACCGCCAAAAAATTAGAAGATTCACGTAAAGACGGTAAAGTTGCCAAAAGTAAGGAAGTCGGTAATGCTGCCGGTATTTTGGCAATGTTCCTTATTATAAAGATATACCTGGGAACTCTGGGTACAGATTTTCTGGGTCTGTTTGAAGTTATGTACGGACAGATTCCTTCGGCAATACAAGAGTATGACGGAAATGTCCCGATAGCTACGGTTCTTGTCATTATAAGACAGGCCATGATACGAACACTGCTTATGCTGCTTCCTTTTTTCATAGTGGCATTTGTGGTGGCTTTTGTGTGTGATGTGGTTCAAGTTAAGTGGAAACCCACAACCAAACCGCTTCAGCCCAAATTCAATAAATTAAGCCCGGCTAACGGCTTTAAGAGGATATTTTCATCCGCTTCTCTTATTGAACTGCTTAAGTCGCTTCTTAAATTGGGACTTGTGGGCTATATGGTTTATTCGTACCTGAAAGGTCAGATAGACCAGATATTTATGCTTTATGATATGACGGTAAAACAGGCGGTCGCAATGGTCGGCGAGATAATCGTGGATTTGGGAATAAGAGTGGCTGCTGCTTACGTTGTACTTGCCGCACTTGATTATGCTTATCAGAAATGGAAGTTCAAAGATGACTTGAAGATGACTAAGCAGGAAGTCAAGGATGAATATAAAGAGCAGGAAGGTGACCCTCAGATTAAGGGAAAACAGAAACAGAAGATGAGAGAGGCTTCCATGCGTCGTATGATGCAGGAACTTCCTACTGCGGACGTGGTTATCACCAATCCTACTCACTATGCTGTTGCAATCAGATATCGAAGAGATGAAGATGATGCCCCGATTGTTATTGCAAAGGGTGCTGATTATCTGGCACAGAAGATAAAAGAGGTTGCCAAAGAAAACGATATTTACATTACAGAGGATAAACCCCTGGCCCGTATGCTTTATGCAAATGTTGAAATCGGGCAGATGATTCCGCCGGAGCTGTATGAAGCGGTTGCCAATGTACTGGCCTTCGTATATCAGCTTCAGGGAAAGATATAATAATTTACTGATAATACAAGAAAGGAGAGAACATGAAAAAGGCCGATGCTGCCGTAGCTGCATATGTAGTTGCCGCATTTGTTATGATGATTGTTAATATTCCGGCCGGATTTTTGGATGTGTTACTTGCATGTAATATTGCGGTAGCATTTACCATTTTATTTGTTTCGATGTTCTCAAGCGAGGTCTTAGACCTGTCTTTCTATCCGACAATTCTGTTGTTTACGACCATATTCAGAATTGCTCTTAATATTTCGTCTACCAAGCTTATTTTAAGAACCGGCGACCCGGGCAAAGTTGTTGCGACTTTCGGAAGTTATGTTGGCGGCGGTGATTTGATTATCGGTTCCATAGTATTCATTATTTTGATTATCGTTCAGTTTATGGTAATCAATAAAGGTTCTGAAAGAGTTGCCGAAGTAACGGCAAGATTTACTCTTGATGCTATGCCCGGTAAGCAGATGGCGATAGATGCCGACTTAAATACCGGTGCCATTGATGATGCAGAAGCCAAAAGACGTCGCGATAAGATTCAGGAAGAAGCATCTTTCTTCGGTTCTATGGATGGTGCCGTTAAGTACGTTAAGGGAGATGCAACAGCGGGTCTTATTATTACTGCCGTTAACGTAATAGGCGGTATTGCAATGGGTATGTTGCGTATGAATCTTGATTTCAGTACAGCTTTAAGTAAGTACGTAATCCTTACCATAGGTGACGGACTGGTATCACAGATTCCTTCGTTACTTATATCTTTGTCCACAGGTATCCTGGTTACCAAGGGCTCAAAGGATGCCGACTTTGGTGCAGTGCTTGTTAAACAGCTTTTCGGAGTGCCGAAAGCTTTGTATCTGGTTGGTGCGATTCTTTGCCTTTTAGGTATTATTACGCCGCTTCCTACAATAATATTCCTGGCACTCGGACTTATATTTATAGTAGTTGGACGTACCGTAGCAGGTACAATCGAGACTGCAAAGATAGAATCTGCCGTATCGGAAGAAGAAGTTGCGGCGGAAGAAATCAGGGCACCGGAGAATGTCAATTCACTGCTTCAGGTTGACCCCATTGAACTTGAATTCGGTTATGGAATCATACCGCTTGCGGATGTTAATCAGGGCGGAGACTTGCTTGACAGAGTCGTTATGATTCGTAGACAGGTTGCTTTGGAATTAGGTACGGTTGTTCCTATAATACGACTCAGGGATAACATTCAGCTTAATCCCAATCAATACATTATTAAGATAAAGGGTATACAGGTTTCGGAAGGTGAAATTCTGTTTGATCATTATATGGCCATGAATCCCGGGTATGTGGAGGAAGAAATTATGGGTATTCCTACATTTGAACCTTCTTTCCACTTGCCGGCAACATGGATTACGGAAAGTCAGAGGGAACGTGCAGAATCGCTGGGATATACAGTTGTAGATCCACCTTCGATTATCGCTACTCACCTGACAGAAATAATAAGACAGCATATTTCCGAATTGCTTACAAGGCAGGATGTTCAGAATCTTATTAACAATCTTAAGGAGACAAATCCTTCATTGGTAGAAGAACTTGTTCCTAAACTTCTGGGACTTGGCGAAGTGCAGAAAGTATTGCAGAATCTCCTTAAAGAAGGTATTTCCATAAGAGATTTGCTTACTATATTCGAAACTCTGGCAGATTATGCCACAACCACAAGAGATACGGATATTTTGACAGAGTATGTAAGACAGTCCCTTAAGAGGGCGATTTCGGGTAAGTTCTTTCCGCAGAATGAAACGACTTCTGTGGTGACCCTTGACCCTAAGGTGGAACAGGATATTATGGCGTCTGTTAAGCAGACGGAAACAGGAGCCTATATTAATCTTGATCCCGAAAAGACCAAGGCAATTATGAATTCGGTTGAGACGGAAGTCCAGAAACTGGAAAATCTCGGAAAGAATCCGATAATTATTACCTCGCCGATTGTCAGAATGTATTTTAAGAGATTAACGGAAGACTACTTTAAAGATTTGATAGTTGTATCGTATAATGAAATAGAGTCAAATATTGAATTACAATCGGTAGGCATGGTGAGCGCATGATAATCAAGAAGTTTCAGGGAAAAACAAAAGAAGAAGCATTGGACCTGGCATACAGAGAACTGGGAAACAATGTTGTTGAAATGAATACAAGAAACGTCAAGAAAAAAGGCGTTTTTAGCTTTTTGCGTCCTCAAATGGTAGAAGTTACGGTTGCGCTTGAAGAAGAAGTGCAGGCCCCCAAGACTTCACAGATAGCAGAAGCAATAGCAGGAGTCCGCTCTGTGGCAGAGGCTTCTTTGATTAAGGAAGAAAAACCTGCGCCTGTTAAGGAACCCGAAATTAAGGAACCGGAACCTAAGGTAATGTCTGCAATTGAACGTTTGTCTGCTTCTCAGCAGGCACAAAAGGGCAGCTCTATCGATATGATTGCCAATGAAGAGCTTATGTTAAAAAAGACAGACAACAGCGTGATAGAAGAAAAGCTTGATTCTCTTCATAATATGCTTGAGGCTCAGTTACAGAAACCGGAGCGAACCGCAACACCTGTTATGTCTGATGGGATGTTCTCTTCCAAGGAAAAAGCGCCGGACCAGGAGAAGCCTTCCGATGAAGTTGAGAAATTCGTAAAGCTTTTATATAACACTATGATCGATAATGAGATTAACGAAAAGTATGCAAATCAGATTATCGATGAAATGGAAAAGATAGCAACTCCCAATATGCCGTTTGAACAGGCATTGGCTAATATATATCAGAAGATGATATTGAAGTTTGGAAATCCGGCATCAATAACACCTGCTACCAAAGGCCCCAAGGTGGTATTTTTCGTTGGCCCTACAGGAGTAGGGAAGACCACAACCATTGCGAAAATAGCATCTAAGTTTTCGGTTGAAGGCGGTAAAAAGGTATGCCTTTTGACAGCAGATACATACAGAATTGCAGCGGCCGAACAGCTTAGAACTTATGCCAATATTCTTGAGATTCCCTTTAGAATTATTTATTCTACGGAAGAAGTTGAACAGGCTCTTAGAGATTTTAAGGATTATGATTATATTCTTGTGGATACGGCGGGTCATTCTCACCAGAATGAAGCTCAAAGAGAAGCAATGAACGGATTTATACATTCTGTGGACGGTATTGTTGAGAAGGAAGTTTTCCTTGTATTAAGTGCAACGACCAAATACAGAGACTTAATAAGTATTGCGGATACATATTCATCCATGACAGATTACAAGCTTATCTTTACCAAGCTTGATGAAACTACTACCTTGGGTAATCTTCTTAATATTAAGCTTCATACCAATGCACCCTTGTCTTACGTCACATGCGGACAGAACGTACCTGACGATATTGAGAATTTCAATCCTCAAAAGACAGTTAAACAGCTCCTTGGCGGACGCAAAGGATAATTACAGAAAAGGACATAAATATGGACCAGGCTTCGGGACTCCGGAATATAATTAAAGCCGGAGGAGTAAACAAGCAGCAACGCCCCTTGGCACGAGTTATTACCGTAACAAGCGGTAAGGGCGGTGTGGGAAAATCGAATACAGCTATTAATCTTGCTCTTCAGTTCAAAAAGATGGGACAAAGAGTTATTATTCTTGATGCGGATTTTGGTCTTGCCAATATTGAGATTATGTTTGGCGCAGTACCGAAACATAATCTTAGCGATTTAATTTACCAGGGCAAAAATATCAAGGAAATTATTACCTGGGGTCCGGGGGATATAGGATTTATATCAGGCGGTTCCGGAATTGCGGGCTTATCCAACTTAAGTCGTGATTATTTGGTATATATCATTCAGAATCTGGCAGAACTGGATGCAATAGCAGATGTTATCATTATTGATACCGGCGCGGGAATATCCGATGCGGTTCTTGAGTTTCTGGTGGCATCGGGAGAAATACTCTTAATCACAACTCCCGAACCGACTTCGATAACAGATTCATATTCTTTGTTAAAGGCTCTTAACAGGCATGATCGTTTCGCCAGAGAGTACTCTAAGGTTAAAATGATAGCCAACAAAGTCGAAAACAAAGAAGAAGGACAGATGTTATTTAATAAATTGAATGCGGTAGTCAGCAGATATCTTAAGCTTCCCATCGAATATCTGGGAGCAATTCCTTCGGATAATATGCTTTCGAAGGCAGTTATGCAGCAGACACCGGTATCGTTGGCTTCGCCTAATGCCAAGTCCACATTGGCATATGAAGAAATTGCGGCACGACTTATGAATGTTGAGTTGCAGGGCGGAATTAATAAAAGGGGAATGGCAGCATTTTTTAGTCATATTATTGCAGGTAAAAAACAGGCAAATTAGTTTGGGAGGGTTATGATGTTATCTAAATATGTTTTACCCGGAAACCGTGTCGAAATTCAGGCAGTGGAAAGAGTAAGACCGGCAGATGATAATGAGAGAAAAAAGGTATATTCTTCTCAGGTTCGCGATATTTTATCGGAGGATCAGCTTGAAATATTCATGCCTATGGAAAAAACCAAGATGATACTTCTTCCCGTGAATACTGAGTTTGATTTATATTTTTATACTCAGTCCGGATTGTTCCAGTGTTTTGCAACAATTATAGACAGATACAAGGATGGTAATCAGTATGTTCTTTTGATGGAGCTTTCCTCCAACTTAAGAAAGTTCCAGCGTAGAGAGTATTACAGACTAAGTTGCGCCCTTGAGATGAACTCGCGTCCTCTTGAGAAGGAAGAAAAGGATGCAATGGATAAGAATGCTGATTTGTACCTGGTACCGGGGCTGCCTCTTAAACGATCTGTTGTTGTGGATATTTCGGGAGGCGGAATACGCTTTATAAGCAGTTATCGCTATGAACCCGAAAGTTTAATATATTGTAAATACAATTTGGTCATTGATGGGGTGGCCAAAGAGTATACCCTTATCTCAAAGGTGCTCACTTCCCGCGAACTGGACGATCGTCCCGGGGTATTTGAACACCGCGCTCAGTATGTTGATATAGATACATACGACCGAGAAGAAATTATTAGATTCATTTTCGAAGAAGAGCGAAAACATCGAAAAAGAGAGATGGGAATGTAAAATAGTAAATCTAAATGGTTGAATTTTTTGAAATTTTCAGAAAATTTAACATCCGAATGTTACTTTGCACTCATGTGAAGAATGGATAGTGATATAATACAATTCGTGATGAGTATCACTATTTTATAGGGGCAAAGTAAGATGATTAGCACAGGAAGAAAGATTGTTGCAATTGCTTCTTCTACCGGAGGACCAAAAGCATTGCAGACGCTTATCCCGTTGCTTCCGTCAAACCTGAATGCACCGCTTGTGCTTGTGCAACACATGCCTGCCGGATTTACGAAAGCATTGGCCAGCCGACTGAATGATTTAAGTTCGGTATCGGTAGTCGAAGCTTCGGAAGGTGAAGAACTGGAATTAGGTCACCTGTATTTATCCGCAGGCGGATTACACATGAACGTAATAAGAGGTGCAACGGGACATGTCATTCACTATACTGACGAGCCTAACAGAGAGGGGGTTAAGCCGTCGGCGAATTATATGTATGAATCCTTAAGAGATTCATTATATGACGAGGTGATATGCGTTGTGCTCACAGGAATGGGAGCTGACGGAACGGCAGGAATCAAAGCGCTTCAAGAAGTAAAGAAAACTACAATATTAGTGCAAAATGAAGCAACTTGTACTGTGTATGGTATGCCTAAGGCAGTGGTCAAGGCGGGTCTAGCCAATCAAGAATTGGACCTTGAATCGCTGGCAAAAGAAATCATTAAGAACGTGGGGGTATTTTAAAATGGATGTTAGCCAATATTTAGAAATCTTTTTAGATGAAACCAGAGAACATTTGGAATCTCTAAACACTCAAATTCTCAATCTAGAACAGAATCCCGAAGATACTGATACAATTAACGAAATCTTCAGAGCTGCTCACTCATTAAAGGGTATGGCAGGAACCATGGGCTTTAAGAGAATGCAGAACCTTACTCATGATATGGAAAATGTCTTTTCTGAAGTAAGAACCGGAACTATGAAAGTTTCGTCTTCTTTGATTGACGTTTTATTCCAGTCATTGGATGCGCTTGAGGAATATACAACAAGTATCCAACAGACAGCTGATGAAGGTACCAATGATAATCAGCCGATTATCGATCAGCTTAACGAATTCCTTAAGTCAAAGGGCGATGCGCCTGCATCTAAGAAGGAAGAAAAGGCTGAAGCTAAGGAAGCAGCAACTGAAGAAACAAAGGAAGAAGCACCTGCGGGCGGTTCGGATGAAGAAAAGTACAAACAAATCGCAATCGGAGAATCGGAACAGTCTGTACTTAGTGCAGCACTTGCAGAAGGCAAAAATGTATACGGATTTACAGTATATGTTAATGAGAATTGTTTGCTTAAGGCAGCAAGAGCCTTCCTTGTATATAAGGCTATAGAAGAAAAGGCAGAGATTATTATTTCAAATCCTTCGGCTCAGGACATCGAAGATGAAAGATTTGAATTTGATTTCAGCCTGATTGTTATATCTGAAGCTAAGATTGATGATTTATTAAATGCCGCAAAAGCCGTATCCGAAATTGATAAGGTTGTGGGCGGAAATATTGATCTTGGTGCTAAGAAAGAAGAGAGCGAAGCTAAGGAAGAGGACGCTCCTAAGGAAGAAAAGAAAACAACTGCTCCCGCAGCTCCTGCAGCGGCTTCTAACGGTAAGGCACCTGCAAAAGCAGCAGCTAAGCCTGTTGTTAACAGAACAGTTCGTGTAGATATCGAAAAACTTGATGTTTTGATGAATCTGGTATCCGAGCTTATTATCGCAAAGAATTCGCTTGTTTCAGCTTCATATTCCGATGGAAACAAGAGCGCTTCCTTTAACGAACAGATAGATTATCTTGAAAGCGTTACAACAAACCTTCACGAATCTGTTATGAAGGTTCGAATGGTTCCTATCGAGTCGGTAGTTTCTAAGTTCCCCAGAATGATTCGTGACTTATCTAAGAAATTAGATAAGAAGATGGAATTATACATGACAGGTGAGGAAACAGAACTCGACCGTACCGTGGTTGATGAAATCGGCGACCCTTTGATGCACTTGTTACGTAACTCTGCAGACCATGGTCTTGAATCGGCAGAGTTAAGAGCACAAAGAGGCAAGCCGGAAGTCGGTTCTATTTTCCTTGATGCTTATCAGGATGGTAACAACGTTGTCATCGAGGTTAGAGATGATGGTAACGGTATTGATACAGAGGCAGTTAAGAATAAGGCTATCGAGCGTGGAATCATCACTGCTGAGCAGGGCGAGAACATGGATGAAAAGGATATCATCAATCTCTTGTTCAGTGCAGGTTTTTCAACGGCCAAGGTTATTTCGGACGTATCCGGAAGAGGTGTTGGCCTTGACGTTGTTAAGTCTAAGATTGAAGCTCTTAGCGGTGAAGTTGAAGTTAAATCTAAATACGGTGAAGGTTCTACCTGGACAATAAGACTTCCTCTTACACTTGCAATCATTCAGGCATTGATGGTTGTTGTAGGCGGCGAAAAGTATGCTATCTCATTAGGAAGCATTCAGTCCATAGAAGATGTTTCACCTTCGGAAATCAAGCTTGTTCAAAATGAAGAAGTTATTACATTGCGTGGTACAGTTATTCCTATCATCAGACTTGATAAGGAACTTGATACAGTTTCTACCAAGAGTCCTGATGAGAATATGGTTATTGCTATTGCCAAGAAGGGTGAAAAACTCGCAGGTTTTGTTGTTGATGAATTAATAGGTCAGCAGGAAATCGTTATTAAGTCTTTGGGCAAATACATTAATAAGAGCAAGATCATAAGCGGTGCTACAATTCTTGGTGATGGCGAAATCGCACTCATCCTTGATGCTAATGCATTAATTTAAGATTGGGGGAATATGAACATGGCAGATGAAGTTAGAGTAACTAATGCAGACCTTATCGTTGATGAAGGTGAGAAGGTTCAATATATTGTTATTAAATTAGGAAATGAGAAGTATGGTATCGATATTAAGTACGTTGATAATATCGTAAGAATGCAGAGCATTACCCGTGTTCCTCATGTGCCTAAGTATATTAAGGGCGTTATTAACCTCCGCGGTGAAGTAATTCCCGTCCTTAATTTGCGACTTAAGATGAATCTTGAAGAAGTTGAGAATACTTCGGTTTCAAGAATTGTCATCTTAAAACTTGAACAGTACGGACTTCTCGGATTTATAGTTGATGAAGTTAAAGAAGTTGTTACGTTAAGTGAGATTCAAATTGAAAAGGTTGCTTATGACGGCAATGAAGATAAACAGAATTTCCTCTTCGGTGTTGGTAAAACAGATGAGGATCTTATATCTTTGTTGGATATGAACGCTGTTTGCAATGAGCAGACAAAGTAGGAGGGAAATATGGCTGACCTTAGTATGGAGCAGTTAACACAAAATTATTTTGATGTGTTAAAAGAGCTTGGAAATATCGGAGCGGGTAACGCCACTACCGCACTTGCGGAACTTATCAACTGCAAAGTAGATATGATGGTTCCACAGGTAAAATTACTTGAATTTGCCGAACTTGGTGAAATCCTGGGCGGTGATGAGCAAATACTTGTCGGAATTTATCTTCAGGTTGAGGGAGATATCGATGGAAGCATGATGTTTACACTTCCACAGGAATCGGGCCTTCATCTTGTTAATAAGCTTATGTCGGGAATGCTTGGCATACCCGAAAGAGATGTGGCCGAGATGGAATTCGGTGAAATGGAAGTATCAGCGATGAAGGAGGTAGGTAATATTATTACCGGTGCATATTTAAATGCACTTTCGTCAATTACCAACCTTAAGATTTATCCTTCACCTCCACAGCTTGGCATTGACTATGCGGGTGCGCTTCTGAGTGTTCCGGCAGCAGAATTTGGTATTATGGGTGATAAGATATTACTTATCCAGACTAAATTCTCGGACGATATTGATCTTGACGGATATTTTATTCTTATTCCGGATATGGATTCATATCAGAAGATTTTATCGTCACTTGGAGTAATGTAATCGGCTGAATGTTAGTGGAGAAATATATATGGGTGAAGTAATTAAAGTTGGCATGGCTGACTGGAAAACATGCGCCGGGGACGAAGCAGCAACGACCCTTGGATTAGGCTCATGCGTCGGGGTAGCAATCAGAGATCCGCAATCGGGAATAGGTGGACTGGCACACGTAATGTTGCCGGACAGCACAGAAGCAATTAATAGTTCGAACAGACCTAAGTTTGCGGATACCGGAATTACCGATATGGTTGCCGAAATGGTTAAACGCGGCGCCAATATGAGCAGGATGGTTGCTAAAATCGCAGGCGGTGCGCAGATGTTTGCATTTGGCTCTGCAAAATCGGATATGATTCGCGTAGGCCAAAGAAATGTCGAGGCTTGTAAGAAAAAATTAAAGGAATTAAAGATACCGCTTCTGGCTGAGGATACAGGAGAAAATTACGGTCGTACTGTAGTATTTTATCCCGCGTCCGGAGATTATTTGATTAAATCTGTAGGCAGACCGGAGAAGACGATATGAAAAATAAGCTTTTTGCCCCATTTCTTACATTATTTGCAGTGGCACTGACCCTGTTTGTAATGCTTTTTGGGGGTGAATACAAGCTAAAAGAGATTCTTGTTGTGCTTTTAATTGTTTTGATTGTTTTTTATATTGCCGGTTTGGCAATTCAAAACAGAGTCAATAAGTTTATTGAGGCTAATGAAGAACAGTTAAGGCTTGAAGCAGAAGAGGAAGGCGCTGTTATAGAAAAAGACGCCGCAGCATCAGAAGAGTCTAAGGAGGAAGACAATGTCGAAGAGTATTCTCTTCCACCTCTTACGGGTGCTATGCCGCAACGTCCCGGAGAAGCCGATGGTTTTTCGGATTTTTCGGAACAATAAAATTTTAGGTGATGGAGAAATATAATGAACGAAGCACAAAGGACTAAACTTTGGTCAGACTATGCTCGTACCAAGTCGCCGGAAATAAGAGAACAGTTAATATTAGAGTACGCTCCGCTTGTTAAGTTAGTTGCGGGGCGACTTAGTATGTATTTGGGATATAATGTTGAGTATGAGGATTTGTGTAGCTATGGAATTTTCGGATTAATAGATGCCATAGACAAGTTTGATTCTCTTAAAGACGTTAAATTCGAAACTTATGCCTCTTTGCGTATAAGAGGGTCTATTTTAGACCAGATTCGTAAAATGGACTGGATTCCCAGAACAATTCGTCAAAAACAGAAGAAAATCGAACAGGTAATGAAGGAAGTCGAGTGTACGAAGGGGCGCCCGGCTACTGATGATGAAATTGCCCAGGGTCTTGGTATTACCTCGGAGGATTATGTTGAGTGGCAGTCGCAAATGAAAATCACCGGTATCGTATCACTTGATGAATTCATGGATACGGGGGCCGAAGTGCCGAATGAGCAGACTACTCAGTATCGATTCGATGCACCGGAAGAAGCACTCGATAAGAAAGAACTTAATGAAAAACTTAAAGAAGCTTTGACGATGCTGACCGAAAAGGAACAAATGGTTATCTCTTTGTATTATTATGAAGAGTTAACCTTAAAAGAAATAGCAAACATTTTAGAGGTTTCTGAATCCAGAGTATCTCAGCTTCACACAAGAGCACTCCAGAAGATGAAAACCAAAATGGGAAATTACATGGGGGTATTTTCCGTATGAAAAATGGTTATTTTCAGGTTGGCTGTACGCCTACGGGTACAATTCTTAAAATCGTTAAGCCTCAGGATGGCGGCTTAATGGTTGAAGGCAAGGAAATCACAGAATATCTTACCAAAAATAATGTTCTATATTCGGCTCCTGCCGTTAATCAGGGGATAAATGAGGCGTTGACATCGCCTAAACCGGAGCATCTTGTTTTACTTAACAAGGACCAGGGAAGCGAGATACGGGAATCTTATATTCTGAGAGCATCTGCAGATAAGATGACTTTAACGGCAAGATTTTATCCTCCATCAATGAAGGGAACCAGGATGGATGCGTATGAATTCAAAAATGACCTTCAGCATAAGGGTGTTAAGTACGGAATTTTGGAGGATGTGATTGATAAATTCTTTAAAGCACCGGAATATTGTACCGATATAGTTGTTGCCGAGGGACTTCCTGTTACACAGGGTGAACATGCAAGAATAGAATACTATTTTGATACGGATCTTAGCACGAAACCGGCACTTGCAGAAGACGGTTCCGTTGACTTCTTTAATCTAAAAACATTTACCCAATGTACCAAGGGTGAAGTTTTGGCTAAACTGTTTCCTGCAGTTCCCGGCACCCCGGGCATGACTGTATTTGGCGAACCTATTAAGCCGTTTGATGTTAAAAAGGCTGTTCTTAAGTATGGCCGCAATATCACATGCTCTGAAGACGGAAGAATACTTACTTCCGATATTAGCGGTAATGTATCTTTGGTTGAAGGCAAAGTTTTTGTTTCCGATGTTATGGAGGTTGATAATGTAAATCCGTCAACCGGTAATATAGAGTGTGAAGGCAGCGTAAGAGTGCTTGGCAATGTGTGCGAAAATTTCTCGGTTAAGTCAAAGGGTACGGTAGAAATTAAAGGCGTTGTTGAGGGCGCGTATATCGAGGCCGGTGAAAATATTATAATTGCAAGAGGCATGAAAGGAATGGGCAAAGGTAAACTCAAGGCAGAAGGAAATATTATTGCCAAGTTTATCGAAAACTCAGATGTTTCGGCTGCAGGATATATTTCGACGGATTCCATTTTGCACAGTACCGTACAGGCAGGAACAGAGGTTACCGTATCCGGTAAGCGAGGATTTATAACAGGCGGAAAGGTAAGTGCTACCAATTTGATTTCCGTTAAGACGCTGGGTTCCGATATGGGCGCAGATACAATTGTTGAGGTCGGAGTTGATCCTAAGATTAAAACAAGAATAGCTCAGCTTCAGAAATTAATTGCAGATAATAAAAAAGCGATTGAACAAAATGAACCCACAATAAATTCATTTATGACGAAAATGAAATCCGGTGCGACCATTTCAATGGACCAGAAAATGTATATGCAGAGTGTTCTTTCGGATCAAAAAGCAAAGAAAGAAGAGTACGAGGCTGCCATTGAGGAACTGGATTCGTACCAGGATCTTTTGGATGCTTCCAATGCAGCACGTGTCGAAGTTACCGGAGATGTTTATGCAGGTACAAAGATATGCATTTCCGACGTGTCTATGGTCGTTAAGAATCCGATGACATATTGTCAGTTTAAGAAGATTGACGGTGATGTTAAGATGGTAAGTCTCTAAAATAAAGGATGGACATATGACGATATCGAGAGTAGAATTGCAAGGGCAGATTACCCGCGCACAGGATTTTACGAACATTAAACATAATGAAGATACACGTGGTATGGTTGAGCAGAATCAGATTGCAAGAACCGAATCTGCGGCTGTAGAACTTAAATTTCATCATGTGAACGATTCCGAACATGCAGAAAATCGGCAGAAGAAATTTGATGCTAAAGAAGAAGGATCGAATCAGTACCAGGGTGATGGCGGAAGCAATCGTAAAAAGAAAGATGAGCCGGACGGTAAAGTTATTCTTAAAACTCCCCAGCATGGCTTTGATTTGAAAATTTAAAAATATGATACTAGGATATGTTTTACTGGCTCTTGGGGTGGCAGCATTTGTTTTAAGTTTTGTTATTCCCGCCAAGTCAGAAGATGAGAAGGCAATTGAATTTAGTGAAGATATGATTAGGGATCTTGTAGATAAGGAGGTCGCATCGGCAAAAGGTCAGATTACTGATATTGTAGATGAGACCATTACTTATGCTATGGAAAAAACCGAAAGATCCATGGACAGAATCACTAACGAAAAAATGATGGCTGTAAACGAGTATTCGGATACGGTTTTGTCGGAGATTAATAAAAACCACCAGGAAGTGGTTTTTCTTTATGACATGCTAAACGATAAGCATGAAAATATTAAAACAACCGTTTCGGAAGCTGAAAAGACAGCATCAGAAGTAAAGCAGGCAGTTAAAGATGCGGAAATTACGGTACGCGAGTCTAAGCAGCAGTCAATTTCACAACCGCAGATTCAGCCCGAACCCCAAGAGGAGTTCGTCCCCGAATACAAAATGCCTAACGGAAGATTGTCTGCAATTGACAGATTACGTCAGGCAACTGTGGCAACAGAGGTTGATTTCACACCCTTTAATCCGGATACTGTGGAAAACCTGGAGGTTGAAGAAAAACCTAAGAAGAAGAGAACCACGAAACCGAAGGTAAAAGAAGAAGCAATTATTTTGGGTGATGCTGCAGATATATCTTTGAACAAAGCGGATAATAATTTTGAACTGGTTCAGGCCGGACCCAATCTTAACCTGGGTGATAATAAAGTCGGAAAGACCGGTGGAAGAAATAATAACGAAAGAATATTGGAGCTTCACAATATGGGCAAGTCCAATATGGCAATTGCCAAAGAACTGGGACTTGGAATAGGCGAGGTTAAACTGGTTATAGACCTTTTTGAAGGAATGTAAATGAATTTAAAGTATTATTTAAGAGGATTGGGAATAGGTATAATTGTAACGGCAATTATTATGCTTGTTTTGTCTGCCCAAAATACCAAAACTCTTACGGATGAAGAAATTAAACAAAAAGCAAAGGCCCTTGGTATGGTAGAACAGGGAGGCACCTTAAGTGAGCTTTCTTTGCCTGATGTAGACGAGGATTCAGCGGGAAACGCTGAAAAAAGCACTATGGATGAAAATATTCCG
This sequence comes from Lachnospiraceae bacterium, assembly GCA_045642345.1. Classification (GTDB taxonomy): domain Bacteria; phylum Bacillota; class Clostridia; order Lachnospirales; family Lachnospiraceae; genus JAILLW01. Next base: position 21,838 of record JAZUIS010000086.1, read on the forward strand.
GAGAACTTGTCAGATGATTCATATGAAGATAATGGGGAAACGTCGGATGAAGGTTTTTCCGGTGACGAGGATGAACCTGACATGTCTTCGTCCGGGAATATTGACTATAACGAGGTGGAAAAGCAGATAGATGAAGCTGATGCGCAGTTGGAAGAAATTAAAAACGGCACGGTATCATCTCCTTCCGAAGAAGAAGCAGAGCCCACACCGAAACCCACACCGGAGGCAACACCGGAACCTACACCCGAACCCACTCCCGAACCTGTCAAAGAGACAAAGAGTTCTTCGGGAAAAGGTATATCTTTTGAAATAAATAAAGGCGAGAGTTCATATGCTGTAGCCAAGAATCTAAAGGCAGCCGGCTTCATTGAAGATGCAGCTGAATTTGACACATATTTATGTTCGACCGGACTTGACAGAAAAATATGCGCGGGAACATTTACTATCCCTGAAGGAAGTTCGGAAGAAGAAATTGCAAGGATAATTGCTAAATGATAGAAAAAGATAAATTCAATATTCTTAACTATGTTAAAAAGGAAGAATATACAGGTTCTATGGATGGCATGCGATATATGGTAAAAAAGATTGATTCCGAGAATATGGAACTTACAATCTGGCCGGAACCTAACGCCTGCGCCAAGACTTCCGAAGATTTAAAGACAAGAAAAACTTTCCCGCTTAGTGCAATCGGAGTTGAGATGGTGGCGGATTATCTTAACGAAGAATACACCTTACAAAAAAAATTATGGGATATTTCAAAATTTAGATAGCATTTTATAAAAATATGTTGTATACTGTCATAGTTGGCTTTCGCCAATATGGAAGTTTGAGGTGGAATAGTGTCGTCAGCATTTAATAATGGCATTGTTAATAGGGAAGTTTCGTTTTGCAGAATTTACAGTAGGGAGGCTAAGGAAAAGCTCGAAAAGCTCTTTCTTGAAAATAGAATTTCCTATTTCGTAGAATGGCAGGACCGTTCATTCTTAAGCCGATTGGTAGGCAGAAGAGAAAAGAACGTATTTACTATTAAGATTAACGACGCTGACCTTGAAAGAGCAACTGCTCTTGTTCAGGGAATTGATTCCATAAGAATCAGAAAGCCGAAGGCTGAGTAATATTTTAATTACATATTATACCGGGGTGTGGCTCAGGTGGTAGAGCGCTTCGTTAGGGACGAAGAGGCCGCAAGTTCAAGTCTTGTCACTCCGACGCAAAAGGTACCGATTATTCGGTACTTTTTTATTTCCTGTATGTTATAATACGATTTGTTATGAATGACTGGTTATCAAGAAGCAGAATTCTTTTAGGAGAATCTGCAATTACTAAACTTAATAATGCCAAGATTTGTGTTTTCGGAATAGGCGGAGTGGGCGGATATGTTTGCGAAGGCCTTGCCAGAAGCGGTGTAGGGTCATTTATACTGGTTGATAAAGATGTTGTCTCAAACAGTAATATTAACCGACAGATAATTGCGACCACTAAGTCTGTAGGTGTAAGCAAGGTTTCACTGATGAAAGAGCGAATACTTGATATAAATCCTAAGGCAAAGGTAGAAGCCAAAGAAATGTTTTATCTTCCGGATACGGAAAAGGAAATAGATTTTAGCGATTGTGATTATGTAGTGGATGCGGTTGATACCGTAACGGCCAAGCTTCTTATTATTAAAAGGGCAAAAGAATATCAAATACCTGTAATAAGCAGTATGGGAACGGGAAATAAGCTTGACCCCATGGCTTTTAGAATAGATGATATATCAAAGACTTCGGTATGCCCGTTGGCCAAAGTTATGCGAAAAGAGTTAAAAGAGCGCAATATAAGTGATGTTAAGGTCCTTTATTCCACAGAGATGCCGATTGTACAAGGCCCTGTGGAGGCAATGCCCAGTATATCCTTTGTACCAAGCGTTGCGGGATTAATGATTGCGGGGGAAGTAATTAAGGATATTGTAAGAAAAGACTTGCATTGACAAGTCTTTTTTGATATATTAGTTGAGTTGTAATGAAAAAACACGCAATAAGTGCGCCTAAATGCTTAAAAGTATGCGGTGTCTCTTTGATCGGTGCTCCTTTACGCTTTGGAGTGGTCAAAGATAATATTGCGGAAGATTTAACCAAACGGAGGTAACAAAATGAGCGTAATTTCAATGAAACAGTTATTAGAGGCAGGTGTTCATTTCGGACATCAGACAAGACGTTGGAACCCTAAAATGGCTCCATACATCTTCACAGAGAGAAACGGTATCCACATCATCGATCTTCAGAAATCTGTAGGTAAGGTTGACGAAGCTTACAGAGCAATCTTCGAAATCGCACAGCAGGGTGGAACAATCCTCTTCGTTGGTACTAAGAAGCAGGCTCAGGACGCTGTTAAGGCTGAAGCAGAGCGTTGCGGTATGTACTATGTTAATGAAAGATGGCTTGGTGGTATGTTAACTAACTTCAAGACCATCCAGTCTCGTATCGACAGACTTAAGAAGATTGAGACAATGTCTCAGGACGGAACATTCGATGTTCTTCCCAAGAAGGAAGTTATCGAACTTAAGAAAGAATGGGATAAGCTTGAGAAGAACCTTGGCGGTATCAAGGAAATGAAGAGAATTCCCGACGCTATCTTCGTAGTAGATCCTAAGAAGGAAAGAATTTGTGTACAGGAAGCACACTCACTCGGTATTACATTAATCGGTATCGGTGATACTAACTGTGATCCTGAAGAATTAGATTTCATCATCCCCGGTAATGACGATGCAATCAGAGCCGTTAAGTTAATCACTGGAAAGATGGCTGATGCTGTTATTGAAGCAAAGGAAGGCGCAGAGGTTGTAGCTTCTGATGCCAATGCTGATGCCGAAGTAGAAGCAACAGATGTTGAAGAAGTAGCAGCAGAATAAGATTCACGATTTTAGGAGGATTAAATAATGGCAAATATTACAGCTTCTATGGTTAAAGACCTTAGAGAAATGACAGGTGCCGGAATGATGGACTGTAAGAAGGCTCTTACAGAAACCGACGGCGATATGGATGCAGCAGTTGAGGTATTAAGAAAGTCAGGCGCAGCTAAGGCTGAGAAGAAGGCTTCAAGAATTGCAGCCGAAGGTATCGCGCGTGTTGCAGTTAACGACAATACAGCAGTAGTAGTAGAAGTTAACTCAGAAACAGACTTCGTTGCTAAGAACGAAGTGTTCCAGGAGTTCGTACAGAGCATTGCCAATGAAGCTCTTGCTTCATCATTCAACGGTGGCAAGGATGGCGAAGATGTTGAAGCTTTACTTGGTACAAACGGACTTAAGGATGCATTGGTTGAAAAGACAGCTACAATCGGTGAAAAGCTTTCATTCAGAAGATTTGAAAAGGTTACAGGCGATTGTGTTGCTTCATATATCCACGGCGGCGGAAGAATCGGTGTTCTTGTAGCTGCTACAGGAGCTTCGGGTGATGCTGTTAAGGAAGCATTAACAAACGTAGCTATGCAGGTTGCAGCTATGAATCCTCAGTATATCAGCCGTTCTGATATTTCTGACGATGAGATGGCTAAGCTTCGCGAAATCACAATTGACAGTTCATTAAACGATCCTGCTTCACTTCCTAAGCCTATCTTAAATAAGTTAATTGACAAGGCTGTTAGTGAAAAGGTATGGTCTGCTGATGATGTTAAGGCTTATGAGGAGAACAAGACAAACAAGTATCTGTTCAACTTCCTTTCAGATGCAGCTAAGGCTCAGCTTTCATCACTTGCTATGGATGATAAGGCAGCAATCGTTGCAGATAAGATTTTCTCAGGACTTGTTGAGGGACGTATCTCTAAGCAGGTTAAGGAAATCAGCCTTCTTGATCAGATTTATGTTAAGGCAGAAGACGGTAAGCAGGCAGTAGGCCAGTACCTTGCAACGGTTGATAAGAACATCGTTATTACTAAGATGGTTCGTTTCGAAGTAGGCGAAGGTATGGAGAAGAAGAACGAAGACTTCGCAGCAGAAGTTGCAGCTCAGATGAATGCTTAATCGCTAATCAAAAAGCAATAATTGATTACATAATTGACAAAGAATAGAGAGTTTTAGGGCTCTCTATTTTTTATACTCTAAACTACGAGGATTTTAGTAATGGGTAACAAGAAATCATTAGAAAACCAAATAAATCCGATAATTAAATCGGATTATCCGGATCCTGATGTAATAAGGGTTGCGGATACTTATTATATGATAAGCACTACTATGCATTTTATGCCGGGTGGTGTTATTATGCGTTCTTATGATTTGGTTAACTGGGAGATAGCATCCTATATTTTTGACCATCTTGACGATTCCCCGGCCGAAAGACTCGAACTTGAAAACAGCAACTATGCAGGCGGTATGTGGGCAGGTACCTTAAGATATCATGAGGGAACTTTTTATGCCGCTTTCGTAAGCCACTATGCTCAAAAAACATATCTTTTTAAAACAAAAGATATATGCGGTAAGTGGGAAAAGCAGGAAATGGGAGGATACTTCCATGACTGTTCACTGCTTTTTGATGATGATAAAAAGTATGTGGTATACGGTAACAAAACCATATATCTTACAGAACTAAACGATGATATGACGGCTCCCAAAGAGGGCGGCATCCATAAGGTCATAATTGAAGATACGACAGGTGCACCCTTAGGATATGAGGGCTCACATATATACAAAATTAACGGCAAATACTATATCTTTTTAATTAACTGGCCTTCGGAGGCACCGGGAAGAAGAACCGAAAGCTGCTTTGTTTCGGACAAAGTGGATGGACCTTATGAAGGAAAAACAGTATTTTGCGACGACAGAGGATACTTTAATCAGGGCGTTGCTCAGGGCGGTATTGTAGATACGCCTAACGGGAAGTGGTATTCCGTAATGTTCCAGGATTCGGGAGCTGTGGGAAGAATGCCGATTCTTGTACCGGTTACCTTTGAAAAGGATTTTCCGGTATTTGGAGTTAATGGCGCAACGCCGGATGATTTTGCAATTACAAGTTCCCGTCCGTATTACAGATATGAACCTATATATACTTCGGATGATTTTGTTTTGGATGAAAAACTTCCTCTTGAGAAGAACTTTGCTCTGCAGTGGCAATGGAACCATCAGCCGGATTATTCTCTTATTTCTTTGGCAAAAGAAGGCGGATTGACTATTAAAACAAACAAGTTGTGTACCAATCTTACTTATGCTAAGAATACACTTACTCAAAGAACGATGTTTCCTAAGTGCGAGGCGGAGGTTACAATTGACGCTTCTAATCTTAAGAACGGAGACAGGGCGGGCTTATGTATTCTTCAGGGAGATTACGGATATCTGGCAGTTACCAAGGAAGCAGGCTCTTATTATCTTATTAAGGTTGTAAGACATAACACCATTCCCTCAACGAAGATAGGTGCTTCCCTGGATTATTTCGTAGGGGATACGGTGTCCCAAATCAGGTTACAGGAACCTAAGGTTACCCTGTGCCTTAAAGCAAATTTTGAAAATATGACGGATGCTCTTGATTTTTACTATCTTTCCGACGGAAAGTTCGTTAAAGTGGGAGCTTCACACGATTTGAAGTTTAGATTGGATCATTTTACGGGAGCACGTTTCGGTTTGTTCGTGTTCTCTACAAGTGAAGTCGGCGGAGAAGCAGTGTTCACCAGGTTTAAGTATAGAACATAATTATTTCCGACTGATAATTTTAACTCAACAAAGAAGTCCGGCGAATTGCTTGTTAAGGGTTCGTCGGACTTCTTTGTTTATTGATTTTTAATTGTATTATTCTTGCTTCGGTAATCGCGAGGTGTACAACCGACCTGCTGCTTAAACAACCGATTAAAGGTAGATATGCTGGGAAAACCTGCATTAAGTGCCACCTCGGTAATTGAGAACTCGGGCTTTGCCAGAAGATCTGTAGCTGCCTTGATTCTTCTGTAGGTTAGGTAATCACAAAATGTAAAATCAGTGTATTGTTTAAATAACCTTGAAAAGTGGAATTTGCTAAAGCCTGCCATATCGGCAATTCCTTCAAGGGACAAATCATCCATATAGTGATCGTCAATGTACTCAAGAAGCTGATTAAATTTCTGAACGTATTCTTTTTGCTTGGTAATCTTAACATTGGGAAACAGTTCGTCGGCACTGTTGTGGTTTTCCCCTATCTTAATAAGTAAATTAAGAATAAGTGCCTGAATGGCAAGCTCCGAATATTCTTTGTTACTAAAGTATTCGTTTCTTATCTGAATAAGTATTTCATAAATGTCATCATAAATAAGAGGATATGATTCCTTTGTAAAAAGGATGGGATGAGCCAATAATGTCTGAATCCCGACATAGCCTTTAAGCTGAGTGATTGATGAAATATCAAGCATAAAGAAAAAACGCTGCCCGGAAGAGGGCGTTTTGATTTCGTGAAGTTCGCCCGGGGGAATAATAAGAATATTTCCGGGCTGCATGTCAAAGTGGGTTCCGTTAGAAAAAACATCAAGGTGGTTTTCTACGGGCATAACAATCTCAAGGGCCTGGTGCCAGTGAGTAGGAAAATCGTCGGTTTGTGTATTTAACCATACACGATGTGACGTATTATCATGATACTCAACCAGTTCCTGGGTGCCTGCAAGTTTACGATAGCCCGCAAAATCTATGTTTATTCTGTTTAAGCTAGGATCAATCCTAAGGTCTTCCAAATTTGACATAGCAATATTCCATAACTTCAAAAAGATTAAACAACATGAGTATAGTATAGCACAAAAACATCAAATAGCAAGATTTGAGAAGTTTTTGCGGCACTAATTGGTTGGCGTTATTTGATGAAGCATACTAGGATATCTATATGAAAAATAAAACTTTAATTACAATGTGTATAGTGTGTGCAGGCGTGTTCCTTCTTACTTCATGCAAAAGTAATGTTGATGAGACAAAGGTGATATCTTTGCCGGAAGAAGAAAAGACCGTTGAGATTGATAGCGAGGCAACGGGTAATGAAGATGAAGAAGCAACAGGTGACGAAAAAGCAACAAATGAGGATATGGCAATGATTAATAACAATGATGTGCCGGCCCTTAGAGACTGCTTCCCGGAGAACTTGGACGGAGCAATGATAGGATGTGCCGTTGCAGGGGATGAGATTTTTGATCCGGGGGTATTTGATATTCTGACCAAGCATTTTAATGCGGTTACCATAGGGAATGAGTTAAAGCCGGATGCCATGTTTAATTACAGCAATAATAAATGTCCGGGAACACAAGAGGCCGAGATTAACGGCAAGACCATAGAAGTGCCGAAACTAAGTTTCGTAAGGGCTGAGAAGATACTTGATAAGATCTATGAATGGAATGAGGCAAATCCCGACAGAAAGATTATGGTAAGGGGCCATGTGCTTGTATGGCACTCACAGACTCCCGAATGGTTCTTCCATGTTAATTATGACAAAAAAGAAGACTATGTGGATGCGGAAACCATGAATCTTAGACTTGAATGGTACATACGCGAGGTGCTTACACACTTTACGGGATCCGACAGTAAGTACAAAGATATGTTTTACGGCTGGGACGTTGTTAACGAGGCAATTTCAGATAATTCCGGTTCCTTAAGAACCGATAATGAAAATCCCAACGAAAGCTTAAACATGGATACTCACGGAAACAATTCAAGCTGGTATCACATATATCAGAATGATGATTTCATAATTAATGCATTTACCTATGCAAATAAATACGCTCCCAAGGAGTTGGAACTTTACTATAACGATTATAATGAATGCGATATTAAGAAGAAGAACGGTATCATGGAGCTTCTTAAGAAAATAAAGGAAAATGAGGGAGAACCCGGCGAGGGCACAAGAATAAGTGCTATGGGTATGCAGGGACATTATCAGATGGAGACTCCCAATCAGACTGCAGTTGAGGCCTCTGTTAAGGATTACAGTGCCATAGTGGGTAAGGTTCAGTTTACCGAACTTGATATTCAGGCATCGGATGATTTTGATGGTTCAAAGGAATCGATTGAGGCAGAAAACGAAAAACTTCGCAAAAGATATAATATGCTCCTTTATTCAATGAAGTCTGCGGTAAATACCGGAGGCGCAAAGGTATCAAATATTACCTTCTGGGGTACTGTAGATAAATATTCGTGGCTTCAGTTCAGAAATGATGTGGGCGGCGGCAGCAAAAAGACAAGAAAACAGATGCCCTTATTATTTGACGACAATTACGAGCCTAAACCGGCATTTTATGTTTTCGCAAACTAAAAAATGTGTTTTTTTAAGCAATATTTTTACTTTAGATAGCATTATTTGATAAGTTTGTAAAAATTTTAATAGTTATAATAAATTTTAGCATTGTTTATTTTTGTAAAGGATTCGGAGATTTGATATGAATAAAGCTCTTCAAAAAGTCTTAATCGTGGTTGGTGTAATAGCTGCGCTTGTTGTGCTTTGCGTATTACTGTCATTAAGAGGTGTAGACAATTTCTCTAGCAAATACGAGGGATTTGATTTAACTAAGGATGTTGCGGGAATGGAAAGAACCGGAACATATTCGCTTTACCTTGGCGCTCATGATCAAGCTAAAGAACCTTCCAAAGATATCGACGTTGATATTTTTGATTATACATCCGAAGGCGATGTTTCGGTTTATGACAATTATGAAGGTGTTAACAAGGCTTTATTCACAGAAACAGATTCTATTGTTAAGTTTAATGTAAATGTGCCCGAAGAGGGCTTCTATAATCTTTATGCGGAATATTTAATTCCGGAGTCTCGAGGCGTTGCAGCAGAAAGAGCCGTTTATATTAACGGCGAGCTTCCTTTTGCAGATGCTAAAACAATCACATTCAGCAGAATATGGACAGACGGCGGTGAGGTTAAGGTTGATAACCAGGGAAATGAAATTCGTCCTACTCAGGTTGAAAAATTCGACTGGCAGAGTTCATATTTCCTTGATGACCGCGGATACGTAGTTGAACCTTACAAATTCTATCTTAACAAGGGTAATAATGAGATAGCTCTCGAAGCAGAGAATGAGCCGATGGTTATCAAGTCACTTTCTGTTAAAGGGATTACGAAGCAGATTACTTATGATGAGTATAAGGCTGCCTGCCCTGCAGCTTCTTCGGCAGAAGCTGCCGATTATGAATTAACGGTACAGGGTGAAGATTCTACTTTAAGATCCGAGTCTTCATTATATGCCAAGTTTGACAGATCATCCCCGACTACGGTTCCTAACAGTGTTACATATACGGTACTTAATTATGTAGGTGGTGAAACCTGGAGAGATAACGGTCAGTGGATTGAATGGAATTTTGATGTTCCGGCCGACGGCTTATATAAGATTATGATTAAAGGTCGTCAGAACTATTCGAGAGGTTCTGTTGCCAACAGAAAAGTGCTTATCGACGGCGTGGTTCCTTTTAGTGAATTAAATGAAATTTCTTACGGCTATGCCAATGACTGGGAGTGCAAGACACTTTCGGATAATGAAGGTACACCTTATGAATTTTATCTTACAAAGGGTACTCATACATTAAGGCTTGAGGCTACATTGGGAGGCTTAGGACCAATCCTTGAGGAACTTGAGGATTCAACCTACAGACTTAATCAGATATATCGTAAGCTTCTTGTTTATACAGGTGCAAATCCGGATACTTACAGAGATTACCACATAGATACAACATATCCTGAAATTATGCAGGCTATGGATCTTGAATCAAAAAGATTATACAAGATAGTTGATGACATGGTTGCTTATTCGGGACAGAAAGCCGACCAGATTGCCACAGCTCAGACGGTAGCTCAGCAGCTTGAACGTTTCTGCAAGAAGCCGCAGAAGATTACTACTGAGTTCGTATCATTTAAAGATAACATCACTGCTTTGGGAACAGCTTCGCTTAATTTATCCCAGACAAAGCTTGATATTGATTACTTCACAGTATGCGGAAGTAATGTTACTCCTAAGGTTGTAAAGGCAAATTTCGCAACTAAGGCATGGCATGAAACGAAATCCTTCTTCGCATCATTCTTCGTAGACTATAACTCGGTCGGCGATGTATATGATGAGAATTCTGATGAAACAATAGTTAAGGTATGGGTATTAACCGGTAGAGATCAGGGTACTATTCTAAAATCAATGGTTGATGATGATTTTACACCGAATTCCGGAGTTAAGGTCAATGTAGAAATTGTTGATCCCAGTGCGCTGCTTAATGCGGTACTTGCAGGAAGAGGACCTAACGTGGTTCTTTCGGTAGGTGCAGATCAGCCTGTTAACTATGCTTTGCGTAAGGCGTCAGAGGATATTACACAGTTCCCGGATTATGAGGAAGTATTATCACACTATTCGCCAAGTTCATACGAGCAGTACAGGCTTGATGAACACATTTACGCAATACCCGAGACCCAGACCTTTAACGTTATGTTCTATCGTAAGGACGTACTTGATGAATTGGGATTGGAGCCGCCCGAGACTTGGCAGGAACTTATCGAGATGCTTCCTACGATTCAGGGAAATAACCTTTCAATAGGTATTCCTACCGCAGCAGGTTCGTCTTCGGTTGCAACGGCATCAACACAGACCATGAGTAATGTGCCTGACCTTTCAATGTACTTTTCACTGTTATTCCAGTACGGCGGTGATATGTATAATGAGCCGGGAACGAAGACAAGAGTAGATGACGAAGCAGGCGTTAAGGCCTTTGATGATTATATTAAGTACTTTAACGATTACGGTATTCCTACCGTATACGATTTCGTATCAAGATTCCGTTCCGGTGAAATGCCGATCGGTGTAATGGCATATTCAACCTACAATACGCTTATGGTATCTGCACCGGAAATTAAAGGACTTTGGGACTTTACATTAATTCCGGGTACAGAACGTATTGATGAAAACGGAAATACATATATTGACAGATCAGACTTCATTACAGGCTCAGCGACCATGATGATAGCTACAGATGACCAGAAGGTTAAGGATGCTTCCTGGGAATTCATGAAATGGTGGGCAACTCCCGATACTCAGGTAAGGTTCGGTAGAGAAATTGAAGCCTTGCTTGGTTCATCCGCAAGATATGCAACAGCTAACAGAGATGCATTCTCAAAGCTTAGCTGGAGTTCGGACGATATAGCCGTTCTTAATGCGCAGTGGGATGAAACCACAGGTATCAGAGAAGTACCCGGCGGATACTTCACAGGACGTCATATTTCGAATGCCATCCGTAAAGTTATTAATGATAAGGATGACTCACGAGAAACAATTATTGACTATTCAATTAAGATTGATGAAGAAATAACCAAGAAACGTAAAGAGTTCGGTATGCTTACGTATGAGGACGGACTTAAGTAGAGTAAGAGGTTAACATGAAAGAATTTTGGTCAAAGTATTTCAAGCTCAAAAAGCATAATGCCCAGGTAGCTTGGAAAAAAGCAAAAAGAAGTAAAATGTGCTATCTGTTCTTGGCACCATATGCAATTTTGTTTGCTATGTTCTTTATTTTCCCGGTAGTGGCTTCAATTTATTATAGTTTCACTTACTATAATATTCTTGAAAAGCCAAGGTTTTTGGGACTTGATAACTACATAGCGCTGGTGCTTGAAGATGATATCTTTTTAACCAGTATCAAGAACACGTTGATGATAGCTATTATCACGGGACCTTTAGGATACATTATGTCGTTCCTGTTTGCATGGCTTATCAACGAGTTGCCAAGATGGGTAAGATCGGTTGCGGTTATCGTATTTTATGCGCCGTCAATTGCCGGAAACTGTTACGTAATCTTCTCGGTATTCTTCAGAGGTGATGCTTACGGATATGTAAATGCGTTGCTTATGAATATGGGTATTATAGATGCCCCGATATTGTGGCTCATTAATCCCACATATATGTTACCGATTTGTATGCTTGTTATTTTATGGATGAGCTTAGGTACCGGATTCCTTTCATTCGTTGCGGGTCTTCAAGGTATTGATAAATCTCAGTATGAAGCCGGTTACATGGATGGAGTCAGAAACAGATGGCAGGAATTATGGTATATCACATTACCTAATATGAAGCCAATGCTTATGTTCGGTGCGGTAATGAGCATTACAACAGCCTTTGGTGTGTGCGATGTCACGATGGCTCTTTGCGGATATCCCAGTACGGACTACGCGGCAAGAACCATAGTAACCCACTTGTTTGACTATGGTTATTCAAGATTTGAAATGGGTTATGCATGTGCAATAGCAACAGTATTGTTCTTGATGATGATTTTATGTAACAAGGCAATTCAGGCCTTATTAAGAAAAGTAGGAACGTAAACATGAGCAAAAATAAGAAAAAAGAAGTAGTAGAAAAAGAATATAAGAAGCCGCTTATCAAAAAAAGAAAGCCTAATCGTTCAATCGGTGGTGATATAGCATTATATTTCTTCCTTTTGTTAGTTGCGTTCATTATGGCGTTCCCTATTATTTATGCGGTAAGTTCGGCTTTGAAGCCTTTGGATGAATTGTTTAAATTCCCGCCGAGGATATTTGCCCAGCATCCGACCCTTGACAACTTCTCAGACCTTTTCGTAACGATGGGTAAGTCATGGGTTACATTCAGCAGATACTTGTTTAATACAGTATTTATTACAGGTGTTGGTACGGCAGGACATCTTATCATAGCTTCTATGGGTGCTTTCGTACTTGCAAAGTATGAATTCCCGGGAGCTCAGGGATTCTTCAAGGTTGTTACCGTTGCGATGATGTTCACGGGATATGCAACAGCAATTCCTAACTATATTATTCTCAACAAGTTAGGATGGATAGATACATATTGGGCTATCATTATTCCGGCTTTTGCATCACCTATGGGATTCTTCCTTATGAAGCAGTTCATGGAAGGACTTCCCACTTCACTTATTGAAGCTGCCAAAATTGACGGTGCCAATGAGTGGAGAGTATTTTCGGGAATAGTAATGCCTAACGTAAAACCGGCATGGATGACACTTATCATTTTCTCCGTTCAGGCTTTATGGAATAACAAGGCATCTACATATATTTATTCAGAGGAAAGAAAAACACTTGTATATGCACTTCAGCAGATTCAGGCAGGTGGTATTGCAAGAACAGGTCAGGGTGCTGCCGTATTGGTAGTAGTAATGATTGTTCCGATATTTATCTTTATTTTCTCTGAAAGCCAGATTCTAGAAACAATGGCTAGTTCAGGTTTGAAGGACTAACTTAAGGGGTCAGATATGAAAAAAGCGATTAAAAAAATAAGCGCTGCAGTACTTGGTGCAATAGTTATGGCTACGCTGCCACTTAGCGCTTTGGCTGATGCTTCAACGGGAGACACCAGCTACACATACAACTTGGATTATTGGGGAGATGTTCAGGATTCACCTGACTTCTATACGGTATGTAAAGTATTTACATCATCTGACTTAGGTCTTGATGTTAATATGAAGAGCCCGGAAGGTTTATTCGTTTACGGTGACCTCGTATATGTTTGTGATACAGGAAATAACCGTATTATCGAGATAAAGAGAACTTCGGCCGAAAAGATGGAAGTGCTTCGTATTATCGACAGCTTTAAGGGTGCTGATAATAATACTTTTGCAGGGCCTACAGATATTGCAATTTCGGAAGAAGGATGCTTCTTTATTGCCGATAAGGGTAACGGAAGAGTATTAAAGCTTGATAAAGACTTGAACTTCATTCAGGAATTTGTTAAGCCCAATGATAATACTCTTGATAAGGACCTGACATTCCAGCCTACGAAACTTGTAATTGATACAGCTGACAGATTGTACTGTATTGCTACAGGTATTAACAAAGGATTAATCAAGTATGAGGCTGACGGAACTTTCGCAGGTTTCGTAGGAGCTACCAAGGTTACCTTTGACTTTATGGATTATGTTTGGAAGAAGTTGGCTACTCAGGAGCAAAGAGCACAGATGGTTTCTTTCGTTCCTACAGAGTATGACAATGTATATATGGACCATGAGGGATTCGTTTATGCATGTACCGGTGCTGTTACGGCAGAGGACTTAAAGGCAGGAGACGCGGATGCAGTCCGCAGAATTAACCTTATGGGTAACGATATTATGGTTCGTAACGGTGACTGGCCTATTTACGGAGATATCCATATGGGCGGTACCGGAAGCGGATATGAAGGTCCATCGTATTTTTCGGATGTAACATGTTTTGATGACGATATCTTTGTGTGTCTTGACAGAAACAGAGGAAGGTGCTTTGGCTATGATGACCAGGGTCATATGGTATTTGCCTTTGGCGGTAACGGTAATATGGACGGATATTTCAGACGTCCTGTTGCCATAGAGCATTATGACCATGACTTAATGGTACTTGATCCGCTTGATTGCGCTATCACAGTATTTATTCCTACAGAGTTCGGTTCACTTGTATATGAAGCTATCGATGAATTCGACAAAGGTCATTATGAAGTTTCCGGTGAATGTTGGGAAGAAGTTATGAGACTTAACGGGAACTATGACCTTGCTTATATCGGAATCGGAAGAGCTTACCTTCGTCAGGAAAGATATAAAGAGGCTATGGATTATTTCGAGGTTAAGTGGGATAGAGATAATTATTCCAAAGCATATAAACAGTATCGAAAAGAGTGGGTTGAAGACCACATTGCGATTATTGTAATCGTGATTTTAGCATTGTTCTTAGTGCCTATGGGAATCGGAAAATATAAATCTATGAAATATGAAGTTGCAAATGCAGATATTGATTGGGAGAAAGCATGATAGCTACATTAACTAAAAAAGAAACCTGGATAAGATACTTAAATTCACTTAAGTTTGCGTTGTATTGTCTTACGCATCCGCTTGACGGATTCTGGGACTTAACACATGAAAGAAGAGGAACCATTGCAGGTGCCAATACTATTTTGTTTCTGGCACTGGCTATACGAATAGCAAAGCTTAGGTATACAAGTTTCCTGTTTATGGAAGTATATTGGGAAGACCTTAATATATTCCTTTATCTGGCAAGTATTCTGTTACCCTTGTCTTTGTGGGTAGTAGGTAACTGGGCACTTACGACATTGTTTGACGGTAAAGGAAAATTAGGACAGGTATATATGGCAACCTGTTACGGATTTACTCCTTATGTGGTAATTCAGTTGCCTTTGATGATAATGAGTAATTTCGTTACCGTTGAAGAAGGTCAGTTCTATGAAGTGCTTTATGTTATTTCACTTATTTACTGTGCACTTTTGATAATTGCGGCAATGGGACAGATCCACGAGTATTCCGGCGGTAAGAATATTTTGTTCACGGTAGCGACATTATTTGCAATGCTGGTTATGATATTCCTGCTTATGATTTTCTTTAGTATGATTTCGCAGGGCGTTGTATATTTTATATCTTTGGGAAGAGAATTCCTGTTTAGGCTATAGGTTTGGGAGTTAACATGAAAAAGAAAGAAAAGCATGTAAACATAGAATTAAAGACGGAGCGCGATAATAAGATTAAGGCTGCACTTAAAAGTTTAATCTTTCCGATTATTCTGTGCGCAATTATTCTTATTGGCGTTTATGTAGTTGTAAACTATCAAAATGTCGAAGAGGAAGAGCAGATAATCGAGGTTCGGGCTTATTCGGGTGATGATAAAGATATCGTTATGGAAAATGATGCCCTTAAGTTCGTTATGGATCCTGTGACAACACAGTTTACACTTGAGGTCAAAGACTCTCATAAGGTATGGTATTCGAATCCGGAAGGTGCGGCTAACGACGGCGCTGCATTAATGGAAGAAAAGAATAAGCTACAGTCACCGCTTATTATGTCATATGCGGTACGAACAGGACTTGAAACTACATTTAATACATATGCTCAGAGCACATTAAACGGAATTTATGAAATTGAGCAGGGCGATGATTACATAAGAGTTGATTACTCTTTGGGTGATGTCGAAAAGGAATATGTTATTCCTCCGGTACTTACGAAGACTGACTACGAAAAGTGGACAGGCATGATGTCAACAGACGATGCCAACACTATTTCGCAGTACTACAAAAAATATAATATTAAGAAGCTTGGTAAGAAGGACAATAAAGAAGAACTTCTTGCAAGTTACCCGCTTCTTGAAAAAGAGATACTTTACATTCTTCGTACCAATACCAAAGAGAACATGCGTAAGAAGATACAGAGCATTTTTGAGGGAATAGGTTATACTTACGAAGATTTCTTATCGGACAAAGAGATGGATAATGCCGAGAAAACTTCGGATAAGCCCATTTTCAATGTAAGTATGATATACAGACTTGATGGCGATGACCTTGTTGTCGAGGTTCCTTATAATTCGCTTCAGTATAAGAAAGAGTATCCTATCTATACTATTACACCGCTTCCTTATTTTGGTGCGGGCGGACCTAATGATACCGGATATATGATGGTGCCGGAAGGTGGCGGAAGCCTTATTCATTTTAATAACGGTAAGACTTCTCAGAATAACTACTATGCCAATGTATACGGCTGGGATATGTGTCTTTCAAGAGCAGCCGTAGTTCATAATACAAGAACCAATTTTGGTGTTTACGGCGTTTCCAACGAGGATGATTCTTTTATTTGTATTCTTGAAGACGGAAGATCGTATGCATCAATTCAGGCAGATGTTGCAGGTAAGAATCATTCATATAACTACGTAAATGCTATATATTCAGTATCTCAAAGAGAGCAGTATGATGTCGGTGATATAGCTAACTCCGACGTGTATAAGTATGTTGAGACACTTCCTGATGAATCACTGATTCAAAGATACAGCTTCATCAGTTCCGGAGATTATGCCGATATGGCCAAGGATTATCAGGGATATCTTAAGGAAAAATATGGCGATTACCTTACCTTGAATACGGATAGCAATGCACCGATTTCAATCGAAATGGTTTCTGCTGTAGATAAGGTTAAGCAGATTATGGGTGTTCCCACATCAAGACCGCTTAGACTTACTACATATAACGAGGCTGCAGAGATTATTAAGACCTTAAAGGATGAGGGACTTAATAATATGTCTGTTAAGCTTACCGGCTGGTGTAACGGCGGTGTAAAGCAGCAGTTGCTTAAGAGCGTTTCCCTTAATTCATGCCTTGGTTCAAAAAAAGACTTTAAGAATCTTTGCCAGACGGCGAATGACCTTAATGTAAACCTGTACCTTAACGGTATTACACAGTATGCGATAGATTCCAATATATTTGATGGTTTCTTCTCATACTCCGATGCTGCCAAGTTCATAAGTAAGGATAGGGCAGAGCTGATGGAGTATTCAAGAACGACATATTCCGAAAGAGACGATCTTGACCCTTATTATCTGTTACATACAGAGCTTGCGGACCAGATGTCGGATAATCTGGTAGCCGAAGCACAAAAATATAATGTAGGAGCTTCTTTTGAAAATGACGGAAGAGATTTATCATCTGATTTCTATCGTAAGAATACATATACAAGAGAAACTGTTTCAAAGCTCCAGGAAAACAGATTTAAGTCATTGGATTCGACTAAGGTTATGATTAATATGGGTAATGATTATGCTATCCCTTATGTTGATTTCGTAACCAATATGGATTTGCGAGGTTCGGAGTATACTATTCTTGATGAGTATGTGCCTTTCTATCAGATGGCTATTCACGGATATGTAGATTATGTCGGTAAGCCTGTTAATATATCAGGTAATGTACAGGATGAAATTCTTTATGCGGCAGAGTATGGTGCGGGACTTTCGTATTCAGTTATGAAGGAGAGTGCTTTCGTTCTCCAAAAGACCTTGTATACACAGTACTATGGATCGAATTTTGATTCCTGTCATCAGGATATTATCGATACATATACCAGATATAACAACGAGCTTGGTCATACCTTTAATCAGGAAATGACAGGACATGTGAATCTTACGGATACAGTATCATGTACAGAATATGCTGACGGTACAAAGGTATACGTTAACTATGCATTTTCTGATGCGGAAGTTGATGGTGTAGTTGTTCCAGCAAGAGATTATAAAGTAGTTAAGTAATAAATGACTTGTCACCCAAAAGTGACATGGAGGATAAGATGAAGAAACAAAAAAACAAATTAGCCGGATTACAAAAGCGTAAGGCGATAGCGGGATATCTGTTTATTTCGCCATTTATAATCGGATTTTTGGTTTTCATGGTAAAACCGTTTTTTCAGTCGCTCTATATGAGCTTTTGTAATGTTGAATTGGGAGCCGCTACGTTCGCAAATCACTGGGCAGGTACGGTGAATTATGTTCAGGCTTTTACAATCGATCCTGAATTTAACAGACTTCTTACGGAAGAGTTGGGAAGAATGGTAGTCTATTCTTTGGCTATTATAGTATTTAGTTTCTTCGTAGCATTGGTTTTAAATCAGAAGTTTAAGGGAAGAGCCTTGGTAAGAGCCGTATTCTTCTTACCCGTTATTCTTTCATCCGGTGTTATTTTAGGTCTTGAAAGTGATAATCAGCTGATGGCTACCTTGGCATCTCAGGTTGAAGTAGCTACCAACGGAGTAAGTATTACCGACGGACTTGAGCAGGTGCTTACTACAGCCGGTATCGGTACAAGAGCTTACGAAACGGTATTTGAACTTATTGATAATATTTATGATGTAGCTATTGCCTCAGGTATTCAGATTATTATCTTCTTATCTGGACTTCAGACTATTTCATCAAGCATGTATGAAGCTGCCGATATTGAAGGATGTACAAAATGGGAAAGCTTATGGAAGATTACATTCCCTATGATCAGTTCATTATTCCTTGTTAACTGAATTTATACCGTTATCGGTTTTTGTATGAGATCTGATAATCAGGTTATCGAAAAGATTCAAAAAGTCATGGTAGATCAGATGAATTATGGTTTTGCATCTGCCATGTCGTGGATATATTTTGTTATTATTCTGGCCTTTGTAGGTATAACCGCGGGCATTATTTCGAAGGGGGTATACTACTATGACTAAGAAGACCAAGGTAAAGACCTTTGATAATTTCTGGGAAAGAAATAAGGTATCCGGAGGATATCTGGTTCGTAAAAGAATAAAGGAATACGGAGTAAGCATTATACGGTTTATACTTTTGTTCGGTATGTGCTTCATGATACTTCAGCCTATCTTAAATAAGATATCCGTAAGTTTCATGACTGAAGAGGATTTATATAACCCAATTGTTATTTCCATTCCCGAGCATTTTACGACAGAGAACTATCAGCTTGCTGCCGAGATTATGAATTATAAGGACGGACTTGTTAATTCACTTGTTATTTCACTTACAATTGCCGTGCTTCAGATTTTCGTATGTACACTTGTAGGATATGGATTTGCAAGATTTAAGTTCCCGTTTAAGAAGTTTTGGTTTGCGTGTGTTATTTTGGTAATTCTTATTCCGCCGCAGCTTATTTCCAATTCGCTTCATCTGCATTTTAAGTTTTTTGATATTTTTGGAATATTTAAGGCAATAAAGGGTGAAGCAATTAATTTAAGAGGTTCGGTAATTCCGTATTATCTTATGAGTGCAGGATGTATGGGACTTAAGAACGGATTATATATTTATATGATAAGACAGTTCTTTAGAAATATACCGGGTGATCTTGAAGAAGCAGCATACGTTGACGGATGCGGAACATTAAAGACATTCTTTAGAATTATGCTTCCGGAAGCAAAGCCTATTATTACATCATGTTTCCTTTTTGCATTCGTATGGCAGTGGACAGACGGCTTCTATTCAAAGCTTTTCCTGGGAAGCAAGACTTTGGTAAGTACATCACTTTCGAGAATAGTAGATTCCCTGGGAGCATATATCCAGAAGCTTCTTGGAGTTAAGACCACTATTTCGATTGCATACTCTAACTGTATTATGGCTACGGGTACGTTGATGATTATTATGCCTCTCATTATATTGTATCTGTTTGCTCAGAAGCAGTTCGTTGAAAGTATAAGCAGTACAGGTATTAAGATGTAATTGCAGTAGTTATTTTCGTTGGAAACATACACAATATGTGGTATAATTAATGAGTGTGAGTTTTCTCTTACCGGAATATAGAGAAAACATCATATATATTTAATGAAAATAGGATTCATTAAACATTATAAGGAGGAAATTAAGTATGAAAAAGCCTATGGCAAAGAAAGCTTTAGCAGCAGCAACAGCAGCAGCTATGGCTATGAGTGCAGTTGCTTGTGGCGGCGCTACAGAGCCCGCAGCTCCTGCAGAACCCGCTGCAGAAGAAGAAGCTACTGTTGAAGAAGCAGCAGTTGAAGAAGAAGCAGTTGAAGAAGAGGAAGAAGTTAGTCCTTACACTGTTCTTACAGATGCAGACGGTAACGTATACGATTTAGGCGGTATGGAAGTTATCGTTCGTAACTGGTGGGCTCCCGAAGAGCCTGCAGAACCTGCTAACGACTACGAGGAAGCTCGTCAGGAGTGGAGAGATTGGGCTCAGGAGACATATAACTTCACAATCAAAGAGCAGGCAATCGGTGACTGGACATCATGTCCTCAGGATTTCGTTGACTACTGTACAACAGGCGGCGACGATGTTAACTATGTATTTACACTTCGTGATGATCCGGCTATTACATCAGCAATGGCTAACGGATTAATGTACGATTTAGCAACTCTTGATTGCTTAGATTTCTCTCAGGAGAAGTTCCAGAGCAACAAGGTGCATGAGCTCTACGCTAAGGGAAGCTCAATTTACTGTATGGCAACAGGACTTTCAGAAGCTCGTACAGGTGTATTCTTCAACAAGAGAGTTCTTCAGGATGCAGGTATTGACCCTGAGTCATTATACGATATGCAGGCTGACGGAACATGGACTTGGGATAAGTTTGATGAGTTAATGGGACAGTGCCAGAGAGATACAGATAATGATGGTGTTGATGATGTTTACGGTTTAACAGTTAACGAAGGTAACATGACAACAGCAGCTATCTTCTCTAACGGTGGTTCTTATATCGGTAAGGATGCTAACGGTTACTTCTACAACCTCGAAGCTCCTGAAACATTAGAAGCTCTTGAGTGGACAGTTGATATGTTCACTAAGTATGATCAGCACGATCCTGAAGGCGCTGAGTGGGATTACTACAAGGAAGAGTTCTGTAACGGTTCTGTAGCATTCATGGTTGATGATGAGTACTGCGGTACACCCGGTAACTTCCTTGATGATATGCAGGATGAAATCGGCTTTGTAATGTTCCCTAAGGGACCTCAGAAGTCAGATTATATCAACGTTTGGGCTAACAACTCTTACTGTATTCCTGCTTGCTACGATGCAGACAGAGCTTGGAAGATCGCATTTGCTTACAACCTTTACACAGAAGATCCTGCAGGTTACGAGAACTACAACGGATATCTTTCTACAGCTCGTGAAGGTAAGTTCGATTCAAGAGCAGTTGATGAGACAATCGCTATGATGTCTGAGCCTGCACACGGAACAATCGCTCATCACGGTTTGATTCCTAACCTTGATCTTGGTGCTGACTTCGTTTGGAATATTGCTGCTAATTCAGTAGTATCTGAGCAGGTTGAAGCAATTAGAGATACATGGAAGGGTTATGTTGATGCAGCTAACCAGTAAAATGGTTCTATAATCAATTGACTTAATACTAAGGGGCAGTGTTTTCCGGGCACTGCCCTTTTTATTACATATTCACATTTTGCGAACTTTTGAAAGAAAGTGGGCAATGAATGATAAGTATTGATATATGTTGCGATATATTATGATTTAAGATATAAAAGTATTTTGATTTTAAGAACGAAAGAACTAAAAAAGATGAGTTTACACGGTTTTATAAAAAACCTTAATAATGTTGACAAACCACAATCAGGCAGCATCCGTCCTATTATGGCCGGTATTATTGGTGCTTGTATTTTTTTGAGTGGATGCTCTAAGACTACCGAAGAAGCAGTGGTAGTAATAGATGCCGAGGAAGAGAATATGGACTACAGCTTAATAAGCGTAGTGCGTGACGATGTTGTTTTGTCAAAGCCGCTTACCTGTACATATACTCAGACTAAGGAGCAGGCGGTTTCGTTTCCTGTTGGAGGCAAAAGGATTACCAAGGTTCATGTTAATCCAGGGGATGAGGTTAACAAAGGAGACCTTCTTATTGAGTTATCAGAAGGTGATATTCCGGAAAAGATTGATGAACTGGAATATAAGATTAGTAAAAATCAGCTTCTTTTAGGATATCTTGATAAGGCCGAAGAATTTGACAAAGAAAGTGCTTATACAAGCTTTGTAAGCAATAATAAGAATATCGAAGAAGAGGACGCAAAGAAGTTTGACGAAAATCAAGCCGAGCTTAAGCAGTCTTATGAATATAGAAGAGAAGATTATCGTGATGAAATAGAATTTGACCAAAAAGAACTTGCTAAATTAAAAGCAGAACTTAGCAATACTAAAATATATTCGACCATGAACGGCATGGTATATACGGTAAAGGATTATCTTGAAGGATCTACCTCCAAGAAGGATGAAGTGGTTATGACTATCGTAGACGATGCTTCGGGATTTTTTGAGACAGCAGATCCCGACTATGCGGAGTATTTTGTCGAAGGCGGTATATATGAAATGTCTGTAGTATACGGAAATGCGCAAGGAAGTTATGAACTAACCCCTTATAACATGTCGTCGTGGAGTGATACTCAGAAATTTGAAATTGTAACAGGACCTGATAATGAGGGAATTGAAGTAGGGACTACGGGAACGCTTAAAATAATACTTGAACAGAGTGACCAGGTGCTTTGCATTCCGATAGGAGCGGTATACTATGCGGACGGAAACCCCTATGTTTATATACTTGATGAGAATAATCTAAGACAGATGAAATGGATAGAAGTAGGACTGACAGGAGATGACAAGATTGAAGTAACAGGCGGTCTTACCGAAGGAGAAAAAGTAGTATACAGATGATTGGATTAAAGAAAGCTTTAATCAATTTAATAGTTGCAGGACTGATGATAGTTGTTCTTTGCGGATGTTCAGCTATCAAGCTTCCGTTTGGTAATGTTGGGAAACCGGAAAATGTTAAGGATTCGCAGTATGCAAGCAATGACGAGATTGAACTTATCGAGCCTGCAGGCAGTGCCCTTAGCTATGTCGTGGCTGAAAAGCGGGATATTTATACAGTATCGACACATTCGGGAATGATTAGTCCCGATTCCATAGAATACATGTATGATTCCGATACTCCATTCGGAAACTATGCTGCTCTGCCCGGAAATGAGGTATCAAAGGGTGATACTTTATTTTACGGCAGTCTCGAAAGCTATGACGATGAAATCGAAAAGATAGAAGAAGAGAATGCAGATAAATTGGCCGAACATGTTGATTTTGTTTCGGACTATTTAGTGGATGTGGCCAAGGCAAGGGATAATGAGTATAAGGCGGCAGGTGCATATCAGGATATGTGTGCATGGGAGCCTGAAGATAAAGAATCCGATGCATATTCTATGTGGGCAAAAGCTGCTTTGCCTGCGGAGACAGCGGCGAAGAATGCGAAGATGGCCAGAGAAAAAATGGAACAGAATTATCTTGAGACCACAGAACTCTTTGACCTTGATTATGCATATAACAATCAAAGAATTGTCCGCCTGCAGGAAAAGGAAGCAGAGAATTCCGTCACTTCCGGTATTGACGGTTTGGTTGTATCGTCCAACTATTTTGTATCGGGGGACAATATTCCGGCGGGAATGAATATTATGGCTGTCGGAAATCCGAATGATAAAGAAATCGTATGTGATTTCGTAAGTAAGTCGATAATAACCAAGGCTGTAGATTATTATGCAATTATTAATGGCGTAAGGCATGAGGTTACATACGAAAATATGGAACCTGAAGAATATTCGCGTCTTATGAAACTTAATGATGCTGTATATTCGACCTTTAAGATAGAAGATGAGAATAATGAACTTCCCCTTGGAACTTTTGCAACCGTTGTTGTTGTGGAAAAAATGACGAAGGATGTTCTTTGCGTACCTAAGGGTGCAGTCCTTAAAGATGATTCCGGTTCATTCGTATATCTTTATAAGGACGGTGAAAGTGTATATACTCCGGTTCAAACCGGTGTGTTTGATAACAGCTTTATCGAAATCACTTATGGTCTTAACGAAGGTGACAAAATAGTGTTTGATGTTGATTATAATGTCGGAACAAAGAAGGCAACCATCACGAAGGGAAAGGTAGACTATACCTTCAGTACCGGTGGATTTTTGTTCTATCCGTTCAGTGAGTGGGTATCTAATCCTGCAAAGAACGGAACCTGCTATGTTAAGGAATTGTGTGTAAGTGATTATGAGCAGATAACAAAAGGTCAGGTTCTTGCCAAAATCGAAGTAGTGTCTGACGGAGTGGCGGCTGAAAGAATCAAACGAAAACTTCAAAGACAGCAGGAGCGACTGACTGATTTATATACCAAGAAACAGAGTACATATAATGAAGATGAACTGATTACCCTCGACAGGGCAATCCGTGACCGAAATCAGTCAATTGAGGACTTGAATAAGCAACTTAAGAAGGTTTCGATGTACTCGGGAATAATCGAACTTACGGCTCCTTATGACGGAATAGTAACAGCAACTACGGACATTAAGGACGGCTCTCTTATAGGCTACAGAGAGGGAATTATTCAGATTGCTCCCGATGAGTCAAGTTATATTATCGTTGAGGATAAGGAAGGTCTGCTTTCATACGGTAATGAAATGACGGTAACCTTCAAGAATTCTAACGGACAATCATTCCCTATGACGGGTATGGTGGCGAATTTAAGCCCCTATGCTACCTCAAAAGATTTAAGAACCGGTTATTCGATTATCAAAATTAGTGATGAAGATCGTGAAGCACTTTCAGCAGCAGGATCTGATTTGAGTAACGGATATTGGAGCAGAAACAGATATGATGTTTCCGGTTCTATTCGTAGTATGGATAATGTACTTCTTGTTCCGAAAAATGCCGTATACAAATCCGGAAATGACACATATGTCATAACAAAGGATGAGAACGGCTTGGCCAAACCGGTTAAGTTCGTGGCCGGTGGCTCGGATAATGCTAATTACTGGGTTGCTTACGGCGACATTAAGGAGGGTATGGAAATATGCTTGGAATAATGTTGCAGAAAATGTGGCAAAAGCGATGGATGAATTTGAGCCTTCTTTTGGGCTGTATTTTGCTTATTGCCACGACGGTAAGTTTTCCTCTTTATCAAAAGGCGGCCTATGACCGCATGCTTCAGGATGAGTTTACCAATTATGTGGCCAAAGAAGGTAAATGGCCCATGGTAATCAAAATGAGTGCAACCTGCAAGAAGGATAAAAAAGACACCATAGGCAAAATCGAAAAGTATGCGGATACTTTGTACACTGAAATGGGTGTGCCTAAGGCTCAAACCGTTGAGTATTTAAATGTATACAGGGCGCCTATTGTTTCATCGATTAAACGTGATGATGCCGAAGATATGTCTTTGTCGCTTAGCGCAATGACGGATTTGGAAAATCATGCATCGATGATTAACGGTCGTATGTTTGGTGAAACAGGTAAGGATGCCGACGGTGCCATTGAGGTAATCATTTCTCAGGCAACCCTTGTTAATCAGGGATTGCTTCTTGATGAAGAACTTACCTTTGAAACACTTAAAGATACAGAGGGTAATCCGATTAAGATTAAAATTGTCGGTGTGTTTACCAAAGATGATAATAAGGATTTCTATTTCCAGGAGAATCCCGAGAGTTTTGTTGAAAACTGCTTTATGAACGATGATTTGTTCAAAGAGATGTTTACGGGAGAGAATGCAGCGAAGTATACAATCGGAATTTCCGTATATGATTTGGTTGACTACGAAAACGTTACGGCTTCCGATATTTCAAAGATAAATGATTACACAAATTATATGTGTAATGAGGGCAAGTATAAGAGCGTAATAAAGGATCCGGAGTATCAGTCTATTCTGGAAGAATATGAGCTTAAGAAGGTCAGAATTTCTACAACACTTATTATTCTTCAGATACCGGTGCTCGTACTTTTGGCAGCTTTTCTTCTTATGATATCGGGTCAGATGTATGAGATGGAGCGGAATGAAATATCTGTTATTAAGTCAAGAGGAAGCTTCCGAGGCCAGATACTGCTTTTATATATTTATCAGGGATTGTTCTTAACGCTTGTGGGAGCGGCAATAGGAATACCGCTTGGCGGAGTATTCAGCCGTCTTTTAGGCTCAACACGTAATTTCCTTGAGTTTGATTTTAGCCAGAGCCTTAAGATTACTTATACTTTTGAAGCGTTTCTGTATGCTTTGGCAGCTATGTTTATTACGCTTCTTAGTATATCTTTGCCCGCGGTTAAACACAGTAAAGTTTCAATTGTTCATCTTAAGCAGCAGAAGGCACTTAAGAAAAAGAGTTTCTGGGAAAAATTCTATCTTGATATTGTACTTATAGGCATATCGGGATATGGATATTACAGCTTTAATAAGAGTATGAACTCAATATCCGAAACAGTTTTGTCGGGAAAGAGTCTTGATCCGCTTTTGTATATAAGTTCATCATTGTTCATAGTAGGTATGGGACTGTTTTTCTTAAGAATACAGCCATATATCGTTAAACTTATATATTTGTGTACGAAACGTTTTTGCGGACCGTCTTCATATATTTCGTTTATGGAGAATATTAAGAACGGACGTAAGATGCAGCTTATTATGTTGTTCCTTATTATGACGATTTCGCTGGGAATGTTCCATGCGACCGTTGCAAGAACCATTCTCGAAAATGCTGTTGAGAATACCGAGTACAGAGACGGTGTTGATGTTATCCTTAAGGAGAACTGGCCTGCTGTAATTGATTCGTCGGGAACACCTACGGGACAGTATATGGAACCGGATTTCGGTAAGTATGCGTCAATGGATTTTGCCTCATCATATACCAAGGTATATTACGACAATGCCGCGTATGTTAAACAGAGTAAAAACTCAAGAACGGCAATGACTTTGATGGGAATTCATACAAAAGAATTCGGTCTTATGACCAAGCTTCCCGAGGAGGTTAATGACAAGTTCTATTATGAATATCTTAACGAGCTTGCCGGGACCGAGGACGGTGCTTTGCTTTCAAAGAATTTCCAGACCACTCTTGATTACAAAGTGGGTGATACGATTGAATTTACCAATGTTGACGGAGTAAGCGCGAAGGCTAAAGTAGTCGGTTTTGTGGATTATTTCCCGACATATTCGCCTACTGTTACCAGCATTAATCCCGATGGAAATGCCGTTACGGAAGATAACTATTTGATAGTAACGCATTATGCATATCTTAAAAAGGAATGGGGAGTTAAGCCTTACGAAATATGGATATCTTTAAATGAAAATGCCAATGGAAATGATGTCGCACAGTTTATTGATAAGTATTCCATGAAGGTTAAAAGATATGTTAATAAAGTTGATGATATAGAAAATACAATGACGGATCCTTTATTACAGGGAACGAACGGAGTTCTTACGATGGGATTCGTTGTAACGATTTTGCTGTGTGCGGTCGGATATTTGATTTACTGGATTATGTCTATTAAAGAACGTGAATTGGTATTCGGTGTACTAAGAGCCTGTGGCTTCCATAAGGCGGAAATTGTTAAGATGCTGGTTATAGAGCAATTGTTTTCGGGAGTATTTTCGGTACTTGCGGGAATCGGAATAGGTAAGTTAACGTCCGATATGTTTGTCCCGATGCTACAGGCATCCTACGCTACATCAGAGCAGGTGCTTCCGATGAAGCTTATTACAAGAGCATCGGATATGTACAGACTCTATGGAATTATTGCAGCAGTTATGCTTATCAGCGTATGCGTACTTATTGCGCTGCTTTTTAGAATGAATGTAACCAAGGCACTTAAGTTAGGTGAAGAATAATGTCAGATATTGTAATTAAGGCCAACGGAATAAAGAGAGCATTTGACACTCCGGCAGGTAAGTTCTGGGCATTGAAAGGTATAGACCTTGAAATACCGGAAGGCGCCTTTGCAATCCTTAAAGGGCGAAGCGGTTCCGGAAAGACAACGCTTATGAATATCATTAATTCGCTTGATGATCCTACCGAAGGCGAAGTGTTTATCGAAGGAGAATCCCTTAAGCATCGTTCCTTAAAGGAAAGAGAGAATTTGCGAAGAACCAAGATGGGATTTGTTTTTCAGTCAGTATCTTTAATACCTTCGCTTAATGCATTTCAAAACGTTGAATTCAGCATGCGAATGGCAGGAATGAAGATAAATAAGGATACTGAAAAGAGAGTCGAGGAATGCCTTAAGCTGGTGGGCCTTGGCAACCGAATGAATCATATGAGCGCCGAAATGTCGGGTGGTGAACAGCAAAGAGTAGCCATTGCAAGAGCCCTGGCACATAAACCGAGTATAATATTCGCGGATGAGCCTACGGCCGAACTTGATTCTGCCATGGCAGCCCGCGTAACGGAAATGTTCAAAGAAATGACGCGCAAAGAAGGTATTACCGTACTTATGACAACACATGATGTGGGACTTATGGGTGCAGCGGATATGATTATCGAACTTGAAAACGGAGAAAGAATTAATGCCTGAAAATGAGGTAATGGTCCAGGCGGACGGCCTGGTAAAAATCTATAAAACTAAAGAAACCGAAGTCCTCGCTCTTCAGGGATTGGATCTTACCGTAAATACGGGAGAACTGACTGCTCTTATAGGTAATTCGGGTTCCGGTAAATCCACATTCCTTAATATGATAGGCGGACTTGACAGACCAAGTGCCGGCTCCTTATGGGTGGACGGCAAGAACCTGTTTACCATGTCCGAGAAGGAACTTGTTTTGTATAAGCGCGATACCGTAGGATTCGTGTGGCAGAATAACGGACGTAACATGCTGCCGTATCTTACTGCTATTGAGAATATTATGCTTCCTATGAATTTATCAAGCACGAAGCATAAAAAGGATAAAGCCCTTGAACTTCTTGAAATGGTGGGGCTAAGTCATAAGAAACACAGCAAGATGAATATGCTTTCCGGCGGTGAACAGCAGAGAATAGCAATAGCAATAGCCCTTGCCAATTCTCCCAAACTTCTTCTTGCAGATGAACCGACAGGTTCGGTTGATACCAAAACGGCAGATTATATATTTGATCTGTTTACCGAACTTAATAAGAATGGACAAACGATACTTATTGTCACACATGATATGGCTTTATCCAAGAAGGTTAAAAGAGTAGTTGCCATAAGAGACGGTAAGATAAGCTCGGAGCGTGTTCTTAAAGAGGCCTTTGTTGACAGAGTTAAGGAGAGCAATATAGACTGGAGAGCAGAAGATACTCAGGATGAATATGTTGTTCTTGATAAAGCGCATAGATTACAGATACCGATGGAATTGATTAATGAACTGGGCCTTAGTGATAACAAAGTTAAGTTAGCATATAAGGACGGTCAAATTATTATAAGTAAACCGGAATAATTAAGTAGAAGGAGAGATTAACTATGTCAGTTATAGCAAACAACCCATTATTAGCAGGCTTTTATCCCGACCCGACAATTTGTGCAGTAGGAGAAGATTACTATATTGTAAATTCGTCATTTGCATATTTCCCGGGACTTCCTATTATGCACAGCCGTGACTTGGCACATTGGGAGCAAATCGGAAATGTTCTGACACGCGAATCGCAATTACCTCTTAAGGAGGCGCAGATTTCAAGAGGATTATTCGCACCGACAATGAGATATTATGACGGTGTTTATTATGTTATTTGTACTAATGTTTCTTATGGTGATAACTTCATAGTTACTTCGGATAAACCCGAGGGACCATATTCCGAACCTCATTATATTGAAGGCGCCGACGGAATAGACCCCAGCTTGTTCTTTGATGATGACGGACGTTGCTACTATATAGGAACTCATCCGAACCCGGACGGAGTTAAGTATAACGGAGACTGGTTTATCTATATCCAGGAAGTTGATATTAAGGAGTTTAAGCTTATAGGCGAACCCAAGAATGTATGGAACGGTGCCATGAAGGGCGTACACTGGCCTGAAGGACCGCACCTTTATCATATTGGTGAGTATTACTATATTCTTCATGCAGAAGGCGGTACAGGTCCTGAGCATGCTGTATCCGTATGCCGTTCAAAGGATGTATTCGGTCCTTATGAACAGAATTTCTGTAATCCTATTTTTACACACAGACATTTGGGACAAAAATATCCCATCAAGTATGTAGGACATGCAGACATGTTCCAGATAGTAAACGGCGACTGGTACATGGTAATGCTTGCGGTACGTCCTGCCAATAACTATACGACAATGGGAAGAGAAACCTTCCTTGCAAGAGTAATTTGGGAAAACGACTGGCCGGTAGTAAATCCGGGTCTTGGAATGCTGGCAGCTCAGATGGTTATTGACCTTCCTGAAGCAATCCCCGAATGCAGACCCACATCAGTTCCGAATGTAAGTAAGCTTTATGACTTTACCAAACAGTTTAAACTGGGACCGGAATTTATGTATCTTCGTAATCCCAGAGAAGATATGTATAAGCTTGTTGAGAACGAAGGTCTTTATTTAACATGCAGTCCCGAAAAGATAACAGGTTTCGGTAAGCCTTCATACATTTGTCTTCGTCAGGATTGTCATTGCTTTGAAGCGGCAGTTACCTTCAAGGGAGATGATTTGTATGACGGTGCTGTTGCAGGACTGTGTTTATTCCAAAATGAAGATTTTAATGTACGCGTAGAGTACGGCGGATGTCAT